>CAZUGH010000079.1:0-4476 GCA_964619785.1 uncultured Lachnospiraceae bacterium | reverse complement strand
GTGGAGACGTTGTATTCTTCTGCCTTGCCAGTAGGAGTTGAGTTAGAGGTAGAACCCGATCAGAAGAGACGGCAGTTGCAAGATGGCGATATTATTGTGATGGTGACTGATGGTATTATCGATGCATTTCCAGGAGAGGAAAAGGAATTTTATATTGAAAATATATTGGTTAATATGGGAAGCAGTAATCCGAGTGATATTGCCAATCGGATTCTGATGCAGGCGCTAGAACGGGGAGAGAGAATGGCATCGGATGATATGAGCGTTTTAGTGGCGGGTATCTGGGAAAAAACAGGAAGAGTTTGATATTTTCCACAAGTTAGAGTAAAATAACTCTGTGGGTTATTTACACAAACATGTTATGCGCGATGGGTTGCGCAGGAATGGATAAAAAGATGAAGACGAAAGTTATCGCATTTAATAAACGAAATGGATTAATACAAGAGGGAGATAAAATCATTGTTGGGGTTTCGGGTGGCAAGGATTCGGTTTGCCTATTACATGTATTGAATGAATTACGTCCCGAGCTACATCTAGAGTTGTTAGTTGTACATGTGAATCACCAGATTCGTGGTGAAGTGGCTGTACAGGATGGTGAATTTGTGCGTAAGATGGCAGAGCGGATGGGTTTGCCATGCCGGATTGAGACAATTGATGTCAGAGAGCTTGCTAGAGTGAAACGAATCTCGGAAGAAGAGGCTGGCAGGCTAGCACGATATGAGACGATGGAAATGGCGAGACTAGAAAATGGGTTTGATAAAATTGCAGTGGCGCATCATCAGGACGATGTGGCAGAGACGGTTTTATTTAACCTGATTCGTGGTACTGGTCCGAAAGGGTTGTCAGGTATCCCACCAAGAAGGGATTATTTGATACGCCCGATTTTATTTGCCGAGAGTGAAGATATTGCTCACTATATCGAGGAAAATCATCTGACCTATCGCGAAGATTCGACAAATTTAGAGACGAATTATACAAGGAACAAGATTCGTCTTAAGGTGTTTCCGTATCTAGAGGAAGAGATTAATGCTCGCGCCAAGGTGCATGTGGCAGAAGCGGCACGCAGGATTGCAATGCAAAATGAATATATCGAGAGCGTTGCAAAAAAAGAGTATGTGCGAGTTGTCAAATTAGAAGGAACAGAATATACTTATGAAACGGCAGAGTTTGCAGCACTTGAGCCGGTGATTCAAGTCGAGCTGATTCGATTAATTCTCAAGAATTTGATTGCGAATGCAAAAGATGTTGATGGTACACACTACCAGATGATTTTTGAACTGACAGATAAGGAAGTTGGTAAACGAATCAATCTGCCGGAAGGAATTGTGGTGGAACGGACATATGAAGGTGTGCGTTTTTATGAAGAATTGCAACCTGATACAGAAGACACGGAGTTTTGCGTGCAATGTCAGCCGCCATGTACGCAGTTAGGTACGTATGATGGTGAGTGCTATCGAATTCGTATGGAGATTCATGAAAATTGGCGTGAACTAGGCGAGATTCCACAAAAAGACTATACGAAGTGGTTTGATTATGATAAGATAGAAAATAACATTTTTCTACGGAACCCACGAGAAGGGGACTATCTAACTATCAATACCATGGGCAAGAAAAAGAAACTTTCCCGATATTTTATTGACGAAAAGGTGCCAGCAAGTCTACGTGGACAGGAATTGGTATTAGCAGATGGAAGCCATATTATTTGGGTTTTATCTGGTAGAATTAGTGAGGAATATAAGATAACGGATCAGACGAAACGAGTATTAATCATTACGAAAGAGAGGATATAGCGATGGAAGACAAGATTCGGGTATTGATTGACCAGCAAAAAGTGGAAGACAAGATTAAGGAGCTTGCTGCTCAGATTAGTAAGGATTATGAAGGAAGAAGTGTTCACTTAATCTGCATTTTAAAAGGCAGTGTATTTTTTACATGTGAACTTGCCAAATATATTACAGTACCCGTTACGCTGGATTTTATGAGTGTGTCAAGCTATGGAGCGGGAACGGTTTCGACTGGTCGCGTCAAGGTAGTTAAGGATACGGATGAGCCAGTAGAGGACAGAGATGTCATCGTCATTGAGGATATTGTGGATTCGGGTAATACCTTATCTTTCCTCTTGAAAATGATGAAGGCGAGAAAACCAGCTTCGTTGAAGCTATGTACATTGTTAGATAAGCCAGACCGTCGGGAAGTGCCAGTCCATGTGGATTATACAGGATTTGAGATTCCAGATGAATTTGTGGTAGGCTACGGACTTGACTATGCGCAGAAATATAGGAACTTACCATATGTCGGTGTGGTGGAATTATAAGGAGGAAAGACAGATTGAAATTATTTAAGGGCTACGGATTTTTTGTGGTTTTGCTATTGATTCTTTTATTGGCTTATTACGGCAACGAGTTTTTGAGTAATAACAGCCGTGAGCAGTATTCATATACACAATTTAAAGAAGACTTCAAAGCGAACAAGGTAACAGGAGTTAAGATTCAACAGAATGCGGAGATACCAACTGGTGTCGTAGAAGCTACAATTGGAAAAGAGACAAAGAGCTTTTACACATCTGATGTTAATACCGTAACAGCATTTTTGGATAGTGAGAATTTCCGTGCCGTGACATTATATGATGTTGCGCGTACCCCATGGATTCTACAGTTACTCCCATATGTATTTGGATTTATCCTCATTATCATCATGTTCTCGATGATGAGCGCAAACGCCGGAGGCGGCGGTGGCGGTGGCGGCAAGATGATGAATTTTGGCAAGAGCCGCGCCAAGATGACTGCTCCTGATCAAAAGGAGAAGACGTTTAAGGATGTTGCTGGACTCGTAGAGGAAAAGGAACAGCTAGAAGAAATCGTGGACTTCCTATCGAATCCATCTAAATACACCAAGCTTGGTGCTCGTATTCCAAAGGGTGTTTTGATGGAGGGACCTCCAGGAACAGGTAAGACATTGCTTGCCAAGGCAGTTGCTGGTGAGGCGGGCGTTCCATTTTTCAGTATTTCGGGCTCTGATTTTGTTGAGATGTTTGTCGGTGTAGGAGCTTCGCGAGTAAGAGATTTATTTGCTGAGGCCAAGAAAAATGCACCATGTATCGTCTTTATTGATGAAATTGATGCAGTTGCAAGACGTCGAGGCAGTGGATTAGGTGGTGGTCATGATGAACGTGAACAGACACTGAATCAGATGCTTGTCGAGATGGATGGTTTTGGAATCAATGAAGGAATCATTGTGATGGCGGCAACCAACCGAGTAGATATACTAGACCCAGCGATACTCAGACCAGGTCGTTTTGACCGTAAAGTAGTTGTGGGTAGGCCGGATGTGCGTGGACGTGAGGAAATCCTTCAAGTTCATGCTGCAGGAAAACCATTGGCAGAAGATGTGAACCTGCAGGAGGTTGCTCAGACAACAGCAGGATTTACAGGTGCAGACTTAGAGAACTTAATGAATGAAGCGGCTATCGTGGCAGCAAAAGATAACCGTGCATATATCATGGATGAGGATATTAAGAAATCATTCATTAAGATAGGAATCGGCGCAGAGAAAAAGAGTAAGATTATCTCGGAGCGAGACAAGAAGATTACAGCCTTTCATGAAGCTGGTCACGCAATATTATTCCACGTGCTTCCAGATGTAGGGCCGGTATATACAGTTTCGATTATTCCAACGGGACAGGGAGCAGCTGGTTATACGATGCCCCTTCCGGAGAAGGACGATACTTTCCTGACACGTGGCAAGATGTTGCAGGACATCATGGTTGGCTTGGGTGGCCGTATTGCAGAATCCCTTGCATTTGACGATGTGACAACAGGTGCATCTCAGGATATTAAGATGGTGACAGAGACAGCGCGAAACATGGTGACGAAATATGGATTTTCCAAGGAACTTGGAATGATAAATTATGACACCTCAGATGATGAAGTCTTTATCGGAAGAGATTTGGGTCACACCAAGAACTTCAGTGAGAACACTTCACAGGTGATAGACAAAGAAGTGCAGGGCATCGTGAGAGAATGTAATGAAAAAGCAACGAAGATTCTAGAAGAAAATATAGACATCTTAAATCATCTAGCAGAGCTGCTGATTGAGAAAGAAAGAATCGGTAGAGACGAGTTCGAAGCGCTATTTGACAAAACTGATAATAAAATAGAGGAAAATGCATAATCGTTGTGCAAAAGTTCAAATGGGGATAAATGTTTCAACATTTTATACAAAGAAATTTGCAAAAAAATATAATGTTTGTGCACACTGATTTTGAAAGTGGTGATATACTTCTAATCGTAAACCCCAATACATTATATAGTTTTTGCTACACCCCATAAGTAACAAAAATACCTTCTCCAAAAAGGACAGCGATCGTATAGCTGTCCTTTTTACTTTGTAGAATAACAGTATCATAAAGTCTATCTGCCCGTCATGCTTGCATGAAAGGGCAGAGTAGACTTTATGATACGCCCCACAATTCGGATT
>CAZUGH010000078.1:0-7712 GCA_964619785.1 uncultured Lachnospiraceae bacterium | reverse complement strand
TTATTTTAATAAAAAATGAAAAAATGCTTGCAATCCATCTGGATTTGTGATAAATTTATTGTTGGACTGTTGTCAAAAGACTATTTATTTAACCCAAAATGGTTATCTGGCGCAGTTTGGAATAAACATGTCATTTCATGTGAAAGGGGGTATTACTGTGAAAGTAAGATCATCAGTAAAACCGATTTGCGAAAAATGCAAAGTCATTAAAAGAAAGGGTCGTGTAAGAGTAATCTGCGAGAACCCTAAACACAAGCAAAGACAAGGCTAAGAATATATCTGAAAAACCAAAGGCATAAGCGTTTGGCTTTTTTCGTGGTTATAAACTTTACTTGCTTTCTGTGTTACAGTGCTGGCCAGAGTATCTACTGGTTTCTTAATGTAAGCACTGTGATACCGTGACACGTGAGGCTACGTGGACACGGTTTAAAGCGGCTGAGTGTGATGGAGTCATTACCATCTACACACAAAAAATCAATCAAAAAATTAAACGGAGGTGCACACATGGCTCGAATTAGTGGTGTTGATTTACCAAGAGAGAAACGTGCAGAAATTGGACTTACTTATATCTATGGTATCGGTTTAACAAGTTCAAAACGCATCCTTGCTGAAGCCGGCGTAGATCCGGACGTTCGTTGCAAGGATTTAACAGACGAAGATGTTGCTAAGATTCGTGACGTAATTGATGCGTCCCAGACTGTAGAGGGTGATTTGCGTAGAGAAATCGCGCTTAACATCAAGAGATTACAGGAAATTGGATGCTACAGAGGAATTCGTCACAGAAAAGGTCTTCCAGTACGAGGACAGAAAACTAAGACTAACGCTAGAACACGTAAAGGTCCTAAGCGTACAGTGGCCAACAAGAAAAAATAATTTAGGAGGGTTTGTCAATGGCTAAGAAAGTTGCAAAGAAAGTGACTAATAAGCGCGTCAAGAAAAATATAGACCGCGGACAGGCACATATTCAGTCATCTTTTAATAATACAATCGTAACGCTGACAGATTTACAAGGAAATGCTATTTCTTGGGCTAGCGCAGGCGGACTTGGATTCAGAGGTTCTAAGAAGTCCACTCCATATGCAGCTCAGATGGCAGCAGAGACAGCAGCTAAAGCTGCTTTACCTCATGGTTTAAAGTCAGTTGAAGTAATGGTAAAAGGACCTGGTTCAGGAAGAGAAGCTGCAATCCGTGCTCTTCAGGCATGCGGTATTGAAGTTACAAGTATCCAAGATGTTACACCAGTTCCACACAATGGTTGTAGACCACCAAAACGTAGAAGAGTATAGGAGGAATTAAAATGGCTAGAGATATGACGCCTGTTCTTAAAAGATGTAGATCTCTTGATCTTGATCCTGTATATTTAGGAATTGATAAGAAGTCTAAGAGAAATGCTAGAACTGGAAAAAAATTGAGCGAGTATGGTACTCAGTTAAAAGAAAAACAAAAAGCAAAATTTATCTATGGTGTATTAGAGAAGCCTTTCAGAAACTATTTTGCTAAAGCATCAAAGCTTAAAAATGGTACAACAGGTGAAAACCTGATGATCCTTCTTGAGCTGAGATTAGATAATGTACTTTTCCGTATGGGTTACGGAAGAACTAGAAAAGAGACTAGACAGATTGTTGATCATAAGCACATTCTTGTTAATGGCAAGAGTGTTAATATTCCATCTTACAGTGTTAAGGTTGGAGATGTGATTGAAGTCAAAGAAAAATTCAAGAGCGCTCAGAGATATAAGGATATCCTTGAAGTAACAGGTTCTAGAATGGTTCCAGCTTGGCTTGAAGCGGATCATGAGAATCTTACAGGTACCATCAAAGCACTCCCAACAAGAGACGAAATTGATGTTCCTGTTAATGACGTGCTTATTGTCGAGTTGTACTCTAAGTAATTAAGTAAACCCAAAAGGAGGGTCCTGAAGTGTTTGAATTTGAAAAGCCTAGAATTGAAATTGCAGAAATTTCTGAAGATAAAAAATATGGAC
The DNA here is from genome assembly GCA_964619785.1 of uncultured Lachnospiraceae bacterium. GTDB lineage: Bacteria > Bacillota > Clostridia > Lachnospirales > Lachnospiraceae > CAZUGH01. The sequence continues at coordinate 5,728 of CAZUGH010000078.1, read as the reverse complement.
GTTTTGTAGTAGAACCACTTGAAAGAGGATACGGAACAACTTTGGGTAATTCTTTAAGAAGGATTATGCTTTCATCTTTACCTGGTGCAGCAGTAAGCCAGATAAAGATTGATGGTGTTGTACATGAGTTCAGTGCGATTCCTGGTGTTAAGGAAGATGTTACAGAGATCGTTATGAACATCAAGAGTCTTGCTATCAAGAATAGTAGTGAGACGAATGAGCCAAAGGTTATCTATGTTGATGCTAGAGGCGAAGGCGTAATCACAGCAGCAGATATTCAGTGTGACTCTGACATTGAGATTGTTAATCAGGATCAGGTTATTGCTACATTGAATGGTGGTGCAGATTGCAAGCTTTACATTGAGATGACTGTAACAAAGGGTCGTGGATATGTAGGTGCTGATAAGAACAAGATGGAAGATATGGCTATCGATATGATTCCGATTGATTCCATTTACACTCCAATCGAGAGAGTGAATATCGCAATTGAGAACACTCGTGTTGGTCAGATTACTGACTTTGATAAATTAATACTTGACGTTCATACGAATGGTACATTGGCTCCAGATGAGGCAGTTAGCCTTGCAGCTAAGGTACTTAGCGAGCACTTGAATTCTTTCATTGATCTTTCTGAGAATGCTAAGACAGTTGATGTCATGGTTGAGAAGGAAGACGACCAGAAAGAAAAAGTATTAGAGATGAACATTGATGAACTTGAACTCTCTGTTCGTTCTTATAACTGCTTGAAGAGAGCAGGAATCAATACAGTAGAAGAATTAACAAATAAGACTTCTGAAGACATGATGAAGGTACGTAACCTTGGTCGTAAATCTTTAGAAGAAGTATTAGCTAAACTGAAGGAACTTGGACTTTCCTTAAGTTCAGGTGAAGAATAGATAGTACGAAACGCTAAATATTTATAAGGAGGAAATGTAATGGCAAAGTATAGAAAGCTTGGCAGAACGAAAAGCCAGAGAAAAGCATTGCTAAGAAGCCAGGTAACTGCTTTACTGTATCACGGTAAGATTGTTACTACGGAAGCGAAAGCGAAAGAAATCCGCAAAATTGCTGAAGGAATGATTGCTAGTGCTGTTCGTGAGAAAGATAATTACGAAACAGTTACTGTTAAGACAAAAGTTGCTCGTAAGGATAAAGATGGTAAAAGAGTGAAAGAGGTTGTTGACGGTAAGAAAGTTACTGTTTTTGATGAAGTAGATAAAGAAATCAAAAAAGACAGCCCATCTAGACTTCACGCTAGACGTCAGATGAAGAAGATGCTCTATACTGTTACTGATGTTCCTAAGACAACAGCTGGCAGAAAGAAACTGACAAAAGAAATTGATATTACAAATGTATTGTTTGAAGATATCGCTCCTAAGTATGCAGACCGCAAGGGTGGTTATACACGTATCGTAAAGATTGGACCACGTAAGGGTGATGCAGCTATGGAAGTTTTGATTGAGTTAGTTTAATCAAGCATAGAATGATAATGGGGACTGCAGTGTGGCATTTTGATGCGGCATTGTGGTCCTTTTTTAACAATCAGAAGTGGAGGGAAGAACATGATTCAAGTAGATGATATCGTATTTGAATATATCAGACGTGATGCAGATGACAATGTATTGTCTATTAATACTGCAGTTGATCATGTATCTCTTCAGGTTGAACAGGGAGAGTTTGTTGCTATCCTAGGTCATAATGGATCGGGAAAATCGACACTGGCAAAGCATTTTAATGCAATACTAACGCCAGGAGAAGGAACGGTTGTTATTGACGGAATGGATACAAGTGATGAAGAAGTATTATGGGATATTCGTAAGAATGTAGGAATGGTTTTCCAAAATCCCGATAACCAAATCATTCATAATGTAGTAGAAGAGGATGTTGGGTTTGGTCCGGAGAATCTAGGAGTGCCCACGAAGAAGATTTGGAAGAGGGTAGAAGACGCTCTTAATAAGGTTAAGATGTGGAAATACCGTAAAAAGTCTCCGAACAATTTATCAGGAGGCCAAAAGCAACGAGTTGCGATTGCTGGAATTCTTGCCATGCATCCAAAATGTATTGTGCTTGATGAAGCGACAGCAATGCTTGATCCGATTGGACGCAGGCAGGTTTTAGATGCTGTAAAACAACTCAATAAAGAAGAAAATATCACGGTTCTTTGGATTACTCACTATATGGAAGAAGTAATCGAAGCTAATCGTGTTATCGTTATAAATCAAGGTAAATTAGCAATGGAAGGAACGCCAAAGGAGATATTTAGTCAGGTTGACAAACTTCGTGAATATCACCTCGATGTACCGCAAGTGACATTGCTTGCTTATGAATTGCAAAAAGAGGGCTATCAGATTCCAGACGGTATCTTGTCTGTTGAGGAGCTAGTGGACGTACTTGCTTATATCATGGGAGGTGAATCGTAATGTCATTGATTGTGAATCATCTAGAACATGTATATAGCCCCGGAACCGCATTTGAGAAAAAGGCGCTAGACGACGTTAATATTAAAATAGAGGATGGAGAAGTCATCGGGTTAATCGGACACACAGGTTCGGGTAAATCAACGCTAATTCAGCATTTAAATGGCATTCTGAAGCCTACGGGTGGTGGCATTTACTATAATGGGCAGGACATTGCAGATTCTGACTTCTCAATGAAAGAATTACGAGGCAAAGTGGGACTTGTTTTTCAGTATCCTGAGTATCAATTATTTGAGACGACAGTCCTTGAGGATGTGAAGTTTGGACCCAAGAATTTGGGGATTGATAATCTTCATGTGGAGATGAGAGCATTTGCTGCATTGAAGCAGGTAGGGATTGAGGAAGACCTCTACGATGTCTCGCCACTTGATTTGTCTGGTGGACAGAAGAGGCGTGTAGCAATCGCAGGTGTGCTTGCAATGGAACCAGAGGTACTGATTCTCGACGAGCCAACAGCAGGCCTCGATCCGAAAGGACGCGACGAAATATTTGACTTGATTATGCAACTCCATGCCGAGAGAGGGATAACCGTAATTATCGTATCTCATAGTATGGAAGATATGGCGAAATATGTGAATCGTATCATCGTGATGCATGAGGGCAAGATTGTTTATGATGATACGCCGGCGAAGGTTTTTAGTCACAGTAGCGAACTTGAATCAATGGGGCTGATGGCACCACAGATTACGTATGTGATGAAAGCATTAAACGATGAGGGAATCCATGTGGACACGGATGTATTCACAGTAGAGGATGCTAAGAGAAGTATTATGGATTATATGAAAAAGCGATAACTCACGAAGGAGGTTTGGATTATGTTACGAGATATTACCATTGGACAATTTTATCCTGTTAAGTCAAAAATACACAGTCTAGACCCACGTGTAAAAATAGTAGGTACCTTATTGTATCTTGTTTCGTTATTTACTTTTCGTAATTTTTTAGGATATATTGTGGTGAGTTTGTTCCTCTTTAGCGTGATTAAACTGTCACACGTACCATTTTCCTATATTGTAAAGGGCCTGAAAGCAATTCTGTTTCTGTTGATATTTACAGCTGTATTTAATGTGTTCTGGACACCAGGAGTGCCCCTCTTTCATTGGAAATTCATTACGGTGACGTATCAAGGGCTCCGTAATGGCGCATTTATGGCACTTCGTTTGATATACCTAATTCTTGGGTCATCGATTCTGACGTATACAACGACACCGACACAGCTGACCGATGCGATTGAAAGTTTGCTAAAACCGCTGAAGAAATTGAAAGTGCCGGTACATGATTTTGCAATGATGATGTCTTTGGCTCTACGGTTTATTCCGATTCTTATGGAAGAGACCAATCGAATCATGAATGCACAGAGTGCAAGAGGTGCTGACTTTGAGGAAGGCAATCTGTTTCGACGTCTGCGAGCAATGGTTTCGATTTTGGTTCCTCTTCTTGTATCATCGACGAAACGGGCTTATGACCTCGCGATGGCGATGGAGGCAAGATGTTATCAAGGTGGAGAGAATCGAACGAAGATGAAACCACTTGTTTATAAAACAACTGATGTACAAGGATATCTTATATCAGTTGCGTACTTGGTTGTGTTGATTATTGTGAATCATTTTGCACCATTTTGAGAGGTGACGTATGAGGGTATTGTTAGTTGTTGCCTATGATGGCACAAATTATCATGGATGGCAGCGCCAGGAAAATGCAGTCAGCGTGGAATCAGTTCTGACGGCAGAGATTCGCAAACTGTTGAAGGAAGAGATTGAATTGATTGGTGCAAGCCGTACCGATGCAGGCGTACACGCCTTGGGAAATGTGGCGGTATTTGATACGGAGACCACCATACCTGCCGAGAAGCTGTGCTTTGCATTGAATCAGGGACTTCCTGCTGATATACGAGTGATGAAATCCTATCAGGTAGCGGATGACTTTCATCCACGCTATACAAGCTGTAACAAGACGTATGAATATAGTATCATCAACGAGAAAATATATGATCCACTAAGTCGATTGTATGCGTACCACGTATATTATGATTTGGATCTTGAGAAAATGCAGGCGGCTGCGAATCATTTTCTTGGAGAACATGATTTTGCAGGATTTTGTTCGGCAGGAAGCCAAGTGAAGACGACGATACGCACAATCCATTGGATTGAAGTTGTGCGCGAAGGCTCGCTGATTAAACTTCGCATCAACGGCAATGGATTCCTATATAATATGGTTCGCATCATAGCAGGTACACTCGTTGATGTGGGAAAAGGATTCATCAATCCCGCTGATATGCCTGTAATTATCGCTAGTTGTGACCGCAAACAGGCAGGACCAACGGCACCTGCACATGGATTGAGATTGGTGGAGATTGCGTATGAAGAGAGCTAACATTTTCCTACTAATGATGATAATGTGTCTGATTCCTATGCAAGTTGTACAAGCAGACACGGGACCTAAGCCAAGTATAAGTGTTACTGTTGAAAATGCACCCGCAGGGAACTATTATGTTGATTTACTTCAAAAGAATGAGTATGATCCGGATCGTGAGTTTGACGAAGATGAGGAGGAACCAGCCGCTGTTTATACGAAAGCGTTGAAGCAATATCATGAAGATGGCTGGTGTGCAAGAATCGATTGGGGGATATGCGATGCGTTCTATCATCCGAGGAATGATTCTAAAACATATGAGTTTGGCTATATTGTGCCCGATGAATTCAAAGTAATCTTGGTTACTGAGTCTGGAGATGTCTATACGAGTCCATCAATTAAGCGACAAAGCTTTCATGCTGAGATGGTCTATGATGTCAAAGCGGGGACATTGGTGGATTCCAATCGAAAAACGAAGATAGAGAAGGTCTTCGAGGTAGTACGAAATCTCGGCATTACCCTTGGAATGACGTTATTAATCGAAGGTGCGATATTGTACTTATTTGGCTTATGGACACGAAAAAACATAGTCAAATTCCTTTGTATCAATGTGATTACGCAGATGGCACTTTACTTTTGCCTCAGTTTAGAAATGATTAACACCTTTGTGTACTTGTTCTATATTGCCATAGAAATCTTTATTATGCTGATTGAGGCTCTCTTTTTTGAGATGGTTTTAAGAAATAAGGAAAATGAACACTGCCGGATGAGAGGATTTTGCTATGGAATTGTTGCCAATCTTGCAAGTTTCATACTGGGAATTGTGATTTTGTGGAATTGGAAATAATGTAGAAAACCCAAGGAAAATGCTTGACACAAGCCGTTTTATATTATATAAT
>CAZUGH010000077.1:6457-7844 GCA_964619785.1 uncultured Lachnospiraceae bacterium | reverse complement strand
ATACATGAAAAAAATACGAAAATACATTACAATTTTGACATACATATGATATAATATAAGCTACATACAAGACCCTAAGGTTTTGAAATATAATAAGGAGGCCCATAATGAAAAAAGGAATGAAAAGCATAGTTGCGGTTGCTCTTTCACTTGCTATGATTGCTACTACCCTCGTTGGTGGTGCAGATGCTCAGGCAGCGAAAGCTAAGAAACCAAAACTCAGTGTTACCAAAGCATCAATTACAAAAGGTAAGACTAAAACAGTAAAAATTAAGAATGCTAAGTCCAAAGACATTAAGTCAGTTAAGTGGACTACGAAGAGAAAGAAGATTGCCACAGTTAAGAAATCAAGCAAGAAAAAGGCAAAGATTAAAGGTGTTAAGAAAGGAACAACGACAATTACTTGTAAAGTAAAAGTTAAGTCTAAGAAGTACACCTTTAAGGTTAAGGTAACTGTTAAGAACAAGAAGCCAGTTGTTACTCCTGCACCTGTTGTTCCTGTAGTTACACCTACTCCAGTACCAGCAAGTGGTGGGGTTGCAGAGCAGAATCAGCCAGCGCCAGCTATCACGAAAGCTATCTACAGCGAGAACTTTGATAATGGTGTAGGCAAGTTCATTCGCCGTGATCCAGGTGAGGACAAGGCTACTACGAAGCTTTCTGTATCGAATGAATATGGATATGGCAAGACAGCTCTATATGTTACCGATCGTAAGAAGCTTGATGAAGAAACGAATACATATGTAGGTGCCTCTTGGATTGGTGCTCAGGTTTCCATGAAGGAATGTGGAGCAGAACCTGGTAAAGATTACAAGATTACTGCTTGGGTTATGTCAACAGATACCATTCGTGATCCGGGTGCAAAATTAAACGATAAGAAACGTGGTGTTGTATTATCGAAGATTGGTGTTGATGCAGAGGGAAATGAGTCAAAAGACTTTAACGCTGCAAACCAGGCTGAGACTGGATGGATTTCGGACAAACATGGACCATCCACAGGTGGTATTGTTCGTGGTCAGTGGAAAAAGCTCGAAGCTACTGTTACGATGCCATCTGATGGTGACTTAAGAATTTTCTTCGAGACTCCTGGTGTAAGTAAGAAGAGTCTTACGAATCTTGACAATGTAAGTTATTATATTGATTCATTCTCCGTTGCAGAAGTTACTGGTAAGGTAGTTACATCTGATCTTCCAAGTATTGCGGATGCATATCGCGGATTATTAGATATCGGTACAGCACTTGGTTCAGAACAGCTTCGTAACTCGATTGTTATGGCAGATGTTGTTCGTCAGTTCAAGAGTGCAGATGCAGCTACTGCAAGTGTTACAGGAGGAAGCATTACCATGGGTAATGAGATGAAACCATCTTCTATCATGGGTAGTGATCC
>CAZUGH010000077.1:0-6357 GCA_964619785.1 uncultured Lachnospiraceae bacterium | reverse complement strand
CAGACTAGTAGATGGATGTCTACATATAAGGATGAGTCCTTTATTGAGGATGCCTTTACATTTGCTAGAACCTATGCAAATCCAGAAGTAGATCTATACTACAATGATTACAATGAGTATGTTCCTGCTAAGCGTGATGCAATCGCAGAACTTGGTACTAAGTTAGCAGCTATCAAAGTTAATGGTAAGTCAATCATCAGTGGTATTGGTATGCAGAGTCACTTAGCTTGTGATGGAGCTAAAAAGGATGGCAAATTGAAGGAAGATTGCTCGGCTGATTTGATTGGTCAGGCAATTGATAAGTTTGCTGCAACAGGATTGAAGGTTCAGGTTACAGAGCTTGATATTACACGTGGTGCATTAGATTCCGAACATTTTGCACAAGCATACAAAGATGTATTCAATGTTTATCTTGCTAAGAAAGAAAAACTTGACAAGATTATTATCTGGGGTATCAGCGATGAGTCTTCATGGAGAAAAGAGCAGTATCCAACTATCTTCCGTGCAGGCTTCCAGCCTAAGCTGGCATTCTGGGAACTCGTTAACCTAGGACGCGAGACAGCTGGTCTTGAGAAACTGACATACACAGAAGCAGATTATTACAAAGATACAGAGGAAATTGGTTAATTCATTATCTTCGTACATAGAGGGAGCCCGGTACTTTGGTACCGGGTTCTTTTTGGTTTGATGAATGGAGAAAAATGTGATATGATAGGCTATATTATGTTTACTGAGAGGGGTTCTTGATTTATGAAAAAGAAACAGCAGGTTAGTAAGATTGCAAGTTATGAATTGATACCATTTTTCCTGGTGTTGATTGTGATTCCACTGATTGTTATTGCAAGGACATATGAGAATGGCTTGTCTGGATATCCATGGTATTCAACCAATACCAGCTCCTATGATTTTTTCCTTTTTTGGAAATCTAGACTTGTTATGATAACCGGTTTAGCGGCAGCGTTGTTCTTGGCTTTTCGTATTTATGATAATTTGAATCGAAAGATTGAGAATAAACCGTTACCAATATTGTTTTGGCTTCCGGTTATAATCTATGGATTCTTCGTATTAGCATCGTGCATTTTCTCGGCACATACTGATTTTGCTTTTTGGGGAAGTGCAGAGCAGTTTGAGGGTGGGCTGGCGTTGCTATCTTATTGCGTGTTAGCGTGTTACGGATATTATTATGTTGTAACACATGACATCGAGGAGAAGATGATGCGTTGGCTTACTTATGGGGCATCTATTGTCAGCGTTATTGGTGCTTTTCAGTTTGCTGGTTTGGATTTTTTTAGAACGGATTTTGCTAAGGGCATCATTACAATGCTCGATGCCGAGATGGCAGGTAAAAATTTTGAATTTAAATTTGAACTGGGGAGAACGTATGCATCCTTATATAACCCCAATTATATTGGTTCTTATGTAGCGCTTTTATTACCAGCAGTGATTGTCACACTTATTATCAGTAAGAAAATATGGATGAAAATCATAGCAGGACTTGGCGCATTTTGTCTGGTTCTATCGCTTGTTGGTTCTGAATCTATGACAGGATATCTGGCAATCTTTTTCACAGCTATTTTACTATTTGTTATGCTTTTGCCATTGATTCGTAAGTATTGGAAACGTTTTGCACTAATCGGTGCAGGAGCACTGGTTGTTTTCCTTTTGCTTGTTGTATGGAAGAGAGACGCGTTTGAATATGGAGTGAATAAGATATTCCACCCGGTTGCTAATGATTATGCAGTTGCCTCAATTACAAAGGATGGGGACAAAGGAATCAAGGTTGCGACCAATAAAGGGAAAGTGATTCATATCGCGAACACTGCGGCAGACGGTACAGCATTTTCTTTTCTTGATGAAGAAGGAAGTGTGATTCGTAGTACATACAATACGGAGACTGGTTCGTTGGATTTATCCGGTGCTGATTATGAGGGCTTCTCTGTTATGGCGGGAAATATTACGATTGACAATAAACAATATGTAGGATTTCGTGTGAGCAAGGACGGAAGACAATGGAACTTTGTTATCATGGATGGGGTATATAGGTTTTACTCAATCTATGGTAAACCAGCAGAGATTCGCAACATCCCAAGCATTGGATTTGAAAAATCACAGCATTTTGCTTCACGACGTGGATTTATCTGGTCGAGAACGCTTCCTCTAGTAGGAGATCATATTCTTCTTGGTTCAGGTCCAGACACGTTTGTATTAGAATTCCCGAATGATGACTTTGTGGGAATGGTAAATAATTCATATTTAGGTAATATGGTTACGAAACCTCATAATATGTATTTACAAATTGCGGTACAGACCGGCGTGACATCGTTGATTGCCTTTTTGACCTTATTCATCGCGTACTTTGTAAATTGTATAAAGCTGTATTGGAATCGCAAATTTACAACGATGTCATTTATCGGATTGGCGTGTATGCTAGGAACTTTTGGCTATATGATAACGGGCTTGGCAAATGATTCTTCCATCACAGTAGCACCATTATTCTGGTTGCTGATAGGAATGGGAGCAGCGATAAATTGCAAAATTTCAAGTGCAGATAAGCAAGAAACAAAATAGGAAAATAATTTTAAATAAAAAAGCGAATTGTACATACAATTCGCTTTTTGTATGCTATAATATCTTTACATTCAAAAATATAACACATTTTTGACATATGATACGGAATTTATAGACAAGTTGCTCAGAATGGAGGGAGTGTGAAAAATAGGTTCGATAACCTATTTTTCACACGGCTAATTGTTAAAAAACAATTAGCGTTATGGCAGATGAGACATCGCCTTCGCGAATTTCTCATCGCCTCCTCGCGACAAGTCGCTCAGAATGGAGGGGTATTATGAAAAAATTATTAGCTTATTGCATGGTGGTTATGATGGTATTGAGTACAACAGTAGTGGGAACAGGGAAAAAAGCGGTGGCCGCTACTGCCAGAGTTAGTTCGGTTAAGGTTAGAAACGTCAAGGGAACGTTGAAGATTGCAAAAGGAAAGTCATTTACTTTGAAAACAGTTGTGACCGTGAGACCAAATCGAGGTGCATTTAAGAAGGTTACTTACACATCGAAGAACAAAGCAATCGCAACTGTTACAGCGGGTGGTAAAGTTGTTGCAAGAAAAGCGGGAAGCACGAAGATTGTTGTTGCATCGAAAACGAATGTGAATAAGAAGAGAACGATTCCGGTAAAGGTAGTTCCACTGACAAGTTCGCTTGCTTTATCGAAAACAGAACTGACTATTCCAGAGACAGAAGAGGATGTACAATTATCAGTAAAAGTAAATCCTTCAGGGGCCATCAAGAATTTCAAGTGGAGAACTTCGAATGAGGATATTTGTGATGTTGATGAAGATGGTGTACTTTATCCGATGGAGCCTGGTGTGGTAACGATTACAGTAATGGCATTAGATGGTAGTGGAAAAAAGGCTTTTTGTAAAGTTACTGTGACAGAAGATGAGTACGCAGATGATGACGATGAAGATGACGACGATGATACAGATGAAGAAGATGAAGATGAATAGTTAAGAGTACCAAGAGAACATAATAACATAGAGAATAGAGGTATCTGGATATTTTCAGATACCTTTATTTTTGCGCAACGGCCAATGGACAGCGAGCCGCCAGGCGAGATTCCCAAATTGCAATAATCGAGTAGGAGACAACCTACTCGATTATTGACAGATTCAAAACTTTGTGTTATACTCCAAATAGAACAGATAAAACAACATATATTAGATTACTTTGAATGGAGGGATCGTATGAATATCAGTAAATTTACTCAGAAGTCAATTGAAGTGATGAACAACTTAGAGAAGATTGCTTATGATTTTGGCAATCAGGAGATTAACCAGGAACACTTGTTATATGGACTTTTGCGGGTCGATGAGTCATTGATTGCAAAACTCCTACAGAAGATGGGCGTACAGACGGAAGTGTTTGAGGCACAGGTAGAGGGGTTGATTAAGAAGAATCCCAAAGTGTCTGGCGACATGCAAGTATATATCAGCAATGAATTAAATAAGGTTCTTGTATATGCGGAGAATGAAGCGAAGGCGATGGGTGACGAGTATGTGTCTGTGGAACACATTTTCCTATCCGTACTTAAGCACCCATCGAAGGAAGTGAAGACTTTACTTCATGATTTTGGGATTTCGAGAGACCGATTTTTAGAGGCTCTTTCACAAGTGCGTGGCAATCAGAAGGTTACCTCAGATAATCCGGAGGAAATCTATGATAGCTTGGAGAAGTATGGTTATGATTTAGTAGAGCGTGCCAAGCAGCAGAAGTTAGATCCTGTGATTGGTCGTGATGCAGAGATACGTAATATGATTCGAATTCTGTCGCGTAAGACGAAGAATAATCCCGTTCTCATCGGTGAACCAGGTGTGGGTAAGACTGCTGTTGTAGAGGGGCTGGCACAACGAATTGTGAGTGGTGATGTGCCGGATTCTTTGAAGAATAAGATGGTATTTGCACTAGATATGGGTTCGTTGGTAGCTGGCGCGAAGTATCGAGGTGAGTTTGAAGAGCGTCTGAAGGCAGTTCTCGCAGAGGTGAAGGAGAGCGATGGGCAGATTATCCTGTTTGTTGATGAACTTCATACAATCGTTGGCGCGGGCAAGACAGAGGGTTCGATAGATGCGGGCAATATGCTTAAGCCGATGCTTGCGCGAGGCGAGCTACATTGTATCGGTGCCACTACGTTGAATGAATACCGTATGTATATCGAGAAGGACAGTGCGTTGGAGCGTCGTTTCCAGCCAATTATGGTGGCGGAGCCTGATGTGGAAGATACGATTTCGATTCTTCGAGGATTGAAGGAACGCTATGAAGTGTTCCATGGAGTGAAGATTACGGATAGTGCACTAGTAGCGGCAGCGACTCTGTCGGACCGATATATTTCAGATCGTTTTCTGCCAGACAAGGCGATTGATTTAGTGGATGAGGCTTGTGCGTTGATTAAGACAGAATTGGATTCACTTCCTACGGAACTTGATGATATGCAACGTAGAATTATGCAACTTGAGATTGAGGAAGCTGCACTGAAACGAGAGACAGACCACATGAGTCAGGAGCGACTTGAGGAGATTCAGAAGGAGTTGTCGGAACGCAGAGACGAATTCGCAGGGCAAAAAGCGAATTGGGATAATGAAAAAGGCGCAGTGGAGAAAGTCAGCAATTTGCGAGAGCAGTTGGAGTCTGTGAACAGTCAGATTGAGATGGCGAAGCACAACTATGACTTAGAGAAGGCAGCGGAGCTTCAATATGGGGAACTACCACGTTTGCAGCAGGAACTACAAGAAGCAGAGCAGAAGGTAAAAGCCGGCGATGAAAGCATGGTACACGAAAGTGTATCGGAAGAGGAGATTGCACGGATTATCTCTCGTTGGACGGGGATTCCGGTTGCTAAGCTGACCGAATCAGAGCGGAATAAAGTGTTGCATCTAGATGATGAATTGCATCGCAGAGTAATTGGCCAGGATGAAGGTGTAACGAAGGTGACAGAAGCTATTCTACGCTCTAAGGCGGGTGTCAAAGACCCTACCAAACCAATCGGCTCATTTCTATTCCTAGGACCTACGGGCGTTGGCAAGACAGAGCTTGCGAAGAGTTTGGCAGAATGCCTTTTTGACAACGAACAGAATATGGTGCGTATTGATATGAGTGAATACATGGAGAAATATTCCGTATCGCGTCTAATCGGAGCACCTCCGGGATATGTTGGTTATGAAGAAGGTGGACAACTGACAGAGGCGGTGCGACGTAACCCATATTCCGTCGTGTTATTCGATGAAGTGGAGAAGGCGCATCCAGATGTATTTAATGTGTTGTTGCAAGTCCTAGACGATGGACGAATTACTGATTCCAATGGTAGGACGGTGGACTTTAAGAATACCATTTTGATATTGACATCGAACCTTGGCTCTGAGTATCTGTTAGATGGAATCAATGAGCAGGGCGAGATTAGCCAGGAGAGTCAGGATATGGTTATGGCACAGTTGCAAAGCAGTTTTCGACCAGAGTTTCTGAATCGTCTTGACGAGATTATCATGTTCAAGCCGCTAACCAAGGAAAATATCCGCGGCATTATGAGTCTTCTTATGGAAGATATTAACCGTCGAATTCAAGATAAAGAACTGCATGTTTCCCTATCAGAAGAGGCGATGAACTACATTGTTGATACGGCGTATGATCCTTCCTATGGTGCGAGACCGTTGAAGCGATATCTGCAGAAGAATGTAGAGACACTTTTGGCGAAAGAAATATTAGCAGACCAAGTTGGTATCGGAGACCAGTTGCAAGTTGTCGTGGAAGGAGATGTTTTGAAAATTAAAAAGTTATAGAGGTAACTTTT
>CAZUGH010000076.1:0-8094 GCA_964619785.1 uncultured Lachnospiraceae bacterium | reverse complement strand
ACCAAAACTTTGTTATAGGATTTTCCTATCTCAAACAATATATAAATTGTATTTCACTATATTCACCTTCTTATGCTATAATAAGCTCAACAAACATAGAAAGGAATTATTCACTATGATTAAAGATAAATTTAAACAGGGCAAGCCTGTATTTTCCATTGAAGTTTTTCCACCTAAGAAAACAGATGATGTTGCTACCATATATGAGGCTCTCGATGAGTTCAAAAAACTGTCTCCTGCATTTATCAGTGTGACATATGGAGCCGGCGGGAGCACGAGCCGTCTTACTGCCGAAATTGCTTCTTATATCAAGAAAAATTGTGAGATTGAGGCATTATCCCATCTAACTTGTGCTTCATTAAAAAAGGAACAGGATCTCCTCAATTATATTGAGGAATTAAAGAAGGGTCAAGTTCATAATATCCTTGCTCTGCGTGGTGATAAACCACGTGATATGAGCCAGGATGACTTTGATAATCGTTATTATCACCACGCCTCTGAACTAGTCACCGCCATCCGTCAAAATGGTGATTTTTCTATTGCTGGTGCCTGCTATCCGGAGCAGCATCCAGAAGCTGCGTCCTTGCCAGAAGACATTGCTAATCTTAAGAAAAAAGTTGACCAAGGTGTAGATTTTCTTATCACACAATTGTTCTATGATAACGAAAAATTTTTTCGCTTTGTTGAGCAAGCACGAAAGGCCGGTATCGAGGTTCCAATCACTGCTGGTCTAATGCCAATTACTGCGCCATCACAAATCCACAACATCATCGCATTGTCTGGATGTTCGGTTCCTGTCGCACTACAAAAGATTTTGGATCAATATAAAGAGAGTCCCGCTGACTTAAAGAAGGCTGGACTAGAATACACAAAACAGCAGATGGATTCACTACTTGCACATGGTGTCGATGGTATCCATATCTATTCCATGAACAAGGTCGATATTGCAACAACCCTTTTGAATTAACAGAAGCACAATGGTTGGGGGTTTGGTTGGCGCCGGCTTGGTCGCTAGCTCTGGGTTGGCGTTGGTGAAGGGCGGGAAGCTTGGTTTTGGTTGGGGTAGGTGTAAATGATAACTTTTTATCCTATACAGATAATGGATATTTTTTCCACCTCGCAAACGCCGTGTTTGCGTCGTCTAATTTTTTCCAAAAAACCAAAAAGGATTGTAATTGCTTAGAAATTTCATATACGCCTATCCTGGTCGTGGCTCTCCCTCTTGTTTTCGCTCGTGCAAGCACGAGCACGTGTAAACCTATCATCCCGCCAGTACTGGCTCGCTGTCCATTGGCTATGGGACGGCTTATTACACAAAAATACAGCGGCTTTGCCGCTGTATTTTGATTGGTTGGTTATCGTCCACAACACTGTTTGTATTTCTTACCGCTTCCGCATGGACATGGGTCATTACGACCAACTTTTTTATTCTCATTATGAATGGTACCTGACTTTTTCTGCTCTAGGTACAGTTCTTTTTTGCGTTCCTTGGTAAGTATTGCATCCCACTGTGGAAGTTCGTAGAGCCAGTCTGCCTTGGCGCCTACCATGTTGTAGTATAGTTTCTCATTGTCAAAATCAAGAGAAACTTTCGTATCCTTGTCCATCTCTTCAATTGGATTTGGAGTTTTCAAACTATCATTAATTCCATCTAAGAACCCAACCATCATGGATAATGCTACATCATATTTCTTCGCTAACTCCTCGACTGTTCCCTCAACTACAGTGTCTGGGTTTGTGAGTAGCTGCTCATAAATTCCTTTTTCTAATTCAAAATAATTTGCCCAAAATGCCTGAGCTTTCTCGCCCTGTGACATCTCCTGGCTATACGCATAGTCACGCCAATCCTGTAAAAGTGCCATGTTCTCAATCCTTTCCTGATAAAAGCTTTTTAACATAGAAAATATATCATACTGGAGAAGAAAATGCAAAGACTTTGTATAATTCCTCAAAATGCGGTGATACTATAATTGTTCACCAATGAAAAGTGAAATACTTATCCTCCCCTTTCCCCTCAGGCTGTAACCACTTGCTGTCTGGGGGGATTTCTTATGCCTGATATGCATAATTAAACAGCTTGCGAATATCCTTATACATTTTTGTAACCGTACTTTTGCCAAAGAACTCGCATATCACTTCTCTGCCTTGAGCATTTACCGCCGTAGCAATCAGAACATGTCCTGCTGCCTTGGTCGTTCCTGTCTTCGTACCGATGATTTGATACAAATCCTTATTATATTTCATATTGTAGTAAAATAAGTTTGTATTTTTAATCTTGAATGTACGCCCCTTCGTCTTCTCATGAACATAATACCGTTTCTTCGCAACAATATTTCTCACAATACGATTGGACATAACATATTTACTTAACTTAAGAAAATCAGCGGCTGTCGTATACAGGTTATTGAATCCATTTCCCTTATCGAGGCCAATGGGATTGTCAAAGCTTGTCTTCGTCATGCCAAGTGCTGCGGCCTTCTCGTTCATCTTCGCCGCAAACCCTTTCACACTTCCACTCATCGTCATAGCTAGTGCTATCGCGGAGTGAACATCGCTTTGCAATAATAGCATATTCAGATATTGCTTCACTGAGTAGCGTTCGCCAACTTTCAGATAAACCCCACTGCAGCCGGCTGGTATATTACGTTGCATCTTCTTGGTATAAGTAATCTGACGATTCAAGTCCATATTTTCGATAATCAAAATCGCCGTCATAAGCTTGGTCGTGCTCGCTGGATATATCGTCCTATTCTTCTTGCTCGAAGCAAGAATTGTGTCATTGGTTGAATCATACAACACATACGCATGCGCCTTCACAGATGGTGCTGCTGCATCGACAGGTGCCCCTGGTAGAAGACAACATACGATAAGTATCATACATAGTAATCTCTTCATGTTATCTTGTCACTCCAAACCCGAGAATCGTGAATTTCTTTGCTTCATCTCCTGGATGCATCTTGAAAACTACCTGATGCGGTGCGGATTGGGTTTCGTCAATAATAATCTGCGCATTGCAATGATTCCAGCCATTTTTCAATGGGTCAATGCTCTTGGCTAAGTTACCATCGACAAAAATATCACAAACGCCAAAAGCAGGATCTCCGGAATCCTTCAGAACACCTACTAGATTGCGGCAGGTAATGTTCATGGAAAATGTTCCGTTCTCTGCTCTACTCTTCATCCAATTGTCAGGAAATTCTGGCGTTGCATGAAGATCCATATTCATCTCAACCTTCTGAATCTCTGAGTCGGTATCTTCAAAACCATCCATTGTCACTTCTGCATATCGTTCCGCATCCTTACGGTCAAAGCGCACGATATCAGCAAACTGAGTTCCATAGACAGGCTCTTTAGCAAGTGTAATATCGTTTGTTGACATCTCTTCCTTGTCAACACTCTTAAACAATTCAACAATACAATCTGACATGATATGATGCCCATCATTCGTTGGGTGGAAGATATCATAGAAAAATTGTCTCTTGGTAATTACATTATTCACATCAAACTGTGGTGTAACCGCATCTTTAACACTAACCATCGGAAGCTCATAACGTTCACCAATTGGCTGTAATCGGTCCTGCAGATTCCAGTCACTCATAAATACTGCAAAATTCAGAATAACAGCTGGCTTATTCTCTGCCTGAAGAATCTTCTTCACCAAGCTCTCAAAACAAACACCCTCTGTCTCATCGCCTTCATCATTGACAGCAAATTCTATCATAACAATATCAGGTGTAATTTCCCCATCCTGTAACACATCGCGGTCATAACGCACCATACCAAATTCAGATGGTGTGCCACCCACTCCGGCCTTCACATAGTGGACATTTTCACCACCACATGGGGAAAACATATCGCAAAAAGCATCAAAAGATAGTCTCGCATAACACTTCGTATTAATTGGCTTGCCGCCAGCACCTTGTGTAATCGAACCACCGATATAAGCAAATGTAACTTCTTCTCCGGCCTTCACACGTTCAATCGCTTTCTTGAGACGATAGTTGTTACCTGTTGAAACAACAGCGCGTGCAATCATCTCTCGATAATCCTCTGAATCAAACTGTACAGGTGGGTCAACCTGAATCTCTGGTACATTATAACCATCATTCAGATAAAACTTCACCGTAAGCTTCATATTCTGATTCTCTTCTGGAAATTCAAAATTAAAAGAACCTACAATCGTGTCCTCTGGATTCTCCGGATAAGCATCAATCGGAAGAACCATTTCCATACCATCACATGGCAAAGCCATCTCCATGACAGTTCCTGTTCCGTACTTATCTGACTTTCCATAACACTGAAGCTGGAATATTACTTCCTGAGACTCTAACTCTTTCTCATCTGCTTTCAGTGATACGCCCACACTATGTACAAGCTTGCGAAAATCCGGAACATTTTCTACCATCTTCAAGATATCTTCATCAATATCTCCTGAAGTGAACTTAATCTGTCCCGATAATCTTCCTTCTAAAAAAACGTAATCTCGGCACTTGCCATCATCTCCACAATTACCTGAGATAGTCTTATCCAAAATAACATATAAACACGGTCTCTTCTCAACCGGATCCTTCGGTGCTGCTGGTCCTCTCATAACATTCATAGCTCCTTATATAGTAATTTTATTAAACAAATCGTATCATATTTACCCTCAAATCTCAAGGGTTACTGCTCAGAATGTGGAAAAGTGGCTTGGATTGATTGAATCCGCACGCGACATTTTCCTTCCATCGTCAACATCGACTCGAGACAACGAACGACATCATTTTGCTCACGCAGTACTGCTCCCACCATTGCCTCGACCAACTTATGGTCGTCTAGCATATGGGAAAATGGCTGCACAAGGACATGTAACAACGCAACAAGGGAGCGTACCCCCATTTGCTCAGGTACTCTCCCTAATTGTAATGTGCCTGCCTCTAAGAGAGATTCCCAGTCAACCCAATAAATCTCTGCGTACAGGTAATATGTTTCTTCAATTTTCTTACATTCTACATTACCAAGACTTGCTCGAATTCCGTATTGATTCAATACTTTTTCAAGTTCCTTCTTGATAAAGTCTGGGTTGAGCTTGAGATAACTAAAGACAAGTCGTTCTGGTGTCATCGCTTTCACGACACCACCAATCATACGATTCAATAAATCCGTGCCGGCATTCGCTCCTTTTAACTTGAGCTGTTCTCCAATCCACTCAAAATCGATCTCGTTACATGCAATTCGTAACCTCAATGCCCATCCCTCTTTCTCACGCATTTACCAGCTTCCGCCGCCTCCGCCGCCGCTTCCGCCTCCTGAACTTCCACCTCCACTTGAACTTGGTGATGAAGTCATTGAGCTAGTTGCAGAACTCATCGTAGAATTCATGAAACTGTTAAATGCCATCATATTAAACATAGTATTGCCATGTGGTCCATAATACCAATCCGGTGATTCGAGCGCGATTGATTCAAATTTCTTCATCCATTTGTCCGAAATATCAAACACATACGCATATGGCAAAATATCATAAAAATAGTTTGGATTCGTCTCAACCAATGCCTCCAAGCGGTCTTTCTCGGCTAATAACAAGAAATTCTTGAAGCCACGTACTCTGCCTAGAATTTCTCTTCCATAGGCAGTTCTACGAGACATAATCGTCGCAAAGAATACGATTCCGCCCGCACATAGTATACCCACAAGAAAAGCAATTATGAAGATTGGATCCTGACCAATGGATGGCCATAACATCGTTATAAATGGCACACCGCCAAAGCCAAGTCCCCATATCACGATAAATATCCGAGCAAACCAATTCATCTTCTGAACGGCGAATAGTGCTATCATACATACCGCAACTAATGGGAATATAAAGCCAACCAACATACCGCCGTCAAATCCACCTACAAGGGCATACATCGGAGGTAAAATAATAGCTGCAAAACTGACTAATATCATCAAAACTAGTATTCCAGTCTTATTAATCGAATTCTTCTCGAATAAAAATTCCTTATTCTCTTTTGCATTCATCTTGGTTGTAATCGTCTGAATCGTCTTATAGAACTTATCCTCTAAATCCGACTTTGTGACAGACGTTCTACCCATAAACAGACCAGATAGGAAAATACGCTCTTCCTCAACATTGCCATCATATGGTCTTCCCATATTCAGACGAAATCCTGGTTTGTTATGAAACAGTCCATCTGACTCCGTTTCTTCAATCGTCAGATAGCCTTTATTAGCAAGATAAACAATGAGACTTATAATATCCTTCGAATCCACACTACCCTTCAGGGCAAATGCAACCTCTGCGCTATTCCGATTCTCCGGTGGTGTAAATTCAACAGTTTCAACAACCGTCTCATCACGGCCCACCATGAACCACATCAACCCTGCAAGAATCACACAAATCAATGGAATGGCAAAACTAACAACATATAATGCATAATTAGGCTTGCGTACATAAAAGTATCCATCCGGAAGTTCAAGACGAACCGTAAGCGCTTCCGTAGGCTGTAGTGTATAATCTGAATCCATATAACCTGTGATTGTATTACCTGTAATGGAATAATAGATATCATCCGTATCTGTCGAGCCACTATATCCATGAGAAAATCCAAGCTTACTCTCGTCAAACTCTTCCGGCATCGTAATTGTGAAGGTCACATTGCTAATCTGCGTGTCCTTCCAACCCGTTCCAATCAAGTTAAAATAAAACTCATCTGCGTCATCAAGAACATCATTTCCCATCACATAATCATATGAGATTACATAATCCTTTTGTCCGGTCAGTGTGATGTCCTCATCGCCTAGCTTCAATACACAATCTCCACTGTCGTACTCTCTGCTAAACTTCTCATTCGACTCGCAATTCTTCACGGTGGCGCGAACGGTGCTTTCGCTTCCATCTAATCGTGTAACCTCATTTTTCAAGGGGATTCTGCGATAAATTCCATGTTTCGAGGTATTGAAAAACACACTCAAATTCTCCGTGATATGCAATACATTTTCCTTGGTAACTGTTATGTTCACATCATAACTTTGAATCTCATAATCATAATATCCTGCGGCCTCTGCTGTCGTAGGTGTTAACTGACATGTGAATAGAAAAAGCAGTGACAGGAGTCCGAGGAGAATCCATCTACGTTTTTTCAATTAAAATTCCACCTTCACATTCTCCCTTTGGGCTTGGTCATCCACCTCATACATCTTCTTGGTTGTAAATCCAAACATGCCAGCGATGATATTGGTTGGAATGCTCTGCACTGTGACATTGTACTGCTTCACAGCACCATTATAGTACTTTCTCGAGTTGGCGATATCTTCTTCAACAGCCTCTAACTGTCCCATCAACTGCCCAAAGTTTGCATTTGCCTTCAGATCTGGATAAGCCTCTGCGAGTGCCATAATCTTTGGAATGGCACGACTAATCAGTCTGCTTCCCTGAATCTTCTCATCTGCGGACATCGCAGAATAATCCTTGCTACGTAACTCTACGATACCTGCTAATGTCTCTTTCTCATGTGCTGCATAACCCTTCACCGTCTCAACGAGGTTCGGTATCAGGTCAAATCTCTTCTTCAAGTAAACATCCATCGTGGAAAAGGCTTCCTCTGTCACAATTCTCTGTCGAACCAACTTATTGTAACAGCTTACTACTACAATCACTAGCACAACGATAATGGCTAGTACAACGAATAAAGCTACCATATAAGTCCTCCCTTTATAAAATGATATTTCCATTTTACACCATGGTGAACAAATATGGTAGCTTAATTTTAAATTTGATACATTTTCCGACAAATTTCTTTACCTGTCTCCGTACGAAAAATTTTCTCGTATACAGATTGAATCGTGCTAATATTCGATTCATCCTCGTACAGATTTACTAAGAAATCAGCCTCTACAAGAATCTGATAGTCAAGTCCTTGTATATCCGAATAGGTGTGATGGTGTCCCACCAGATAGCTGACGCGGTCAATGATTTTCTGGGAAAATCTAACCTTTGCTAGAAGCTCTTCCGCCAATGCCGGTCCTTCCTGCTCTTGAAGTTTCCCATTACTTTTACCGCATTTCTCTTCTGCTGCCCGTATACCAATATCATGAACATAAGCGGCTGCC
>CAZUGH010000075.1:0-8197 GCA_964619785.1 uncultured Lachnospiraceae bacterium | reverse complement strand
CCAATTCCGATGATGATAATTCGTTGAACTTTCAACCATTTAGAGCAAACGCCTGCTGCGAATCGACCGATAGCAACGCCTGTGTAATAAAAGAGAATATTCTGTGCTGCTGTATCAGGGCTCATTTTGAAGGCTTCCGCCAGATAAGTTCCGCCCCAAGACCCACAGGTGCACTCGATTGAGCATGTTGCAATGAAGAGTAACCACATAAGCTTAATTCCGGGTGTATGCACGATTTCCTTTAGCGATAATTCGAGCACTTGTGGCTCTTGGTCATCGTCACTTTCGCTATTCTTTTTCCATAGAGGCAAGGCAAGGAAAAGTAAAATTGCGATGACGAGTTGAATCGCAAATGCAATAACATAGCCCTTTCGCCAACCAGATGACGTTGTCATAGTTTTGGCAAGTATAATAGGACTTATCGTGATTCCGATTCCATAAAAGCAATGCAGAAAATTCATATGTCCTGCACTGTAGTGAATAGCAACATAGTTATTCAGTGCAGTGTCAATCGAGCCAGCACCGAGACCTAGAGGAATTGCACATAGTAAAATAAATACGTAATTTGGGGATAGTGAATAGCCAATCATCGCAACAGCCGTCAATAAAGTCGATACAGCCGTAACTCTTCCAGTGCCAAATCGATTGATTAGTTTTGCACTCATCATGGAAGAAATCATGGTTCCAAGATAAACCAATGTAGTGACAAAACTTCCATAAGAAAATGGTAACTGAAGGTCTGAATAGATAGCAGGCCATGCAGTACCAAAAAGAGAATCAGGTAATCCCAACCCAATAAAAGCAACATAAATAATAAATAGTAGTAGCATCATTAAATCACCTTTTCAGTTATCTTTTGGATTTTTTTAATTCCTTTTTATCTGCATACATTCTTTCATCTGCTAAAGAAAGCAGGGAATCAATTTCGCTTTGTGTTGTACAGACACCCGCAGCCACACCAACACCAATTGAAAGTTTATAATCAACAATGGTAAGAGAAGCTTTATTAATACTTGTTTTTAAACATTGTTCAATATCTAGATTGGATTCATTTACCAAAGCAATGACAAACTCATCTCCACCGTAACGGCATATAAAAGGACTTCTCGATACCTCTTTACATGCCTCTTTTAGCGCATAAGCTGTTCTCTGTAACAGAGAATCACCGGCCTTGTGTCCGTATTGGTCGTTAACCTGTTTAAAATCATTGATGTCAATCATAACAAGTGTAAGTAATTGATTGTTAGATCGTCCCAGGTAATCATTTAAGAAGTTGTCTAAACCACGACGATTGTTAATTCCAGTTAAGCGGTCCGTTAGGATTTGGCTGTTTTGATTGTATAGATAAATCATAACAATAGCAATTGTAATCCCGACTTGTGTTGATGAAACACCGTAGAAAAACATCTGAATCAGGCTTGCAATGAGTGGTGCGATAAAAAAACTCAATAAAGGAATCATGGCTTGTCGTTTCAAACGATTTTTCTCAATAATCAACGAGTAAGCAACCATGATTGTGGCGATTAAGAAATAAGACCATGTAATAATCCAGTGAACAATGACTCCCTGACCACGCATATAAAAATTGGCTTCATTAATAGAAAACAGAAAATCGGTAAAGGGATTAATAATTACGATTATAGTAAAAATAATCAAAGGAGCTCTTAATAAAAAGATACTTTTCATACTAAAATAAGTGGTGTTGTTAACCGATATGTAAACGTACCGAACCCATAGATATCCAATCACAACTAATGCCTCAAAATATAGCAAATTACTTATTTCAATCAAGATTCTTGCCCCTTGAAATAATTGCCCTCTACATATTCCGGCAACCATATCTGCAAAACATAGGATAACAGTAAACCAAATTAAAAGATCAAACGACCTGCCTGACTGAGATAACTGTTGTAAACGATTGTTAGCAAGTCCCCGAAACATCATTAGAATAATAATGCAAACGAGATTGAGTTCTACATAATATATTATATTCATAATTGTTTTATCTACCGTATACTACTTGAATTCTTACTCATGATTGTACCATTTCAACCAACTTGGCACAAGCCCAAACATTGTGATATACTAGGGTAAAAGAATGAAATTTTGAGAGGGCTTTGCAAGTGCTAGAAGAGGAAGGGTATCAAGTTGAAAGAACGAATACGAGATGCAGTTGAGATTATCATTGGCATCGCAATACTTTGCATCATCTTGCATGTAACGGGAATAGGCTGTCCAATTCGTTATGTAACAGGCATTCCATGTCCAACATGTGGGATGACGCGAGCCTGGGTTGAGTTGTTGAGATTAAATGTGAGAGGTGCATTTTCCTATCATCCACTATTTTGGACTATACCGATACTTGGAATTGCATTTGTGATTAAGCCACGAATGCCAAAGCGGATATTCGAATTTGTCATGATTATAATCGGGGTGGCATTTTTTGTGGTGTATCTCACGCGAATTTGTAGATAAATTACCTGAATTTTACCAAACCTTCATTTGGATTTGATTTCATACTCGTATGATATACGTGTAGAGACAATCAAACGCTGAAAGGAAGGTGTCTGTCATGGAAAAAGAAGGATATATTGTATTAGCATACATAACACTAGTATGTTCGTTTGTATTTTATGCCATGCACTAATAACTCGATAAATTTGCCCTTGGCACCAGACTTCGAATCGGAGGACTGGTGCTTTTCTTTTGCAATGTATTCTTTGACTTACAAATAGCGAACTAGTATAATATAAAGAAAATAGGTACATGATAGGAGAGGGTATATGAATACATGGAAATTGGGGCTTGTCGCTTTGGGATTGCTCACTTTATTGGCAGGTTGTGGTACAAAAGATACGGGAAATAAAGGTGTTGCTTCGGATGCATCAGCACCAAACGTAGCAACCGCGCAGGATGCCACAACAACCTCAATGAGTGTTGTTAGTGATGCGGCGATATCGAAGGAACCTGTGAAAAAGAGTGAAATTATTAAAAAAGCAGATTTAGAGAACTACGAGGGCGCTTACTATTTTACAGAGGAAAATGGCTATCGTGGCTTCAATATCTATCGTGTAAGTAAGGACAAAGTCTGGTTTCAATGCGATTCTATACTTGGTGTAAATGCAGAATTGTTTACAGCCGATGCAATTGGCAATAACACGTATGAATTTCGTTATGATTATATTAAGGATAAAAACTATCCTTGTTATCGTACAAAAAAAGATGGACAGTATAAAGGAACAATTCAATTTAATGGTACGAAAATACACATTAAAGTTGATGCGGGTAATGTTGATTTCGGAGATAATACGGTTGATGCGACCTTGAATAAAAGAACGAAAACGGTTGTCAAAGAAATATATCAGATGGAAAGTGGATTGGATAACTTTAAAAAGACACAGAATGCCGTCTATAAAGTGTCAAGGCCATATATGCAACTGGGAAAACAGCGTGAGAAAAATGCGGTTGCCTATTGCTTTGTGGATCCTGCCAGTATTTACACGAGAAAACTTGATTATTTTAATTATACAATCGAGGGAGTTGGCTTCTTATCTACAAGAGCGGAATGTGATCAGACACTGGGTAAACCTTTGCAAGTTGAGAGTAAAGAAAACTATACTTATGTCACATATGCTTATCGCGGAAATTATCAGATTGAATTTGTATTTAATGATATGGGTGTTGTAAAAAGATTTGGCTGCTATTATGAGAGTAAACAAAAAGCTACAGAAAAATACAAAGATGGCGATTTTCTTATGAGTGGCTGCCGTATTATGAAGTATAACGGGAAGAAATCAGGAACAAAGAATATTGTATTTCCGAAAGATGCGATTGCAGTTGCGAAGGATGCATTTTGCGCAAAGAATACCAAGGGCTTAGAAAAAATCAACATGACAATTCCTAAGAAACTCTATCTTGAACCATATTCTTTCAAAAATCTTCGGAATTGTGTTATTACATTTGAAGAAGGTCGTAAGATTATTGAAAGAAAGTCATTTTTTAATTGTGCAGTCAGAGACCGGCGCGGAGAGGAAACCGTCAAGATTACATTGCCAAGTAGTGTGCGAACATTGCAAAAAAAAGCATTTTTCCAAGAGTGGTCATTGACTTTAAAATTAAAATTGAATGAAGGTCTCAAAGTTGTTGGCGAAGCGGCCCTCAGTGGGACACATGCTAAATTACCATCGACAGTGAAAGCCCTAGGAAAGGAAGCACTGGGAAATTGGTGGTATACCGATGAGGAGGACTATGACGAAGTGGTTTTACCAGAGGGATTAGAAGAAATTGGCGACGGCTGTATTTCTGTAGAGTGGAGTAAACGCAGGATACATATTCCAGCTTCGGTAAAGAAAATTGGTTATTGTTTTCTTTCCTATGGAGATAATCCGTATGCAGGTGGCGTGGAAGTGGATAAAAACAACCCGTATTTCAAGAGTAATAGCAAAGGCTGGTTATTTAGCAAGGATGGAACGGTTCTGTATTATGCCTCATCTTTTAAAGGAGACTTGGTTGTCCCTAATACAGTAAAAAAGATAATGGGACATCTAGAGCTCGATCCGAATGGTGAATGTGGCCCACAAAAAGTGGTTTTGCCAAACGGCCTACAATCCATTGATAAGTCAAGAAATGTGGAATTACAATTAGACTAACGTAACAAGGAGGACGATGCACCATGAAATGTAGAGAATGTGGAGAAAGAATTGAAGGGGAAATGAAGAACTGCCCGAACTGCGGTGCTTTCGTCCCGCAAAGAATCGATTTGCTAGCATCCATTGCGATGGTTGTTGCATTGATTTCAATTTTGTATAACAGGTATGCAATTGTCTCTGTTATCGGAATTGTACTAAGTATCATTGCTAAGAAGAGATTGACTGGGACGCGAAGAGTGGGCAGAGGAATTGCAATTGCAGCACTTGTGATTTCAATCATCACAATCGTTTGGTTGATAGCCGTAACGATTCTGGATAATTATGTATTTATCAGTAAATAACAGGAGGTCATAGTTGTGACAAAGGATGAGATTATTATAAGAAATGCCATAATACACATATTGGATTCTACAGTAGGGATGCCTGTTCTCTCGGAACACGTTTTAGAGATGGGACCAGACCTTAGTGATTTGATAAGAGGACATATTTACCGGATTGCAGCTGGAGACGAACTCAAGAATTGTGTATTTGATACTGAGATAGAGCCAGAAGAGATGGTGATATACAACTTGCTTCAAAATTTTGACGAAGAGAATATGGTTCAAGTGAGTCAGGAGATTGCGAAGCACCTGTATACGATTATGAATCAGAATCTGGATATACCAGCGGCAGATTTTCTTGTTGTTACATATCAGGTGAGCAGTCAGCGTCACCTCGCACTGTTAAAACTTAACTATAAGGAATCCTTCGTTCACATGACTGGCAATGATGAAGAAGGGAATAATTATAACGACATCATAAAGCAGACTGCGACCTTGCCATCTGCTAGTGCACGGCTATCGGAAGCAGTGCTTATTAATCTGGAGGATTTTACGGTACAGATTGTAGAGAAAAAGTATGAGGTAAATGGTGTGAAGACGAATTACCTGTCGGAGCTTTTCTTAAAGTGTCATGCGCGCATGTCGCAGAAGACGAAGATGAACATCGTAACAAGAGCGGTGGACCAGATTAATAAGAAATATTTTGAAGAAGAATTTGATAAAAAGCTAGAGGCTAAAAGTGTTATTCAGAATGAGATTGCACAGACGGGGACCATCAATGTGGAAGCGATTGGCGAGAAGATCTATGGTAGCATCCCAGAAGTGAAGGAGGAATTCACTGAGAAACTGGAAAAATATCATATGGCAAAGGAAGAGATTGCGCCACAGAGCGAAGCGACAACGAAGAAATTCCAGAAGCAGTTTATTACAACAGATACAGGAATTGAGATTAATATTCCTATGGAGCAGTACAATGATACGAAAAATGTAGAATTTATCACGAATCCCGATGGGACGATATCTATCGTGATTAAGAATATCAATCACATTACAACGAAATGAGGAAATATATGAAAGGAAAATGTATGCGATTTGTGGCACTCTTTTTGATTGCCACCTTATTAACAACAACGAACGTAGTGAATTCACTGGCATATGGCGAAGTGGCTGTTGCATCGGAATATTCCTTGTCCATGGAAGTGGCGAAGACAGATGCTTACAAGTCATGGAAGAAGTCAAATTGGAATGAACAGACATCTTCGAATTCAACACATGTGATGCTCACACCGGGTGCTGATAGTAGTCAGATGAACTTTGCATGGTATAGTGAGACTGGCAAGAATCAGTGGCTCAAGGTATCTACGGATGCCAAGTTGAATGGAGCTGTGAACTATCAGCCAGTGGTCAAGGCAATCAGCCAGAAGAATTGGAAGACTACTTACAAAGCTTGTAACCAGGTGACAGTAACGAAACTCATGCCAAATACAAGGTATTATTATTCCTATTCAGGAGAGTCGACGCAGATTTACTCGTTTCGAACAACGGGGAATGGTGATTTCCAAGCAATCGTTGTAGGTGATCCACAGATTGGAGCATCTGGAACAGAGGGAGAGGGCACGAAAAATGACGCCAATATCCCAGCAGACACATATAGCTGGAGTAAGCTTTTGGATAAAGCGATATCGGTGGCACCGAATGCCAGCTTTCTCATGTCAGTAGGCGATCAGATTAACTTTAAGGCAGAGACTGCAGATACCAAGGGAATTCGTGAAAGCGAGTATGCAGGATTGACGTATCCTAGTACTCTTCGTTCTATCCCATTTGCACCAGCTATCGGTAATCATGAGAGTAAGGGAGTGGATTTCAAATACCACTACAATTTGCCTAACGATACGAGTGGATATGGCAAGACCAATGCAGGCTCCGATTACTACTATCAGTATGGGAATTGTCTATTTATTGTCCTCAACAGTAATAGTAGGAATATGGCAAGTCACAAGAAAGCTATGGCGCAAGCCGTGTCATCTTATCCAACAGCTAAATGGCGCGTGGTTATGATGCATCACGACATCTATGGCTCAGGCGTATTGCATTCGAACGGAAGTGCTGCGAATCTACGGATTTTGTTCGCACCGCTGATGGATGAGTATAAAGTTGACCTCGTATTGGGGGGACATGATCATTCTTATGCGAGATCCTATTCCATGTTAGATGGAACGGCTATCAACTATGGTGCGGCAGGTGCGGTGAATCCGTCAGGAACTACGTATCTAGCGATAGGTTCTGCATCTGGTAGTAAGTTCTATGGACTAGCAGCCGAGAAGCAGTACTATGTAGCAGAACGCTCTAACACGCAGAAGCAGACATTTTCTACATTGAATTTCACAGGCGATAGCTTGACGGTTAAAATATATGATATAGATGGAAAAGCATATGGCAATGATTACACGATTACGAAGACACAGGCGAAGCAGGATGTACTAGCAGAATTAACGAGCTATAGCAAGGTGAAGAAGACTACTTATACCAAGTCTTCATACAATAAACTCGCAAGTGCGCTTAAGAAAATGAAATCAACCCTTCGTCTGACCGCTACAGATTCAGGATATTCCAGGCTAGTGAGTCGTAATGGCGCGGCCAATGACCCACTCACTTATTATTCTAATGCCAATACAGCATACAAGAATCCAAGTTTTGGACGAAATCTTTTAAAACAGGGCTTTTCGACGCTACTAGACAAGACAACAGTGACGAAGCTGCGTATTTCGAAGACAAAGTACAAGACGGCGTATGAGAAAATGAAGTTGGCATATTTGTCATTGAAGAAGACCTCCTTAACAGTGAAAAAGGGTAAGAAGAAGCTTACAACGAAGACGGTTGTGAAGCTCAAAAGGAAGAAATCTTTCAAGATCAATGCCATTACAAAACCAAAGAAAAAGAAAGCAACTTATAGTTCTTCGGCTAAGAAATATGTGAAGGTGAGCAAGTCGGGTAAGGTGACAGCACTTCGTAAGAGAAAAAAAGCTGTTACGATTACGGTTAAGTATGAGAATCGAAAAAAAACATTCAAGGTAAAAGTAAGCTAAAAGAAAATAGGACCATAGATTCATAGCCGAAAAAGCTACGAATCTGTGGTTTTCTTTTTTATTGCGTTAAATAAAACAATATGATATAATTTATTTATAGTTTATGATGTTGAAAATTTTTAATCATTAAAAAATAAATAGA
>CAZUGH010000074.1:6664-8831 GCA_964619785.1 uncultured Lachnospiraceae bacterium | reverse complement strand
GGTGTATTAGTACCCATTGGGGTGATTTCGTATCATCTATAGGTACAGAAGAGATGGCACATGCCGAGATGATATGTGCGATTGTTCACCAATTGACACGTAACCTCACGCCAGAGGAGATTCAAGCAGGTGGCTTCGCGGATTATTATGTTGACCATACGCTGGGAATTTGGCCTCAGGCAGCAGCGGGTATTCCTTGGCAGGCAACAACGATTCAGTCAAAAGGAGATCCGATTACGGATTTGCATGAGGATTTAGCGGCTGAGCAAAAGGCAAGAACTACCTACGACAATATACTTCGCCTAGTTAAGGACCATGATGTGGCGGACCCGATTCGCTTCCTTAGGGAAAGAGAGATTGTGCATTACCAGCGTTTTGGTGAGAGCCTGAGACTGGTAAATGACGAATTGAATTCGAAGAATTATTATGCATTTAATCCATCTTACGATAGTTTGCTGTGTAATAAGAAGTAGATAGATATGAGAGGAAGCCGTGTGAAAGCACGGCTTCTTTGACGTTGTGAGGCATTTGAAATTAATTCATAATTTTTCTCAAAAAGGTGTTGACAAAGATAGGAATGATTGCTATAATTAACTCATACATCAGTAATGATTATTATTATTAAAAGGAGTGATACCATGGCAGGACTGAAATACAGTCGCCAAAGAGAAGCCATCCTCTCATATCTTCACTCCACGAAGGAACATCCGACAGCGGATGTTGTATATGAGCATGTAGGGAAGCAGTATCCGAAGATTAGTCTAGGAACTGTATATCGCAATCTCAATCTCCTGACGGAGTGTGGACAAGCGATGAAGGTAACGTGTGATGATGGATTTGACCACTTTGATGGGAATCCGGATCCACATTATCACTTTATATGTAGCCAGTGTGGCCGGGTTCTAGACTTAGAACTTGATGGCTTAGACCAGCTGGATCAGATGGCTGCTAAGAATTTTGGTGGCACAATTGAAGGGCATAAAGCATATTTTTATGGAAAATGTCCAAACTGTAAATAAGACAAAGATTGCCTAGAAGGCGGAAAGAATTGGAGGAAATGATTATGGCTAAATATGTATGTCAGGTATGTGGTTACGTTCACGAAGGAGATTCAGCACCAGAGCAGTGCCCAATTTGTAAGGCACCAGCAAGTAAGTTCACAAAGCAGGAAGGTGAGAAGCAGTGGGCAGCAGAGCATGTTGTAGGAGTTGCTAAAGGCGTTAGCGAGGATATCGTAGCAGACCTTCGTGCGAACTTTGAAGGTGAGTGTTCAGAAGTTGGTATGTATCTTGCTATGGCTCGTGTAGCACATAGAGAAGGCTATCCAGAAGTAGGAATGTATTATGAGAAGGCAGCTTACGAAGAAGCAGAGCATGCAGCTAAGTTTGCTGAACTGTTAGGAGAAGTTGTGACAGATTCGACACAGAAGAATCTTCAGATGAGAGTAGATGCTGAGAACGGCGCTACAGCTGGTAAGTTTGACCTTGCTAAGCGTGCAAAAGCAGCTGACCTCGACGCAATTCACGATACTGTTCATGAGATGGCTAAGGATGAAGCTCGTCATGGTAAGGCATTTGAAGGTCTGTTGAACAGATATTTCAAATAAATCGATTTTTATAGTAAACCGAAGGATGTGTGAGAATTGCTCATGCATCCTTTTTTGTTGGTCTATTTTGCAAAATTGTGGTAAAATAATCCTGTAGGTGTAAATCTTTGGATTGCATACAAGGGGATGAAGCAGATGAAAAGGTTTGTATACAGAAGCGTTATTATGATTCTGTTTTCCATAACAATTCTTTTTACGTATGAGGAGCAGCATGTAGAAGCGAAAACGACGATTCGTGTGGCATGCTGGAATCGTGGTGGAAGATTTGAAAAGGGGTACAACAACATGGTTACAGGCTATGATATTCCGTTAAGTAGACTGAGCCGGGTGGACAGATTTGGCTAGAGCTTTTGTCTTACCCCGAAGCGGATGATAAGGTACGACTTGTCTACGTGATAGAAGATACAGGTATGGGTATGAGCCAGGAACTTGTAGATCATGTCCTTGAGCCATTTGTTCAAGGTGAAGATTCCAATAAAAAGGGAACGGGACTCGGCCTCTATATTACAAGTGAGTTGATTAAGAAAATGGATGGCGTGCTTGAGATTGAAAGTGAGATTG
>CAZUGH010000074.1:0-6564 GCA_964619785.1 uncultured Lachnospiraceae bacterium | reverse complement strand
TTGTTGCTATGACGGCAAATGCTTTTGCGGAGGACGTTAATCGGTCGATTGAGAGTGGAATGAATGCACATATGTCCAAGTCTTTTGAGAAAAAGGACATGGTTCAGATTCTTATACGTTACATGAATAAATAAGATGTAATAAATAGGTGGGAAGCCTTGAAGAAATAAGGCAACTGTGCTATAATTCTATGGTACATTTTCTAAAAAAGGAGAAGAGAAAAATGAATAACAAAACAAAAGGCACTTTGCATATACTTTTGGTGATACTTGTTATTGCACTTTTCGGTGGTGTTGCATACGTAGGTATTGGCGGCGCACATCGTGGTAGTGCAAAGAACATTCGTCTTGGTCTTGATTTGGCCGGCGGTGTAAGTGTTACATATGAAGCGACAAAGGCGAATCCAACTGCACAAGAGATGCAGGATACCGTCTATAAGATGCAAAAACGTGTTGAGAACGACAGCTCTGAAGCTTCTGTATATCAGGAAGGTGATAATCGTGTAACGATTGATGTTCCTGACGTGGATGATCCACAGGCAGTCCTCGACAAGCTTGGACAGGCTGGATCTCTTGAGTTTAAGGATCCAAATGGTAATGTAGTAATCAGTGGTTCTGCGATTAAGACAGCAGAAGCAACAACACAGCAGGATCAGACAACAGGTAATTCTGAGAACGTTGTTAAGCTTACACTGAATTCAAAAGGTAGAAAAGCATTTGCGAAAGCTACAGCTGAGTTTATTAATCAGCCAATCGCTATCGTATATGATGGTAAGACGATTTCTTCACCAACTGTACAGAGCGAGATTACAGATGGAATTGCTGTTATCAGTGGAGGTTATGAACAGTTCTCTGAGGCAGAGGATTTAGCTTCTACACTTCGTATTGGAGCACTTCCGTTGGAGCTTAAGAATATCCGTAACAATATTGTTGGTGCAAAACTTGGTATCACTTCTTTGAGAACTAGCTTGATTGCTGGTATCATTGGACTTATCCTGGTTATTATCTTCATGATTGTATGGTATCGTATTCCAGGTTTGGCTTCATCAATTGCTTTGGTATTCTATGTAGCAGCGATGTTGCTTGCATTGAATGTATTAGATGTTACATTAACACTTCCAGGTATCGCAGGTATCATACTGTCGGTAGGTATGGCGGTTGATGCGAACGTCATTATATTTACGCGTATTAAGGAAGAACTGGGAACTGGTAAGACAGTTAACTCAGCGATTAAGATTGGTTTTGATAAAGCATTATCAGCCATCATTGATGGTAACGTAACGACTTTGATTGCAGCAGTTGTTCTGTACCTCATGGGTTCAGGTACTGTTAAGGGCTTTGCTCAGACACTTGGACTTGGTATTGTACTATCTATGTTCACTGCGTTGATTGTAACGAAGTTTATACTGAAAGCATTCTGTAACCTTGGTTTAGATGATGTGAAGTTCTATGGTATTGTAAAAGAGAGAAAGACAATTAATTTTGTTGGCAACTTTAAAAAGTATCTATGTATCTCTGGTGCATTAGTTTTACTTTGTATCGGTGGATTGGTTTACAATCAAACACAGACTGGCGAGCTATTGAACTACTCACTTGATTTCAAGGGTGGAACATCAACATCTGTTACCTTTGATCAGAGTGTAAAGCTTGACAATGCGAAGAAGCAGGAAGTTGAAGCATTAGTTAAGACGACTGTGAATGCAACACCTGAGATTTCAGACGTTGCAGATGAGAATAAGCTGATTATCCGTACAACAGAGTTATCACTTGACCAGCAGAAAGCTTTGTCACAGGCATTTGAGACAACATATAAGGTTGCTCAGGATGCAGTTGAGACAGAGAGTATTAGTGCAACAGTTAGTGACGAGATGAAGCAGGATGCAGTTGTAGCTGTATTGATTGCTGCCGTATGTATGTTGTTGTACATCTGGATTCGATTCAAGAATCTGACCTTTGGAGCAAGTTCTGTATTGGCATTGTTCCATGATGTTATCGTAGTATTGATGGTATATGCAGTGTTTAGTCACTTCATTCAGGTTGGTAATACATTTATTGCTTGTATGTTGACGATTGTAGGTTACTCAATCAATGCAACCATCGTAATCTTCGACCGTGTTCGTGAGAACCGTAAGAAGGGAAGCTCTCGTAAGGATATGGCTGAGGTTGTAAATGATAGTATTACACAGACACTCAGCCGAAGCATTAATACTTCCTTGACAACATTTGTTATGGTATTTATGCTAGCAATCTTAGGAGTTGATTCGGTACGTCAGTTTGCAATTCCATTGATTGTAGGTATTCTCAGTGGTGCTTACTCTTCTGTATGTTTAGCAGGTACAATGTGGTACTTTATGGACAAGAAGTTTGGTAAGAATAAGAAGAAGAAATAAGATAGAATAATAAAAAAGGAAGTTGCCCACGCGAGCAACTTCCTTTTTTGCGTGACGGCCAATTTTATTTAGCAATGAAACAAACCCATTCTTTCAGATATGTTGTGTCAAGTATCTCAAATCCATTAGTGAGAAGCGCTTCACGTACTCCATCTTCCTTGGTATTGATAATACCTGATGTAATAAACAATGCATTTTCTTTCATATGAGGTCGTGTAATTGCGGATAGTGGAATGATGACATCAGCTAGGATATTAGCTACTACGATATCATAACAACCTAATCCTGTTTTCTTCTGAAGTTCTTCGTCACCCATTAGGTTACCTGCATAGAGAGTGACATCATCGGTACTGATGTGGTTCACCTCTAGATTTTCAGCAGCCACTTTCACAGCAACTTCGTCGATGTCGATGGCAGTTGCCTTGTCGGCACCTAATTTCATTGCGGCGATGGAGAGAATTCCACTACCACATCCAACATCGAGCACGTGCATACCAGGAGTTACATATTTATCAAGTGCTTGGATGCATAGCTTAGTTGTCTCGTGTGAGCCTGTGCCAAATGCAATACCAGGGTCAATCTCGATGAGAATGTCATCTGAATTCTCAGGTGTATACTCTTCCCAAGTTGGCTTGATTACGATATTATCTGCGGCACGAAATGGCTTAAAGAACTGTTTCCAATTATTAATCCAATCTTTGTCCTCGGTTTCGGATACTGCCACAGTAGCTTTTCCAACATTGCAATATTCTCCGACTTCTTGGAAAATGTGATTTACTTTCATTATGATTTCTTCTGGCTGGCAAGTCTCTGGCTCCATGTAAAAATGAATCGTGGCACTTCCATCATTATCTACAGGGTCTGGTAAGATATCAACAAACATCTGCTTCTTATCTGCTTCACTGAGAGGAACCTTATCCTCTATTTCAATGCCCTCAACGCCGATGGCATCTAACTCATAGCTCAAGATATCGACTGCGTCTGTCGTTGTCTCAAGCGTAAATTTAATCCATTTCATAGTTTCCTCCATTTGTTTTCTTTTAATCATATTGTAGGGTATTTGAAAAATAAAATCAAGGAATCCATAGAAAAACTATTGGAAAGTAGGGTAAAAAAAGTTATACTAAAGACATATGAATATTTAGGGGGAAGTGTAAGCGGATGAAGAAGGAGAAGTGGATTTTAGCAGCGAAACGGGCTGATTTTAATGCGTTAGGCAAGGAAAATGGAATCTCACCGATTCTTGCTAGATTGCTGGTGAACCGTGGTATCGATACGAATGAGAAGATGAACAAGTACCTGCATGGCAGTCTCCATGATTTACATGAGCCATGGGGGCTGCGAGATATGGATGTGGCGGTGGAACTTCTTATGACGGCGTGTGAGGAAGCAACGAAGGTTGCGATTTCTTCTGATTTTGATTGCGATGGAATTTTTGCTGGATTTATTTTGAAGAAGGGGCTGACCAAACTCGGAATTGAGTGTCAGATCTATACACCGGAGCGTGTGGCGGAGGGCTATGGAATTAATCAACGTATTGTTGATGAAGCGTATGAACAGGGTGCTAGGTTGATTCTCACCTGCGACAATGGAGTAGCGGCAATCGAACCGATTGCCTATGCAAAGTCTCTCGATATGACGGTTATCGTGACAGACCATCATGAGATTCAGGAACAGCTTCCACCCGCGGATGCGGTTGTAGATCCAAAACGCGAAGATGATACCTATGCATTTGATGGGTTGTGTGGGGCGGGTGTTGCCTATAAATTAATTCTGGCACTTTATGAAAAATGTGGTTTGCCTGTGAACGAGGCGGACGAATTAATCCAATATGTAGCGATAGCTACTGTGGCTGATGTGATGGACTTGGTTGATGAAAATCGCATTCTAGTGAAGGAAGGTCTCAGACGGTTATCAAATACGGATAATATGGGATTGCAAAAGTTAATTAAAGAGCAACAGCTCGAGGGCAAGAAGCTGCGAGGTTATCATATTGGATTTATCTTAGGACCATGCTTCAATGCTTCCGGACGCCTTAAGACGGTGGATATGGCATTTTCCTTGCTTGAAGAAACGGATTCTGCAAAAGCAGCCTTATTAGCAGAGGAGTTAAAACAACTCAATGATAAGCGTAAGGATATGACAGTGCAAGAGACAGAATTAGCAATGGAAATGCTTGAGGCCGAGGGTGTCGATGATGTCAAGGTGATTGTTCTGTGTTTGTTAAAATGCCATGAGAGCTTGGTGGGCATCATAGCAGGTCGTATCAAAGAGGAGTATCACCGGCCGACGATTGTATTTACCCGAACAGAAGAAGGTACTCTCAAGGGGTCAGGGCGTTCAATCGAGTCTTATGACATGTTTCGTGAACTCTATCAATGCAAGGATTTGATGCTTCGTTTTGGCGGACATAAGATGGCGGCAGGAATGACCATAGAAGCGAAGAATCTTGAAGAATTGAAACAACGCCTGAATCAACAATGTACACTTACATCGGAGGACTTCATGCCAGTGGTAAATATCGATATACCGTTGCCAATCGGCTATATTTCAGACGTATTGTTGAAGGAATTAGAAGAGATGGAACCACTAGGAAAAGGCAATGTGAAGCCGATGTTTGCAGAGCAGCATTTTCATATTCTAAGAGCAGTGAAACGTGGTGTAGATGGACAAGTATTAGTTATGAGTGTTCAAAATGTGCAAGGAACGAAGATGGATGCTATCCTATTCGGGCGAACCGAGGAGTTTGAGGCGTTCATCGAAGAGGAGTATGGAATGGAAGGCTTGAAGGACATGTATCAAGGAAAAGGTGACATAGATGTTGCCTTCACCTATTACCCATCGGTCAATGAATACAATGGTTATCGCAACTTTCAGGTTCAGATAAGCAGTTACTGTCGGATACAGTAGAGGGAGGAAACAATTGATTACGATTAGTCTTTGTATGATTGTGAAGAATGAGGAGAAAATACTGGCACGTTGTCTTGATAGTATCGCTTCTCTGATGGATGAGATTATTATCGTAGATACAGGTTCTACGGATTCCACGAAGGAAATTGCAAAATGTTATACGGATCAGGTGTATGATTTCAAGTGGGTGGATGATTTCTCTGCAGCCCGTAACGAGTCTTTTCGGTATGCAACGAAGGATTATATCTATGTAGCAGATGCGGACGAGGTTCTTGATGAAGTAAACCGAGCTCGCTTCGCGCAACTCAAGGAAAATATTCTGCCTGAGATTGAGATTGTGCAAATGAAGTATTGCAACCAACTCCAGTTTGGTACGGCATATAATTTTGATGAGGAATACCGTCCGAAACTATATAAACGCTTGCGACAGTTTCAGTGGACAGAGCCTGTCCATGAGATGGTGCGACTTGACCCAATCATCTATGATAGTGAGATTGAAATCATGCATTTGCCTGAGCAGGTCCACAGCGGGCGTGATTTTGCAACATTTCAAAAGCAGATTCGTAAGGGGCTCAGGCTTTCAAAACGACTTCATCATATGTATGCGATGGAATTGTATATATCTGGTGAGGACAAAGATTTTTTGGAAGCAGAACCATTTTTTCAAGGTTCGACAGATGATCCTCAAAGGAGTCTAGATGAGATAAAGGAGGCTTCATGCGTGGTGGCGCGAGCAGCCAGGATTCGAGGCGATAGCCACCAGCTATTGAAGATGAGTCTAAAAGATATTGCGTCAGAAGGTTCGGCGGAGATGTGCTGTGAACTTGGACAGTATTTTATGGATCAGGGAGATTATGAAGAAGCGAAGATGTGGTTCTATAATGCTGCACATGAGACGAGTGCT
This sequence comes from uncultured Lachnospiraceae bacterium, assembly GCA_964619785.1. Taxonomy (GTDB): domain Bacteria; phylum Bacillota; class Clostridia; order Lachnospirales; family Lachnospiraceae; genus CAZUGH01. The sequence continues at coordinate 361 of CAZUGH010000074.1, read as the reverse complement.
ATCCTTTGTTTGCGTTATGCGAGGGAGCTACCTGAGGCAAAACTAGATGAGCTAGATGGAGGTATAAAATGAAGATATCAACAAAAGGACGTTATGCGATGCGTGTCATGGTAGATCTTGCGATGTCACCGAAAGATGAATATGTCAAAGTAAAAGATATTGCGAAGAGACAGGCAATATCGGAAAAATATCTGGAACAGATCATTGGAGTACTAGGACGGGCAGGCGTATTACGAAGCGCAAGAGGGGCTAAAGGAGGATATCGCTTGGCGAAGGACCCATCGGAATACACGGTAGAAGAGATTTTAAGATTGACAGAAGGAAGCCTAGCACCTGTCGCTTGTCTGGAAGATGAAGAAAA
>CAZUGH010000073.1:0-8850 GCA_964619785.1 uncultured Lachnospiraceae bacterium | reverse complement strand
ATTATAACACAAATATCATAATCGTCAACTACTTTTTTCTAATTTATCTGATTCTTTATGGTTTCAATGGCTTTTTCCATCGCATTATCAAGCCCTGCTGGGTTCTTACCACCTGCTTGAGCCATGTTTGGACGACCACCACCGCCACCACCAACAAGTGCTGCAATTTCTTTAATTAGATTGCCTGCATGAGCACCTTTTTTGATTGCACCATCGGTTGCCATTGCAATTAGATTTGCTTTGCCACCGTTCTCGGCACCAAATACAATGACACTTTCACCTAACTTATTCTTAGCATCATCACCGAGATCACGCATACCATTCATGTCAACATCAGTCAATTTTTTAACTAATACCTTAATACCAGCAACATCAATTGCTTCTGCTGTCATGTCTCCGGCAGCTTCTTTCGCAAGCTTTGCCTTGAGTTTTTCATTTTCCTTCTGGCATTCTTTCAATTCTTCTTGCAAATGACTCACACGATTCATTAACATATGAGGCTCTGTCTTAAGTGTCTTACTAAGCTCATTAACGGTCTTCTCTAAATCATTATAATACTTCATCAATCCAGTGCTAGTTAGCGCTTCAATTCGACGAACACCAGCCGCAACACCAGCTTCTGAAATGATTTTAAAGGAACTGATATGTCCGGTGTTAGAAACGTGTGTACCACCACAAAGTTCGGAACTAAAGTCACCCATTTGAACAACATGTACGGAATCACCATACTTTTCACCAAACAGTGCCATAGCGCCTGTCTTCTTGGCTTCTTCTAATGTCATCTCTTTTGTCACAACAGGTAAATCCTGTGCAATCTCATCATTTACAATCTGTTCAACTTGAGCAATCTGTTCAGGTGTCATCGGTGAGAAATGTGTAAAGTCAAAACGAAGTTTATCCTGATCCACCAAAGAACCTGCCTGTTCAACATGGTTACCAAGTACCATACGTAATGCTTTTTGCATCAAATGTGTTGCACTATGGTTATTAGCTGTCAAACCACGTCTTTTATCATCTACTGTTAGTGTAGCTAGTTGATTCTTCTGAATAGAACCTTTCGTCATAACACCAACGTGTCCAATCTTCGTGCCCTGAAGTTTAATGGTATCTTGTACTTCAAAACTACCTGTTGAGGTCTCTATCATACCAGTATCAGCACACTGTCCACCCATCGTGGCATAGAATGGTGTCTCATCAACAATAATGGTTCCTTTTGTGCCTTCAGTCAGTTCATCTACAAGAGAATCAGTCGTTGTCAAAACACTAATCTTCGACTCATGTGTCAAAGATTCATAACCAACAAATTTACTTTCAACACTTGCGTCAATTGACTGATATACGGTCACATCAGCACCCATATAGTTCGTAACTTCGCGTGCATCACGCGCTGTTTGACGCTGTTTCTCCATGGCGTTATGATATCCATCTTCGTCTAGGGTATATCCTTTTTCTTCAAGAATTTCCATCGTCAAATCAATTGGGAAACCATATGTGTCATATAACTTAAAGGAATCCTCTCCAGAGAGCATCTTCTGTCCTGATTTTTCTAATTCTGTCATCATATCAGAAAGAATAGCAAGTCCCTGGTCAATTGTTTTATTAAAGTTATCTTCTTCTGTCGTGATTAATTTCAAAATGTAATCTTTCTTCTCTTCAAGCTCTGGATAACCATCCTTCGACTCGCGAATAACAACTTTACTTAATTCAGCGAGGAATTTTTCTTGAATGCCCAAAAGTCTTCCATGACGAGCAGCACGACGTAGTAAACGACGAAGTACATAGCCACGTCCTTCATTCGATGGGATAATACCATCAGAAACCATAAATGTTACAGAACGTATATGATCAGTAATTAATCGAATTGAAACATCTTTTTTGGCATCTGTTTGGTATGTTGCACCTGCTAGTTCGCAAACTTTTTTCAAGATTGCCTGAATGGTGTCTACATCAAAAATCGAATCTACATCCTGCATCACAGTAGCGAGACGTTCAAGACCCATTCCCGTATCTATATTCTTATTCTCCAATTCTTCATAATTGCCATTACCATCATTATTGAATTGTGTAAATACGTTATTCCATATCTCTATATAACGATCACATTCACATCCTACGGTACAACCAGGTTCTCCGCAGCCATACTTCTCACCACGGTCAAAATAAATCTCGGAACAAGGACCACAAGGACCTGCACCATGCTCCCAAAAGTTATCTTCCTTGCCAAAACGGAAAATACGATCTTTGGCAATGCCGATTTCTTTATTCCAGATATCAAAGGCCTCATCATCATCCTGATATACAGAAGGGTATAAACGGTCTGCTGGAATCTCAAGTACCTCTGTTAAAAACTCCCATGACCAATGAATCGCTTCAGTTTTAAAGTAATCGCCAAAGGAGAAATTACCAAGCATTTCAAAAAACGTACCATGGCGCGCAGTCTTACCAACATTTTCGATATCGCCTGTACGAATACACTTCTGACAAGTCGTAACTCGTTTTCTTGGTGGAATCTCCTGCCCTGTAAAATAAGGCTTCAGAGGTGCCATTCCCGCATTTATTAATAATAAACTTTTATCATTCTGTGGTACAAGAGAAAAACTCTTCATACACAGATGATCTTTGCTCTCGAAAAATTCAAGAAACATTCTACGTAATTCATTCAATCCATAAGATTTCACTTTATGTTCCTCCATCCTGTCACTAGCGTGACATCGTTTATTAACAACTTATTATAAAAGATAGTATATTCCTTTGTCAAGGACGTACCTGACCATTTCCAAGGATAATGTACTTTGTTGTTGTTAGTGCCAATAGTCCCATTGGACCCCTAGCATGTAGCTTTTGCGTGCTGATACCAATCTCTGCACCAAAACCAAATTCAAAACCATCCGTAAAACGTGTTGATGCATTGACATAGACACATGCAGCGTCGATTTCATCCAAAAACTTCTGTGCATTCTGATAATGCTCCGTAATGATACTCTCAGAATGCTTCGTATTATACTTGTTAATATGTGCAATCGCTTCATCAATCGTATCTACCACCTTGACAGAAATGATTGCATCTAGATATTCCGTTCCATAATCTTCTTCGGTTGCTTCTTCCATGAGAAAATACTGTCTCGCTCGCTCATCCCCACGAATACGAACATTCTTTTCTTTTAGCTTAGAACAAATAACCGGAATCGCTCGCGCGGCAATATCATTATGTATGACTAAAGATTCGCAAGCATTACATACACCGAGTCGTTGTGTCTTGGCATTGAAAATAATCTCTTTTGCCATATTCACATCCGCATAAGAATCAACATAAACATGACAGTTACCTGTACCTGTCTCAATGACAGGTATTGTGCTTTGCTCGACAACAGTATGGATTAATCCTGCTCCACCACGAGGAATCAAGACGTCTACATATTGATTTAAGCGCATAAATTCTTTCGCTGTTTCTCTTGATGTATCTTCAAGTAACTGAATACACTCTTTTGGTAGTCCACAAGATGTCAATGCACTTTGAATTACAGCTACAATTGCTGTATTTGAGTGAATTGCATCACTTCCGCCACGCAAAATCGTTGCATTACCAGTTTTAAAGCATAAGCCAAAAGCATCGGCTGTTACATTTGGTCTAGATTCGTAAATAATACCAATAACACCCATGGGAACTCTCTTCTGTCCGATTTGTAGACCATTTGGTCTTGTCTTCATTGAAAGTACTTCGTTAATTGGATCATCTAGCGTGACAATCTGCAGGAGTCCTTCTGCCATACCTTGAATACGTTGTGTTGTAAGTGTTAAGCGATCAATCAAAGATTCTTTCATGCCATTTTCTTTTGCTATGGCAACATCTTTCTGATTGGCCTGAATCATTTTATCCGCCTGCGCGACAAGCTCATGAGCCACCTTCTCAAGTGCTTCGTTTTTCTTTGTTGTACCAAGACGATTCAATACCATCTTCGCTGCACAAGCTTTTTCTCCAATTTCGTTTAAATATTGCATGATTCATCCATCCTTTCGCAATGTTATTTATAAATACCAGATTCTGTTATAACACAATCCATCTTTTGGTCATGAGAATCAATTTGAATACAATCTTGTTCTTGTATAGAAAATGCAATCTGCATGGTGAATCCATGGTAGTACGCTTCTAAATACCTATCATAATAGCCACCACCATACCCCATACGATAACACCTTTTGTCAAATGCCAAACCCGGAACGACCATTAAGCATGAAGAGGTCTCCTCGTAACGACATGCCTCCTCACACGGTTCTAAGATTCCTTGGTAACCTGGCAAAAGTGTCGTTAAATCAGTGACACGATAAAAATCCATCTTATGGTTCACCGTATCCGTTCTTGGAAGATACAGTGATTTGCCATCTAGAAGAATTTGTTGATTTAATAATGTAGTATCCACTTCGCTGCCAATTGAAGAATAGGATAAAACACAAGAACTTGATTTGTACGCTGATGTATCAATCACTTGATTAAATATCCGTTCTGATAAATCCATACGTTCTATATCTCGTAGTTGGTTTCGATTATCTCGCGCTAGCTTACGCTGTTGCTGCTTTGTCATTAATGCTTAACCTTTCTTGTTGGCTTTGTTATCGAACCATCAAGTTCCTGAATTGACACATTATTCTCTAAGTTATTAATCAAGCTTCCACGGATTGATTCAATATATTCGGCTCGTAATACAGCCTGCTCTTTTAATTCTTCTTCTGTGATGGTGCCAGCTTTCTTCTTGGCATATAACTCATTAATACGCTTAATTTTCTCGTCTGTCATTGCTTTCTCCATTCAGATAGTTTTTTAAGTGGAAATGTTTTGTTTTATGAGCACAAAAAAGTGTTCCCATCTGCTGTCCTTGTAGTACCTTATTTAGATTTGTGATTTTCTCACCATTAATAATTAGCATATCTGCACCAGCATCATTTGCAATTCCTGCGGCAACCAGCTTTGACGTCATACCACCAGTTCCCCATGATGTTGAACTATCCTTAGCCATTGATAGTTGTTCATCCGTTATTTCCTCAACATAAGGAATCAAAACAGCATCTGGATTTTTTCTTGGGTCATCGGTATACAATCCATCTATATCGCTGAGTAACACCAATAAATCCGCGTCAATGATAGCAGCAACTACAGCTGATAAGGAATCATTATCTCCAAAGTCAATCTCATCTGTCGCAACAGTATCGTTCTCATTTACAATAGGGATAACTCCCATGCTAAGTAATTCTTTAAATGTATTTTGAGCATTATGTCGGCTGATATCATTTACAATCGTAAACTTTGTCATCAATATCTGGGCAGTTATCTGATTATATTCAGAAAATAGTTTTTGGTATACCATCATTAATCGACTTTGACCAACCGCTGCACAGGCCTGTTTCGTCTTACGCTCGCTCGGCTTCTCTTTTAAGCCAAGTGCCATGCGTCCTACACCGATTGCACCCGATGAAACGAGTACAATCTCCTTGCCTTGATTTCTCAAATCCGTTAAAATACGAATAAATTTTTCTAATTTTATCAAATCTAGACGACCAGTCTCTTCATGTGTAATCGTTGAAGTTCCTACCTTTACAACAATTCTCTTTTTATCCTTTAACATACTACGGTCCATCTTTTATCCTCCATTATCTAACCTGTTTGATACATTGCTCGGCAACACGTAGCCCATCCATCGCAGCAGACATAATTCCACCTGCATAACCAGCACCTTCCCCACAAGGATAAAGTCCCTGCCATGTTGCTTGCAATTCATCATTACGTAATATTCTTACAGGAGATGATGTTCTCGTTTCAACACCTTCAAAAAGTGTATCTGCATCATCAAACCCTTTCATCCTCCTGCCAAACTGTTCCATCCCCATAATGAGAGACTCATTGATGTATTCTGGGAACAGATTACGCATATTGGTTAGTATTGTATCACCTTTTGTGTTCGGTGTCACTCTTCCAAATTGTTTTGTTGCAATATTTTTTTTGAAATCCTCTAATCTTTGTACTGGAATTTTACCATTACCTAAGGAAAATGCACGTTTTTCAAGTTCTCTCTGATAAGCCACGCCACCAAGTGGTGTATCATCAGGAAAATCTTCCGGAGTAACCGTAACAACAATGGCACTATTGGCATTTTTCTCATTACGGGCTTGATTACTCATACCATTTACAACCAATCCACCTTCTTCAGAAGATGCATTCACTACAAATCCGCCCGGACACATACAAAATGAATACACACCACGGTCATCTATGCCTTTACCCGTACATTTGTAGTCTGCTGGTGGTAGATTCTCACGCGATTTACCGTATTGCATCTGATCAATATCTTCCTGACAATGCTCAACACGTACTCCAACAGCAAAGGCTTTCGGCTCCATCGCAACACCTGATTGGTACAAGTATTCAAAGGTATCACGAGCACTATGTCCTATGGCAAGAATACAATGAGATGCTTCAATATCCCATTGTTTATCATCTTGTTGACACGTGATAGCTGTTATTTGATTCTTGTCTTTCTTAAATGCAATTGCCTTTGTATGAAAATGAAATTCTCCACCAAAGGATTCAATTCGTTTTCTCAAATTTTTGATTACATTTTGTAATACATCTGTTCCAATATGAGGTTTCGCATCATATAGGATATCTGGATTTGCTCCACACTCAACAAATGTTTCAAGTACAAAACGAATTCTTCCAAATTTGTCTTTTGCACCTGTATTGAGTTTTCCATCTGAAAATGTTCCAGCACCACCTTCACCAAATGAAATATTGGTCTGTGGATTTAGTACACCCTGCTTCCAAAACTTCTGTATCTCTTCATTCCGTTCATCTACTGATGCACCTCGTTCTAGAATAATCGGCTTTGCCCCACTAAGTGCAACATAATAAGCAGCAAATAATCCCGCGGGTCCGGCTCCTATAATCACAACTGATTCCTTGTGATTCGTCGTCTCAATTCGATCCATGAGATGTATTGGCTTCTTATATAGTTGAATATCCCGATTTCTATGACAGTGCCGTAATACTTCAGTCTCATGATGAATCTTGATTGCAACTTGATAGACCCAAAATAATTTAGGCTTTTTTCTTGCATCAATGCTTCTCTTTAGAATCTTTACTGAATATAGATTGGATGAATTAATATGTAATAGCTCGCATATTGCATTCTCTAAATCTGCTTGTTCACTTTGTTCAACTGGTAACTTAATTTGATTGATTTGTATCATTTATTTCTCCTGTCATTAACTATATCTCTGGCGGCAATTACTGCTGTAGCCCATGCCCAATGCAGATTGTATCCACCACAGATGCCATCTGCGTCTAATAATTCTCCTGTTATATAAAGTCCAGGCATAAGTTTAGACTGCATCGTTTCTGATGAAATCTCAGTAAGTGGCACACCACCTGCTGTAACTTGTGCTTTGTCAAATCCTGCAGTGTCTTTGATTGAGAATGGAAAATGTTTCAATGAATCCACAATCTGACTGACTGTTGTACCTCTTTTAATAATTTCCGATACACATTTGCCATTCACTAGACCACTCACAATCTGCTCCATTGTAAATCGTTCTCGTCTCTGTTCTATGTACTGTGAAAGTTCCTCCTCCGAAAGAACAGGAACATAATCAATCATACCTGATACACGTTCGCCGGCAGCAAGTGCTTGTGCCACCTGACGACATAATTGGAATGCCGGTATACCTGAGATTCCTTGCTTTGTACATTGAATCTCTCCTGCTTCTCGCGCGATTACTCTTCCATTTACCAATATTGAGATGCTTCCCTGAATTCTAACTCCTGAAAAAGCTTTTAACCAGTTCTCATCTGATATATACCCTGTCAAGCCAGGCCATAGTGGACTAACTTGATGACCACATTCTTTAGCTAAATCGTACCCAAGGGCACTTCCGCCTAATTCTTGTGATGCAAGGCCACCACAAGCAAGAATCACCTGTTCCCCATAAAAATGACCATGATCAGTTATAACATGGAATCTGTCATCACGTGAAAGATGCAAAACTGTTGTCTCTAAACAAACCTTAACCCCTTGTTCATAACAACAATCACGTAGGCGTTCTACAACGGTAGATGCCTGATTCGAATACGGATATATATATCCATCTTTACTTCTTGATAATATTCCTAGTTCTTCAAATAGCCGGATTGTATCATGATATCCAAACTGTTCTAGTACGCAGGCTATACTGTCTCGATCTTGTCCGTAATAGTATTCTGAACTCATCTTGGCATTCGTATAATTACATCTTCCATTTCCGGTTGCTGCAAGTTTTTTCCCCAATGATTTATTCTTCTCAATTAGTGTTACCTGGCGCCCCGCCTTGGTAAGCATAATTGCTGCCATCATGCCGGCAGCTCCTCCACCAATAACAATTATCATACTTTCTCCCATTCTGAAACAGTTGAAACTGTGTTTTCGCATCAATAGTTCTATTATAAGTCAATCATACCTCAAGAATCAATAGTAAGTTAACTAGAATAGCATTCAAGTATTCCATACAATTGCTCCTCATCCTTAACATAATACCCGATTTGTAATTTGTCACACTCTTCTTGTAGAAGCGAATCCTTAACAATTCCCGTATATTGAAAGATGGTTTTTTTGTCATTGTAATATACAACGACTTCATCCTTTCGAAAAGTTAGGTAAAAACGGTTCTCTTTTGCCAAGTCCTGATAGGTCTTGCGTACATCATGTTCTCTCTTCTGTATATTATTTGAATGAATTCCAAAAAGTATAGAAAATACAGCGATACAAAGAAAAAAACCAGTCACATATATATATACATGTTTCAAAGGAACCCCTCCTTTACTTTGTA
>CAZUGH010000072.1:3489-8945 GCA_964619785.1 uncultured Lachnospiraceae bacterium | reverse complement strand
TGGGTGAAAGCAAGAGTTGCACTTTTGCGTAAAAGTGGGTACAATATAGATAATTACGTTTGTTTGTAAATAGATTCGGCATGGAGGAAATTATGGCTAAATATATATATAAGATTGTGATATTATTTTTTGTTTTCCTTGGTTCGACTGCTTTTTTCACAATGAATCAAGGCTCTGGAATGATCGATAGTGGAAAGACAATTGATGTTACTTCAGAGAGTTATCCTGTGTTGACGACGTCGACAGGAGGGAATCAGATTAATACACTTTATGGGTATAGTGGAAGTATGGACCCTGCGATTGTGCGTCTTTCCATCACGCCTTTGGATACTACGAAGAAAATGGCGGTGAATATCGCTGGTGGTACGATGGTTATTCAGAAGGTGAAGTATCAGATTCTTGATAAGGAGACAGAGGAAATCTACGAGGAGAAGGAGTTGAATGCTCTTTCGGATCAGGCGAAGAAGATTGATTTCACTTTTGATTATGCATTTGATACGAGCCAGGAGTATATCTTTGCGCTGACGGCGACGACAGATACAGGGCGTAAGATTCATTATTATACACGTTTAAAGTATTATACAAGCGATACGCATCTGGCTGATAAGCTTGCATTTGCGAAGAAATTTCATGATGATACATTTCACAAGGATAACGATCGTCAGTTGCGTGGATATCTAGAACCTGATGCGAGTGAACCAAATGACACATTGGCTTCTGTTAATATTCATTCAGATGTGGATTTGGTAACTTGGGGCAAGTTGAGTCCGGAGGTAATCTCGGATATTGTGCCAACGGTGAAGGAATTCAATACGGAGACAGCATGTATTTGGATGAATTACTATGTGAAGGGGACGACAAGTTCTGGTACAGAGATTTTCCATGTAAAGGAATTCTATCGTGTACGTTATAGTGGTGGACGTTCGTACTTGTTAGGTTTTCAACGAACGATGGAAGCGACATTCGATGAGAAGATGGCTAGTGTAAATAAGAATCAATTAAAGCTGGGTATCACGCAGGATACAGATATGGATTTGCTTACATCGGAAGATGGCAAGATGCTGTATTTTGCACGGAATGGTATTTTGTATCGTTATGATATGAACAAAGGACAGAACAAGCTGCACGAGGTGTATCGTCATTTTACAAAGGATGCAGCAGATATTTACACCCTAAACGACGAGAATGCGATTCGCATCAATAAGTTAGATGAAGATGGCAATCTCTACTTTACGGTATATGGGTATATCGCGAGAGGCCAATATGAGGGCAAGGTGGCGGTCGTGCTCTATCGTTATAATGCGGCAGATGACAAGCTTGAAGAGGTGGTTTATCTACCGATGGACAGCACATATCAGCAACTGAAGGAAGACTTCAATCCATATAGTTATGTCAACAGCAACAATGTGTATTATCTCATTGTGGGTAATATCATTTATTCATATAATATTCAAGCGAGAAGATTAGACGTTATCGCAGAAAATGTAAAGAATTCCAGCTTTGCTGTAATGAAGAACAAAAATTGTGTGGCATTGTCTTCTAATTTGAAGACAGGTTACAGTGATTTGATTACGATTTATAATTTAGAGACGGATGCGAAGACAGAATTGAAAGCACCGAGTTCAGATGAGTATATTCGTTTGTTAGGAACGATTGATTCGAATCTAGTCTATGGATATGTGAGAAAGTCGGAGGTGAAGGTCAATAAGGACGGCAGCAGGCTAGTCCCATGTTATCGTATGGAAATCGCTGACAATGAAGGTAAGGTGCTTAAGACATATAATCGAAGGAATATTTATATTAGTAGTGTTACGGTAAATGGTAACGTGCTTACGATGAATCGTTACCGCAAGAATCAGGATGGTTATGATAAGATTTCTACAGATAGCATATTGAATCAGGAGAGTCAGGAGAAAGCGAAGGTTTCGCTGGCATCTCGTGTGACAGCAAGCACATTGACGGAGTGGTATATTACGTTGCCAACTAGTTTTATTATGACAAGAACGCCAACGCGTGTGTCTGGTGCGAGCACGGTGCTTTCTAGTCAACGTGCAGTTCACCTTGAGAGCACAGGAATTACGAAGTATTATGTTTATGCTTTGGGTGGAATCACTTCTTCGTATGAAAATGCTGGCACAGCGATTCGTGTGGCAGATGAGCAGATGGGTACTGTGATTTCGAGCCATCACCAGGTTGTGTGGGAGCGTGGCGGAAGCTTTTTGATGAATCGTGTGGCAGGTATAAATCTGCAGAAAACGGGGGATGGTATTAGTAGTATTGGGGCATGTGCGCATATGGTGCTGAAGGCGAATCATTATTCGGTAGATGCGAAGGAATTGACTGCGACGGGCAAATCGGTCTATGGTATGCTTGACAAATACATGGATCGTCCTGTCAATCTGTCAGGAGTCAATCTCGAGCAGGCGCTGTATTTTGTCAGTGGTGGCAAGCCGGTTATTGCGATGACAGGTGATTCTTCTGCAGTTGTAATCAGTGGCTATGACCAGTCGACGATTACAATTCTGAATCCGAACACAGGCAAAGAGGAAAATGTCGGACGGAAGCAGGCAGAGGATATTTTCAAAGCAGCTGGCAATCATTTTATCAGTTACATGTCATAGAAAGGAATTGGGTGTTTTATGGATCAGAGAATTCAGACATTGGCCAGGAATCTGGTTAATTATTCGATGAAGGTCAAGGCCGGTGACAAGGTGTATGTGCATTACACGGGTGAATCGACAAGACCGTTGGCAAGGCAAATTGTGAAAGAAATATACGCGGTGGGAGGCGTTCCATTTCCCCATTATACAGATAAGCAGATGCAGCGCGAGATGATGCTTCATTGCACACAGAAACAGCTTGAGCTGATGGCAGACATCGATGGCAAGGAAATGGATGCGATGGACTGTTATGTGGGAATTCGCGGTGAAGATAATGTGGCGGAGCTATCGGATGTGCCGACCGAGAATCGTCGCCTGTATGATCGTTATTACGCGACGCCGGTGCATAATGAACGCCGTGTGAAGCATACAAGGTGGGTTGTGCTTCGCTATCCGAATGATGCGATGGCACAGTTATCGAACCAGAGTCTCGAGAGCTTTGAGGATTTTTATTTCCAGGTGTGTAATCTGGATTATTCGAAAATGGACCGTGCGATGGACAGCCTCGTTGAGCTGATGAATCAGACTGACCAGGTTCATATGGTGGGTCCAGGGACGGACCTCACATTTTCTATTAAGGATATTCCTGCGATTAAGTGCGCAGGGGAGATGAATATTCCAGATGGTGAGGTGTTTACGGCACCGGTTCGTGATTCGGTAAATGGTACGCTGAGTTACAATACGCCTTCGCTCTATCAGGGTGTAACATTTGAACAGGTGTGTCTCACCTTCAAGGATGGCAAGATTGTTGAAGCAACGGCCAATGATACAGAGCGCATTAACCAGATTTTTGATTCGGATGAGGGAGCTAGGTATATTGGCGAGTTTGCGATTGGAGTGAATCCGTATGTGACCAAGCCGATGAAGGATATTCTCTTTGACGAGAAAATACGCGGCTCGATTCATTTTACGCCAGGTGCATGCTATGATGAAGCGCCAAATGGCAATACGTCTTCGATTCACTGGGATTTGGTCTGGATTCAGACACCTGAGTGGGGTGGCGGAGAGATTTATTTTGATGACAAGTTGATACGAAAGGATGGACGCTTTGTTCTACCAGAGCTAGCGTGCCTAAATCCTGAGAATTTAGAATGATTCGAGGTAGCTATGAAGAGTTTGATTGAACAAGCGATAAAAGCTAGAGAAAATGCATATGCGCCCTACTCACATTTTCGTGTGGGCGCTGCGCTAGAGACGATAGATGGCGAGGTGTTTACTGGTTGCAATATTGAAAATGGTGCGTTTACTCCTACGAATTGTGCGGAGAGAACCGCTTTCTTCAAGGCAGTCAGTGAGGGGCGACGTTCTTTTCGCCGGATTGCAATTGTCGGTGGCATGGATGATGAGATGGTGGCACCAGCTCCTTGTGGCGTGTGCCGTCAGGTAATGATGGAGTTTTGCGAGCCGGACACCTTTGAAATTATTCTGGCCAAATCACCCGAAGACTATGAGGTTGTGACGTTGGCAGAGATTTTCCCGAAAGGATTTCGATTATGATGTATTTACCAGAACCATTTTGTGATGAAATGAAGAGAATTCTCGGCGAGGAGTATCCGGATTATCTCGCATCGATGGAACAATCCCGCCGTTTTGGCTTGCGAGTAAATACTGCCAAAATCACAGTGGAGGAGTTTGAGCGCATTTGCCCATTCCCAATCCGCCGGATTCCCTTTGTATCCAATGGCTTTTTTTATGAGGAAAATGTCCAGCCAGCAAAGCATCCTTATTATTTTGCTGGTTTGTATTATCTACAAGATCCCAGTGCGATGACACCTGCTTCGCGTCTGCCGATTGAGGAGGGTGATGTGGTTCTCGATTTGTGTGCCGCACCGGGTGGCAAGGCTACAGAGTTAGCTGCCAAGTTACATGGCACAGGCCTCTTAATTGCAAATGATATCAGTGCCAAGCGCGCCAAAGCTTTATTGAAAAACATCGAGCTTTTTGGTGTTACGAACAGTTTTATCGTAACCGAATACCCACGCAAATTGGCGGAGTATTTCACTGGCTTTTTTGATAAGATATTGATTGATGCACCTTGCTCTGGTGAGGGCATGTTCCGCAAGGAGCCTTCGATGGTGAAAGCATGGGAACAGAATGGTCCGGATTTTTATAGCAAACTCCAGCGAGAAATCGTAGAGGACGCTTTGTCAATGTTGAAGCCTGGCGGCATGCTTTTGTATTCTACCTGTACATTTTCTCCGTTAGAAGATGAGGGAACGGTCGATTATCTCCTGAGGGAGCATCCGAATCTGTCACTTGTTGAGATGGAGGGCTATGAGGGATTCGTAAAAGGTAAACCGGAATTGGTTCAGGGTTCCGAGGAGTTGACGAAGGCAATCCGTATTTTCCCTCATAAGATGGAGGGGGAGGGATTGGGAGAGTGCGAAATTTGGTTTCGAACGCATGCTCCAGTGGAGTTGCGAAGCACGCCCGCCGGCTTTAAGCTAAGCTGTTGCGGGGTATAAATGGCATTTATTTGCGATTTATACCCCGCTCCCAATTTGGCACCCTCGACAAACAACGTATTTACGTTGTGTAATAATTTAACAATTTTGCTCTTGGGGTACATATGAGACTTTTTATATGTGCTATACCCCGATTTTTTATGGAACCGGGGTATAGCACATACATTTTGAAGAATTTTATTCCTTTTGGCAAAATGGAATTATCTGACAGAACGAAATTACGCCGTTTCCAGTATCCATTTTATGGGAGCGGGGTATAAATCAAGAAAAAGGCGAATTTACTGCCAAGAGCATGAGACCCACCTACCAGCAACCCAAGAAATTTCGTTGG
>CAZUGH010000072.1:0-3389 GCA_964619785.1 uncultured Lachnospiraceae bacterium | reverse complement strand
CCAGCAACCCAAGAAATTTCGTTGGCAGCACTACCATTCAGGCACACCCCGAGCGACCAAAATGATCAATCAATTAATCCCGTTACTTCATAACCGGCATCGACAACAGCTTGCTTTAGTTGTTCGGCTGTCACGGTGTCTTCGGCTGTTACGGTGGCTTTTTTGTTTTCAAGGCTTACTTCTACGCTGTTGACGCCGGTGGTTTCCTTGAGTGCCTGTTCTACTCTTCCTGTGCAATGGCTGCACATCATTCCTTCGATTTGAATTGTAATTGTTTTCATACTTATTTCCTTCCTTTCTTGTTTCTCTTGGTTGAGTTTGAGTCGTTTGAGTCGCAGGGCATTGCTGACTACGAATACGCTACTTAAGCTCATTGCAGCAGCGCCGAACATAGGGTTTAGCTTGATTCCGAATGCCGGATATAGTGCACCGGCGGCTAGTGGGATGCCTACACAATTATAGAAAAATGCCCAGAAGAGATTTTCCTTGATGTTGCGGATGACAGCGCGGCTGAGTTGTACGGCGCGGCTGGCGTCTTCGAGGTCGCTGTGCATTAATACGATGTCGGCGCTTTCGATTGCGACATCTGTTCCGGCACCGATTGCGATACCTACATCAGCGGCGGCCAATGCAGGTGCATCGTTGATGCCATCACCAACCATAGCAACGAGATGACCATCGTTTTTGAGTTGCGTTATTTTCTCTTCTTTTCCGGTCGGCAAGACACCAGCGATGACCTCGTCTACGCCCACTTGTTTCTGAATGGCTTGGGCCGTTAGAGGATTGTCGCCTGTTAGCATAATTACATGAATACCTTGCTTATGCAAATGAGAAATGGCTTCCTGGCTGGTTGGCTTCACGGTGTCTGCAACGGCGATGATGCCGAGAAGTTCATTTTCTGTGGCAAAGAGAAGCGGCGTCTTGCCTTGTTTGGCGAGCGTTTGCATCTGTGCCTCGGCTGAGCCAAGTTCAATGCCTGCTTCCGTCATTAGTTTTTCATTGCCTGCCTGATAGAATTTTCCTTGAAGCTTGCCAGTTAAGCCTTTGCCAAATATTGCTTGAATATCGGTAGCAGGGAGTTGCTCGATGTGTGCGTCTCGGCATTTCTGAAGGATGGCCTCCGCTAGAGGATGCTCGCTGCCGCTTTCAAGCGAGCCGGCAATTTGCAAGAGTTGTTCATCTGTTTGCGTGGATAAATTGATGATATCTGTTACCTCAGGTTGTCCCTGCGTGATGGTTCCCGTTTTGTCTAAAACCATCGTGTCAATCTGTTGAGCCATCTCGAGAGCTTCGCCGGATTTGATGAGGATGCCATTCTCCGCACCTTTGCCAGTTCCGACCATGATGGCGACGGGTGTTGCAAGTCCTAATGCGCAAGGACAGGAGATGACGAGAACGGCGATGGCACAGGACATGGCGAATTCAAAGCTCGACCCGCTAAGGAGCCATACGATTCCGGTGATGAGAGCAATGCCCATGACAATCGGAACAAATATACCGGCGATGCGGTCTGCCAGTTTGGCAACAGGAGCTTTCGATGAGGAGGCTTCTTCGACTAAGTGAATGATTTGTGCCAGGGTGGTGTCTTCGCCAACCTTTTCGGCTTGTACCTTAAGTAGCCCGGCTTTGTTGATGGACGCAGAGACGATGCGGTCGCCCTCTTTCTTCAGGACGGGAATGCTTTCGCCCGTGATTGCGGATTCATCGAGTGATGATCGGCCCTCCAGGATTATGCCATCGACGGCGACAGATTCGCCCGGCTTAACGAGGAAAATGTCCCCAGCAAGCAATTCTTCCATGCCAATGAGCTGCTCGGCTCCTTCGCGCAGTACGGTAACCTGCTTTGGGGCAAGGTCCATCAGCTTTGTGATGGCTTCACTTGTCCGCCCCTTGGACTTCGTTTCGAGGTATTTGCCAATGGTGATGAGTGTTAAAATTGTTCCAGCTGATTCGAAATATAAATCATGTCGATACTGTGCAACTTGCGCCATGTCGCCGTGGCCTAGTCCGTAACCAATCTGATAAATGGCGAAGATTCCGTACAAAATGGCGGCGCCTGCGCCTACAGCAATGAGACTGTCCATGTTGGGACTTCGGTGCCATAATGTCTGAAAACCCTTGGTAAAATATTTCTGATTGGCAAGCAAGATGGGGATTAGGAGTATCAGCTGTGTCATGGCAAAGGCGATTGCATTTTCATTGCCATGTAGCAGATGCATTTCCCAGGCGGGACTTGGGAAAAACATGTGCCACATTGATACGTACATCAGCGGTACCCAGAAAATTAGTGATAAAATAAGGCGCCTCTTCATCTTCTTCTGATTCTCACTGATTTGGTTCGGGGTTTTACTTGGTGAGCTTGGTCCGCCTAATAGTGAAGCGCCATAGCCTGCCTGGCTGACAGCATTTTCAATGCCTGTTGCCGAAAGTTTTGCAGGGTCATAGGTTACCTGCATGCTATTTGTTAGTAAGTTGACTGAGACCTGCTCGATGCCATCGAGCTTGCTCACACTTTTCTCTACATGAGAGGAACAAGCAGAGCAGGTCATGCCGGTTACATTATATTTTTCTGTAATCATAGGATACCTCATTTCATAAGTTTCTTCATTAGGTCGCACAATTCATCCACGACTTCTTCGTCACCCTCGCGTATGCCATCTGCCACGCAAGTGTGAATGTGCCTAGCGAGAAGTTCCTTGTTAAAACCATTCAAGGCGGCTTGAATAGCGGAAATCTGAGTCAGTATATCGACACAGTAGCGGTCCTCGTCTACCATTTTCTTGATTCCGCGAACTTGCCCTTCGATTCGACTCAAACGTGTGGTTAACGCGGCCTTTTCTTTAGTATCTCTGATTTTATGTTTCACATTCTCTGGTTCACAGCAATTCATATAATTCTTCCTTTCAACGTGATTTGTAAACAACAATGAAAATACCCCCTAGGGGTATAATAAGTATACTCCCGGGGGGTATTGTTTGTCAATCAATTTATTTTTCTTCGTATACCATACTAGTTATAGCACAGAATACTCCAAATAAAATTCCAACGATGGGGAAGAGGACCCACAGTGTTCCAAATGTACCAAAGATAAATCCTGAGCCGATGTAGATGGCTGCGGTTATTGGCCAAACGATGCTAGCAACGATTCCGATGAGCTTGCCTTTTTTTTGCTCCGATGGGCGGTAGTCGTCGAGTCGGAGAATGCGCTTGTAGGCGTCGCTGACGGCAGTATTACGAATAAGTGAAAATACACCAACAGCGATGAGAAGGAGCATGGCGACAACGCCAAAGTCTTCATAATATTCACCCATCAGGACAGAGACCGAGATGAGAACAATCGGAGATGCGACGAAGAGACAGATGCTGCTAATTACATATTTCGCTTCGTG
>CAZUGH010000071.1:0-9241 GCA_964619785.1 uncultured Lachnospiraceae bacterium | reverse complement strand
AGTATGCGAGTGGTGTTGATGACGCAATTGATGAGGAAATAGAAGAGACAGGGGACGAGGATTGGTAAAAAAGTGCTTCATATGTTATAATAAATCTAGTTGATAAAGTTGCAAATAGGAGGTAAAGGTCTCTATGACATTAGCAAACAAACTGGGGATTACCGATTCTGCAGAATTGGCTAGAATGGAAGAGAAAATTAGTAAAGTGAAAGCACTTGAACTTTTCGAAAAAGGAATTCTCAATGAATATGAAGTGGGTACGTTTGGGGGACTTTCAAGGATTCATCGATATTTGTTTGAAGATATATATGAATTTGCCGGCAAGGCAAGAACCGTTAATATTGCCAAAGGAAGTTTTCGCTTTGCACCAACTGTGTATCTTGAGACAGCATTGGATAATATTAGTAAGATGCCACAGAACACTTTTGATGAAACTGTTGAGAAATATGTTGAGATTAAGGTTCTTTTAAAGGCTGCCTTGACAACTAAGATAAATGACCGTGAGGTATATATGAAGGGAATCGATGTAAGTTACCATTATGAGGGATATAATGTTTATACAACAGAGGAACTATCTTCTTGATGATTCCCAAACTCTATGATATACTGCTGCCAACGAAAGAATTCTGGGCTTTCCAGAATTCTTTTTTTGAAACATATTGTAAGGGAATGAGAGAAAATGAAATTAATAGGAACAAAAAAGTTTTATAAGCATCTTTTATTATTAGCAGTACCGATTATGATACAGAATGCTATCACCAATTTTGTTGGATTTTTAGATAACATTATGGTAGGACAGCTTGGTACAGCGCAGATGTCGGGTGTGGCAATTGTGAATCAGTTTATCTTCGTGTTTAATCTGTGCGTATTTGGTGGTTTGTCGGGTGCCGGAATTTTTGGTGCGCAATTTTACGGAAATGGAGATCAGAAGGGTGTCAGGGACACGTTTCGGTTTAAGGTGATTGCAGGGATTGTTATCATCGTGGGAACGCTAGCTGTCTTGTTGACACAAGGCGAATCTTTGATACGACTCTATTTAAATGGTGAAGGAAGTGTAGACCCTGCGCTGACATTGCAATACGGGAAGGAATATTTGGCGGTGATTCTGCTTGAAATTATCCCTTTTGTTCTTGTACAAATCTATGCAAGTACGCTCAGAGAGACAGGCCAGACGATGGTTCCGATGATATCTGGTATTTAACTATATTTTGATTTTTGGACATTTTGGCGCTCCGAAGCTAGGTGTTGCAGGTGCAGCGATTGCAACCGTGATGGCGAGAGTTGTGGAACTATTGATTGTTGTCATTTGGACACATCGAAACAAGGCTAAAAATGCGTTCATTGTTGGCGCTTATCGTACACTACGAGTTCCTGCTGATTTAGCACTTCGTATTGTGAAAAAGGGAATGCCACTTCTGTTTAATGAAGTATTGTGGGCAGCAGGTATCGCAGTTGTGAATCAATGTTTTTCTTTGCGAGGGCTAGAGGTTATGGCAGGGTTGAATATTTCTTCGACGATTGGTAATCTGTTCAATGTCGTCTTTATCGCGATGGGTAGTGCGGTGGCGATTTTAGTTGGACAACAGCTCGGTGCCAATGAGTTTGAGAAGGCGAAGGAGACATCGGCAAAGGTGATTGCATTTTCCGTTGTTCTTACAATCGGTACTAGTATTTTAATGATTGTCTTGGGAAGTCTGTTCCCTCGACTATACAACACGACACCAGAGGTGCGCCAGCTGGCAACGAACTTTATTCGCATAACTGCATGTGTTATGCCGATGCAGGCATTTCTCCACGCGACTTACTTCACGATTCGTTCGGGTGGCAAGACGGTGATTACATTTTTATTTGACAGCGGATTTTCATGGTGTGTGGCACTGCCATTTGCTTATTTGGTTGTGCATTTTACAGGTTTGGGAATTTTGACGATATTTGCTATGTATTCACTCCTAGATTCCATCAAAGCGGTTGTTGGATTTATTCTTTTGAAAAAAGGAATCTGGGTACAGAATATTGTGGAATAATGTGAAATATGATAAAATGATTCATTAGAAAATTATATTCGAAGGAGGAGGTTTCTTTGTCGAAACTTACATTTAGGGGCGGAGTTCATCCATATGATGGCAAGGACATCAGTAAGGATAAGCAAGTTACAAAACTTTTGCCAAAAGAAGAACTGGTATATCCGATGTCACAGCATATCGGGGCACCAGCCACACCACTTGTTGCCAAGGGTGATCAAGTGCTTATGGGACAGCGAATTGGTGAGGCAAGCGGGTTTATTTCAGCGCATGTTATCAGTTCAGTTTCTGGAGAAGTCATTGCAGTAGAACCAAGACTCATGGTAAATGGTTCCAAAGGGGTTAGCGTTGTGATTAAGAATGATGGCAACTACACTCCGGTTGATGGACTAGGAGAAGAGCGCGATACGAAGGCGATGACGAAGGAAGAGATTCGACAGGCTGTTAAAGATGCCGGAATCGTTGGTATGGGAGGCGCGGGCTTTCCAACACACGTGAAGCTGACACCGAAGAATGAAGATGAGATCGATTATATATTAGTAAATGGTGCTGAATGTGAACCTTACCTTACATCAGACTATCGCATGATGATGGAGGTGCCAGAGCAGATTGTCGGTGGATTGAAGATTATTCTTCAGTTATTCGATCATGCAGAGGGTATCATCGCAGTGGAAGATAACAAGATGGATGCCATCGCAAAGCTAAAGGAAGCAGCAGCTGGCGAAGAGCGAATTCAGGTGAAGGTGCTTAAGACAAAGTACCCACAGGGTGCAGAACGTCAATTAATCTATGCTTCGACGAAGAGAAAGATTAATTCTAAGATGCTGCCTGCCGATGCGGGTTGTATCGTGGATAATATTGATACCGTCATTTCGATTTACCAAGCGGTTGCGAAAAGTACACCACTCATGAGACGAATTGTTACAGTAACTGGTGATTGTGTAGCGGAGCCTGCTAACTATGAAGTGAAAACGGGTATGCATTATTCTGAACTGCTTGAGGATATCGGTGGTTTTACAAAGCAACCAGAGAAAATCATCTCGGGTGGACCGATGATGGGTATGGCAATGTTTGATTTGGCGGTGCCAGTTACCAAGACATCATCAGCATTGCTGGCATTTTCTAAGGATGAGGTAGCAGCGAATGAGCCAACGGCGTGTATTCGATGTGGCAGATGCGTTAGCGTATGTCCAAGTCATCTGATTCCACAGAAAATGATGGAGTATTCGGATCACTTTAATGATGAGGGCTTCCAACAGTTATATGGTATGGAATGCTATGAATGCGGAACTTGTACTTACGTGTGTCCAGCGAAGAGACGGTTGACTCAATCGTTCAAGCAGACGAGACGAAGTATTATGGACAATCGGAGAAAGGAAGGTGCCAAGTAGTGAGTGATATGTATCATGTTTCGGCATCACCACATGTACGATGTGATGTAACCACTAGGAAAATTATGAGAGATGTAGTCATTGCACTGCTGCCAGCTACGCTGTTTGGTATCGGCTTCTTCGGCGTCAGAGCATTGATTGTGATTCTCTCCACTTGTGCCGCTGCCGTATTGGCAGAGTACATATATCAGCGAGCAATGAAAAAGCCAGTGACCACAGGTGATTTTAGTGCTCTTGTAACAGGATTGTTGATTGCACTGAATCTGCCTGCCACGGCACCAATTTGGTTGGGCATGATTGGCTCGGTATTTGCTATTATTATTGTCAAACAGCTCTATGGTGGGCTAGGACAGAATTTCATGAACCCGGCACTGGCTGCTCGATGTTTTCTCTTGATATCATTTACAAGTCGAATGACGACGTTTGCGATTGATAAGGTTGGAAAAGTGACAGCGATGAATGGTTATGCAGGTGTTGATGGAGTATCGAGTGCGACACCGCTTGCGGTGCTTAAGAGCACAGGCGATGTGGCGCAGGTAGACATCATGAAGATGCTGATGGGTAACATCGGTGGTACGATTGGTGAGACTTCGGTTATCGCCATTTTGCTTGGTGGAATCTATCTGCTGGCACGTAAGGTAATCTCAATCAAGATTCCACTTGTATACATTGGAACATTTACCTTGTTTATTTTGCTATTTGGTGGACACGGATTTGACTGGACATTCCTCGCAGCACACTTGTGTGGTGGTGGATTGATGCTAGGAGCCTTTTTCATGGCAACGGATTATGTAACTAGTCCGATTACACCACTTGGAAAAATTATTTTCGGTGTTTTGCTTGGCCTGATGACAGGGCTGTTTCGTATTTATGGCGCAGGTGCAGAGGGAGTTTCCTATGCGATTATTCTATGTAACTTGCTAGTGCCATTGATTGAACGATGGACGGTACCTAAACCATTTGGCTATGTAAAGGAGGCGTCGAAATGAGTAAACACATAAAACGTAAGGGCGACTCAATGGTACGCGATACCTTGATTATCTTTGCCATTACAATCGTGGCAGGACTTCTGCTCGGTGGTGTATTTAGCCTGACTAAGGCACCAATCGAGAAGGCATCTCAGGATGCGAAGAATGAATCCTATCAATTGGTTATGCCAGAAGCAAAAACGTTTGAAGAAGATGCCAATCTGACAAAAAGTATGAAACAGGCGAAGCTAGATGGTTGTGTATTTAATGAAATTGTCCGCGCGAAGGATGAAGCCGGTAATGCGGCAGGTTATGCAATCTTAGTGACTTCGAAGGAAGGTTACGGCGGCGATATTCAGTTTTCATTGGGTGTGTCTACAGACGGCGTTCTTCAAGGTGTTGAGATTATCTCCATGAGTGAGACAGCTGGTTTGGGCGCTCGCTGCACAGAAGATGAATTTAAGAATCAATTCAAGGGAATTTCGGCAGGAGAAGTGAAACTTGTGAAAGGCGATAAGTCTGGCGATGACCAGATCAGCGCAATTAGTGGAGCTACCATTACATCTACGGCGATAACGAAAGCGGTCAATCAGGCACTTGCGTTTATCAGCCAGATTAAAGAAGGGTAGGTGGCGAGATGAGTAAATATTTAGAACGACTTCATAATGGTATTATCAAGGAAAATCCTACCTTTGTTCTGATGCTTGGTATGTGTCCGACTTTGGCGGTTACTTCATCAGCAATTAATGGTATGGGTATGGGACTTACCACAACAGCAGTTTTGATTTTGTCGAATATGATGATTGCAGCACTGCGTAAGGTGATTCCAGACAAGGTTCGTATTCCTGCATTTATCGTAATTGTTGCTTCTTTTGTAACAATGATTCAACTTGTACTTCAGGCGTACATTCCATTTTTATATGATGCACTTGGTATCTATATTCCATTGATTGTTGTTAACTGTATTATTCTTGGTCGTGCGGAGGCATATGCTTCGAAGAATCCGGTCCTCTTATCCGCCTTTGATGGAATTGGTATGGGATTAGGATTTACAGTTGGTTTGACGTTGATTGGTATCTTCCGTGAATTATTAGGAAGTGGTAAAATCTTTGGATTTGGCATTATGCCTGCTTCCTATGAACCGATTACAATCTTTGTATTGGCACCGGGAGCTTTCTTTGTTCTTGCGATGCTTACAGCAATTCAGAATAAATTAAAGCTTCCATCGGCGACGAACACACCAGAGACAGAGGGTTGCAATCATGATTGTAGCGCCTGTGGCGGTTGCCTCGGAATTTCAGGTAAGGAGGGTGAAGAGTAATGGTGAAATTAATTCTTATCTTACTAGGCTCGGCCCTGGTGAACAACTTTGTACTTAGTCAGTTTCTTGGTCTGTGTCCATTCCTTGGTGTTTCCAAGAAAGTTGAGACAGCAGCTGGTATGGGTGGCGCGGTTGTATTCGTTATTACGCTTGCCTCTGCGTTGACCTCGGTGCTGTATACATTTATTTTGAAACCATTAGATATCACTTACTTGCAAACCATTGTATTTATCTTGGTTATTGCTGCATTGGTTCAATTTGTAGAGATGGTCCTGAAGAAAATGATGCCAGGACTTCACAGTGCCCTCGGTGTATACCTTCCATTGATTACAACCAACTGTGCCGTTTTAGGTGTGGCATTGGTAAATGTTCAGAAGGAATACAGTATTATTGAAAGTATTGTGAATGGCTTGGGTGCTTCCCTCGGATTCCTTCTAGCTATTGTGATTATGGCAGGTATTCGTGAGAAGATTGAGCACAGCGATGTACCAGAAGCTTTCAAGGGTTCGCCGATTGTACTGATTACGGCAGGCCTCATGGCGATTGCATTCTGTGGTTTCGCAGGCTTATTATAGAAGGAGGAAGACGATATGACAGGAATCATGACAGCGGGTCTGGTGATTGGAATCACAGGACTGCTCATCGGCTTGCTCCTTGGCGTAGCCGGCAAGCTTTTTGAAGTAGAAGTAGATGAAGTGGAAATTCAGGTTCGTGAACTTCTGCCAGGTAACAATTGTGGTGGTTGTGGTTTCGCAGGTTGCGATGCTCTCGCCAAGGCAATTGCGGCTGGTGAAGCTCCTGCCAATGCCTGCCCTGTTGCAGGAAGCGCGGTTGCGAAAGAAGTTGGTGCATTACTAGGCGCTGGTGAACTCGAAGAAGTGAAGAAGGTTGCTTATGTAGCATGTAAAGGCACTTGTGACGTTACGACAAACCAGTACCAATATGATGGACTGATGGATTGTAGAAAATTAGCGTTGATTCCAGGACGCGGAGAAAAAGCATGTGATTACGGATGTATGGGACTTGGCTCTTGCGTAAGTGAGTGTCCATTTGATGCCATTCATATTCGAAATGGAATTGCTGTTGTTGATCGTGAAGCATGTAAAGCATGTGGAAAATGTGTCGCAGCATGTCCGAACCATTTGATTCACATCATTCCATATGATACCAAGGTTCAGGTTCAATGTAGCTCAAAGGATAAAGGAAAAGACGTGAAGGCAGTCTGTCAGGTTGGTTGTATAGGCTGTGGAATTTGCATGAAGCAGTGTGAGTTCGAGGCTGTCAAAGTAGAGAATCATGTAGCAGTAATCGACGCAGCAAAATGTACGGGCTGTGGCAAATGTGCCGAGAAATGCCCGGTTAAGGTAATCGAATTATTATGATAAACAATCGAGAGTTTTACAAGAAGGTCATGGTGCTAGTATTGCCCATGGCGTTGCAAAATCTAATCAATGTAGGAGTACAGACGGCAGATGTTGTGATGCTTGGCAAAGTAGGTGAAACTGCTTTGTCAGGCTCTTCTTTAGCTGGACAAGTTTATTTTATACTGACCTTGTTCATCTTTGGACTTACCTCAGGGGCAGCAGTATTGACTGCACAATACTGGGGCAAACGTGATGTGGCAAGTATTGAGAAAATCATGAATATCGCATTGGATGTATGTCTTGCAATCTCAGCAATTTTTACGGTGGTAACATTGTGCATGCCTGAAACACTGATGAGGATATTTACCAATGAACAAGATGTAATCCGTGAAGGTGTATCCTATCTTCGCATCATTGCATTTTCCTATATACTGAGCTGTATTACAATGACGTTTTTAAATGTATTGCGAAGTGTGGAACGTGTCATGATATCAACGGTGGTTTATCTGGTTTCCCTCATTGTCAATGTGATTGCGAACAGCATCTTTATCTTTGGCTTTTTAGGGTCTCCGAAGATGGGCATCGCTGGTGCGGCATTGGGAACTGTGATTGCCAGAGTATTTGAAGTGGTTATTGTGATATTATATACGAAGATAAAGAAGCTGCCGATTCATATACGGATTCATGGACTGCTGCATCTTGACCCAGTGTTAATCAAAGATTTTATCAAGTATGCGTTGCCAGTGGTAGTCAATGAGCTTCTCTGGGGACTTGCCATGAGTACCAATGCATCAATTCTGGGACATCTGGGTAAATCCGTTGTTGCCGCCAATTCGATTGCTGGTGTAGCAAGACAGCTTGCAATGGTTGTTTCATTTGGAGTTGCCAATGCAGCTGCAATCATGGTTGGTAAGGCAATTGGTGAAAAGAAGGATGATGTGGCTTATATATATGCCAAAAAATTCAGCGTGCTGAGCCTGATCCTTGGTGTCATGGGTTCTGGTGTTCTTATGCTGGTTGTGCCATTGGTGGAAAAATTTATGAGCCTGACTTCAGAGTCTCAAGGCTATCTGGAATATATGATGTTTGTTATGATGATTTATTGTATTGGACAATCATTTAATACTACAAACATAGTAGGAATTTTTAGAGGTGGTGGGGACACTAAGTTCGGATTGTTGGCAGATACGGTGTCTATGTGGTGCTTTTCTATCCCTGTCAGTGCGCTGGCGGCATTTGTATTCCATGCACCCATATACGTTGTTTATGCGATTCTTATGTGTGATGAAACAATCAAAATACCGATTTCATATCTTCGATTCCGAAGCAAAAAGTGGTTACGAAATGTGACGAGATGACATGTTACAGAAATGTTAAATAAATCTTACAAACATATTGCAATCCTACGACTTCTGTGGTAATATATTTATACAATGAATATTACAAAGGAGTTTACATAAGAAGATGAAGAAGGTTATTTGTTATTTACTAGTGTTATGTATGTGCATTACTGGGATGATGGTTATGGGGACCATCAGTTCAGCGAAATCTAACTGGAAGTGGCCAGTAGATGGCGGAAGGGTTGCAGAGGGATTCGGTGCTGGTAGAGGTCATACTGGTGTTGATATCATGAAGTCACAGGGGTCTGCTATCTATGCAGCGAAATCTGGCAAGGTTGTATTTTCGACATATCATGGTGCATATGGTAACTTGATTGTAATTCGTCATAATAATGGTATGTACACATTCTATTCACATTGCAGCAAGCGTTTAGTCAAGGCTGGTGAGAAAGTTAAGAGGGGCGAGCGTATCGCTAAAGTAGGAGCTACTGGACGTGCATATGGAACACACCTACATTTTGAGGTTCGTAAAGGTGGTTCTGTCGGATATAACGATAGTAGAGTATTCTTGCTAAAAGCTGTGAATCCATTAAGAAGAGTATCAAAGGCCTAATTTAATATATTGTCAGAGAGGACCGTCGTGTATATTGCATGGCGGTTCTTTTTTTTCTACCAAAAGTCATATAAAACCTGCCATTTGTCGGATTATAGTGAAAAGTAAAGGAAAATATAGTATACTTAGAAAAAAGGAAATGGTGAAGGTTTTATGAAAAGAAAACTAATTTTAACAATGTTATTGCTAGTTACGTTTTGGGGAATGTCTGCAATTTATGTAT
>CAZUGH010000070.1:0-9257 GCA_964619785.1 uncultured Lachnospiraceae bacterium | reverse complement strand
TTTAATTTGTGGTAAAACTGCAGTAGGCAGGAACTATAATTTGCCGCGTGACAACAGAATAACAGAATTAAAAGAAAAAGCTTTGGAGAAATGTATAAATATGGTTAACGTAGACTTCCCAAACAGACTAAGAAAGATCGGAGAAAAAGCATTCATAAACTGCAAATCACTCAAAAATCTAACTATCCCCGACACAGTTACCTACATTGGTAAAAATGCATTTAAGGGATGTAAGGAATTAAACACGATTACAATTCCAAAAAAACTCAAGACCTATAAAGCGGATTTAACCAAGAAGCCTAAGCTCACCAAAGTCATCAACCATTCTTCCAAAACGATCCCGCTCGATGATTGCAATGGAGCTAAGACCTGGAAGGTAAACGGCAAGAAAGTAAAAAGTGTACCACCAGGCAAGACGGCGACTTCGAAGATAGCAAGATACAAAATTATATATTATTATAGTGGTGGTAAAGCACAAGGAAAATGCCCTAAATATTACTACTATGGGAAGGCACCGAAGCTCCCTAAGGTAAAACGGAAAGGGTATATTTTCTTTGGCTGGTTTGAAGCAAAGAATCATGATCACATATATGAGGGATTCCCTGCAAAGCAGGAGATGGATGCACATATGGTGGCAGTGCTTGTTAAAGTGAAGATTCGTAGAATTGCTAAGAACAAAGTGAAGATTACCTTGAAAGACAATATTCGTTGGGGAACATTGGCGAAGAATAAGGAAGATCTTGAGTATGGATATACATATCCCAAATATAAGATGCAGGATTATAGCATTGATATAAAAGAAAAAACAAAAACTGGCAAGGATAAGCTAGTGGGAGGATGCTATACCCGTGGTAACAAGTCCGAGGTGTGTAAGATTAATCCGAAGAAGGATTTGTTTATCGTAATATCGTTTGATTGGAAGTATGAATCACTTCCGGATTCGGGTGACGCAGACATTGATGACGAAATGGAAATTCGTTATTCAGGCGAGAAGAAGTTCAAGATACCGGCTTACAAAAATAAGTAGTAAAAATAAAGAATAAAAAAGGGGCTGTTGCAACAGCCCCTTTTTGGGTGATTATTTCTACAACCAAAAAAAGATGGCGGGGAAACCATCTTCCTTTGGATTATTAAAAAGAGGAGAAGCCTAGTATCACAAAACTAGGCCTATTTATGAAAAAAAGATACTTGTAAGCGTTTGGTTCGGTAAGACTGTTTGTCTTAACCTTTAATCATAGTATAATTGTCATATTTTAGGATAGTGTGTAGACAATATGAACAAATTGTAAAAAAGAGAATAGTATAACGAAACAAGACTTTTGTGAATACTATAGATTATGAGGTAAGAGGTGGTGAGACAGATGGTCAGTGTGCTAGGCAAACTAATTTGTAGAGAACTTGGTAGAGAAAAATACAATCATTATCTAAAATGCTTGGATGAAAAACAAAGTACAGAAATATTTTGTGATATTTATTTTGAGATATGTCAGAGAACGGAAGTGGATCGCGCTCAGATGCTTCTTCATTTGTTGGATACCGTTCATCTATCGATTCGAATTAGTAGGCATTTTTATCTAATGGTTTTATCTTATGTCATATTTATTATAGGTATTCTGATTTTGCTGCCATTTAATATTGTTATGATGGGTGCATTTTCGTTGGCAACCATATGCATTCTTTACAAATTGGTAGAGTTTCTGATTAATCGATATTGTGATCGTGATATTCGTATGATACTTATTTATAAGTGTGTTTTATTTTATTTATTGGGCGAAGATAGTGGTAATTTGACTTAGATATGATATAATAAATACATCATATCTGGGGAGGTTATTGCTATGAATACAAAACAATATAAGAAAACGAATGGATTAATGTTGATTGTTCTAAGCCTATGTATATTTGGTATGTTGGTATCAGGTTTGGGAAATTATCAAACAACGCAGTCAACAGAATCTATTGTATCGATTGTAATTATTGCAATTGGACTAATTGGTGAAGTGTTTAGTCATTTGATTTTTAAGGAACGTAAGATGGGAGCGATTTTGATGCTTTCATTTTCTGCAATTTCCTATCTAGGTCTTATGGTTTTCAGTACTAAAACGGGCATCTATGTATATGCATTTCCAATTCTATTTGCCTGTATGGCTTATCTGAATATTAAACTTGTTGTGATAGGTAATATTGAGGTAATTTTGATTAATGTTGTTCATATGGTACGTATGGCACTAGAACGTGATTTTGATCAAACACTTGGTCATGAGATATTTTTGGTTTGTTTGGTGCTGGTACTAGTTGCGCTGACTACGATTGTGATTACTAGACTATTGACGCAATTTAATAAAGAAAATCTGGATTCTGTTCGTGAGGTCAATCTTGCACAGGAAGCTGCGAATGAACGGATGTGCCAGGTGGCGGACAAGTTATCAGAAGCATTTGAGTCTTCGAATACAGTATTTAAT
Organism: uncultured Lachnospiraceae bacterium; assembly: GCA_964619785.1. Lineage (GTDB taxonomy): Bacteria > Bacillota > Clostridia > Lachnospirales > Lachnospiraceae > CAZUGH01. Next base: position 6,795 of record CAZUGH010000070.1, on the reverse strand, counting down.
ACATTAAATCAGTGTATCGAGGTAAATGACACATCGATGACTGAGATTGCCAATGCAATTGATAGTACGGCAGAAGCAGTTCAGAATCAATCCGAGATGTGTATGGATATTCATACACAGACAGAGGCGACAAAGCGTGAGATTAGTGATATGATTCATGCTTCTGATGAAGCGAAACAGACGATTGATGAAGGAATGAAGATGATTGACAACCTTCGTTCCCAGACAGAAGAGCTTGGTAAGTCGAGTGAGGTTACCGTTGAAAGTACAACACGTTTAGGAAACCGTGTTGACGAGGTTAACGAGATTTTACATACTATTACTGGCATTTCGAATCAGACTAATTTATTGGCTTTGAATGCCTCCATTGAGGCTGCTAGAGCTGGTGAGGCTGGTAAAGGATTTGCCGTTGTTGCAGATGAAATACGTCAGCTATCCGAACAGACGCAGAATGCCACGACAGAGATTACCCAGATTATTAATGAGTTAAAGACAGATGCGACAAGTGCAATCGATAGTGTTAATGTATCTATAAGTTCCTTTATGGAACAAGCAGGATTGATTCAATCGGCGGATGATAAGTTTGTTTCGATTGAACGTGAAGTAACAGATTTGATTGAAAAGATAAATGAGACAGAACAATTGATGACGAACATCATCGCTTCTACCGATGTGATTTCAGACAATATCACTCAGTTGTCAGCTACGAGTGAGGAAGTTTCTGCATCTGCGCAAGAAGGTAGCAAGACTGCGAATAATGCTGTGGAAGCAAATAACCAGATTAAACAGATTTTAAAACAATTACATACGCTTGCACAGGAGTTATCAGAATAAGGAGCATGAATAGATGAACAGAAGAGAGTGTTTTGACGCTGTAGTTTTTGATATGGATGGAATTATCTTTGATTCAGAACGAATTGTCTTGGATTGTTGGAAGCAAGTTGCACAGCGACATGGGATTTCAGGTATTGAAGAGGCTTGCCGTGAATGCACAGGAGTCAATGCGACAGCGACGAAGGAGATTATGCAAAAGCGGTATGGCAGAGAATTTCCCTATGATCAGTATTGTAAGGAGTCTTCTGTATTGTTCCATGAATTGTGTGATGATGGAAGACTTCCGATGAAGACAGGTGTTGTAGAGATTTTATCTTTTTTAAGAGACAATGGTATCAAGGTGGCACTTGCTTCCTCTACGCGTAGAGAAGTTGTTGTGCAGGAGTTGAGAGATGCAAGCATCTTGCCATTTTTCGAGCAGGTGATATGCGGGGATATGGTATCGAGAAGTAAACCAGAACCAGATATTTTTCTGAAAGCATGTGAAAGCTTGGGCGTACAGCCAGATCGTGCATACGCGATAGAAGATTCGTATAATGGAATTCGAGCTGCTCATCGTGCAGGTATGAGACCGATTATGGTTCCAGACTTGATTGAACCAGATGAAGAGATGGAAGCACTGACAGAAGTGATATTACCAACGTTATTAGACGTAATAAAATATTTTTCCTAAGAAAAACGGGTTGCTAAATAGCAGCCCGTTTTGTTGTTATATCATATTGTCTAGTGGCAGCTATGACTTCCACAGCCATGCTCACCACAGGAGTGTCCATCTTCGTGTGAATGATGGGAACAGGTAGTCTCAGGGTCATAATTTAGACTTCCTTGAAGGAAGGATTCTACCTGTGCATCAGCATCTCCAGATGCACCAGGATAAAGCTCAATACCTGCTTCAGCAAGAGCGTTGCGAGCACCGCCACCAATTCCTCCACAGATTAAGATGGAGATACCGCCGTTAAATAAGAAGTTGGCAAGGGCACCATGTCCCTGTCCATTAGTATCAACAATTTCAGAAGATATAACCTTGCCGTTCTCTACCTCATACACCTTAAATGTCTCTGTGTGGCCAAAATGCTGGAATACTTGACCATTTTCATATGTTACTGCAATTTTCATAATTGATTCTCCTTTGGAATGATTTCGTAATTGACAGCTAGCAGGATGTGAACATAGTTCGTAATTACCACCTTGAATCGAGAGACGTGTTCCTTCTACTAGAAAACGGGTCGTCTTTTTCCTGGCCTGCGCATATAAAGCCTGCACGCTCGTTCGTGAGATGCCCATCTGCGTGGCAGCTTCTGCCTGACTTTTATGGCAGTTGCATCGTTCGATGAAGTTCTTGATAAAGTGAAGGATGTTACGATGAAGAAGCTTATGACAGAGAGTAGAGAACATAATGAGAAACTGGGGGATGAGATTCACAGTCAGCTATTACAACTAGGTGAAGATGAGAAAGAACCCAATCCGATTGCAAAAGGGATGTCTTATATCAAGACAAACATGAAGATGGCATCCGATGAAAGTGATGCGACGATAGCCGACTTGATTACAGATGGTTGCGATATGGGGATTAAGTCTCTGCATCGATATCGTAATCAGTATGGAGCTGCCGAATCAATTGCAAATGAGTTATGTGAAAGACTAATTGATATAGAGGAAAAATTACGCACAGATCTACAGAAGTATTTATAAGGCGTGATTTCCGCTTATAGAATTCTCATATTTCTTGCAATCAGTACAGCGTCTGTTTTGCCAGATACAGCAGCTCCTTTTATGTAGGTTTATTTAGATGGCATCTGCCTACCATCTACATTCATGGTATAGTCTTTTTTGATAATTAATTGTGAGATGGGAACGAGCTCATACCCTTTTGCTTTGAGCGTGGTAATCATCTCGTCGAGTGCTTTTGCAGTATGTTTGGCACCATTGTGACAGAGGATAATGGAACCATTACCAAGATGCTTATGCTCACAAACCTTTTTAACAATGGTGGAAGCGTCGTAATCCTTCCAATCCAGACTGTCAACATCCCACTGAATGGGATAATAGTTACATTCACGTGTGACTCGAACCAAATTGTCGTTATAGTCGCCATATGGTGGTCGGAATAATGTCATCGTTTTGCCGGTTAGCGCTTTGATTCGTTCATGTGGCTTCATGAGTTCTTTCTTACATTGTTCAGCGGATAACTGCGACATTTGTTTGTGGCTCTCACTGTGATTGCCTAAATCGTGACCGTCTGCTGCAATGGCCTTGACATCCTCGGGGAATTTCTCCATCCATCCACCGGTTATGAAGAATGTGACTTTTACTTTGTGCTTTTTGAGCGTTGCTAGAATCTGCCTTGTGTCTTCATTGCCCCAAGCGGCATCAAAAGATAGACTAATCTGTGGTTTGTCGGTTTCGACACAGTAGATGGGGAGCTCCTTGTTAGCAATCTGAGTGTGATATGTTACAATTGTCTCAGGAAAATAAGTGAAGCTAGTGATTAATAACATCATACTTGACAGGACGATGACACCAACCTTTGTAAAGAGAACAAGTTTCTCGCGTTCGATTTCTATATTCATAGGCGTAGCCCCAGTTTTTTATTATAGTTTATGGCGAGTAGGCAGAGAAAATACCACGGGATGAAAGGAAATGTATAAATATCTGAGAAACGGTAACCTTAATCAAAATAGGAGTTGACATCAGAATGGATAAATAGTACAATATTAGTAATCATTATTAATATTAAATAATTTCAGAATGGATGGTGGCATATGGATAATAAAGCAATGTTTCAATTGACTTATGGGTTATATGTTTTGACGGCAAGAGAAGGCGAGAAGGATAACGGATGTATCATTAACACGGCATCCCAGGTGACGACGACACCTAATCAGATTGTTGTTACTGTGAATAAGGATAATCTGACACATGATATGATTATGCATACAGGTTTGTTTAATGTGTCTGTACTTACTGAGGGAGCAAGCTTTGCAACTTTTCAGAACTTTGGCTTTCAGAGTGGAAGAGCGGCTGATAAGTTAGCAAAGGTCGAATTCGCACGCGGAGAGAATGGCATCACGTATCTGACGAAAGAAACGAATGCTGTTATATCGGGTAAGGTTAAGCATTCTGTGGACTTGGGCACACATACCATGTTTATTGCTGATGTGACAGACGCTCGTGTGTTAGACGAAGGTAATTCAGTTACGTATACCTATTATCAGAAAAATATTAAGCCTGCACCTGAGAAGAAGACGAGTGGATGGATTTGTACGGTATGTGGATATATTTATGAGGGAGATACGCTTCCTGAAGACTTTACTTGTCCGATTTGTAAGCACGGAGTTTCTGATTTTGTTCGACAAAATTAGAGAAGATGTTTACACGAGAGGGGAATTTGTATTATACTAATTTCAGTGGAACGGATTGGAGTTAGATTTTATGAATAAACAAGATGAGCGATTAGGAACAGAAAGTATCGGCAGGCTGATTATCAGTTTGGCATTACCAGCAGTTGCTGCTCAGTTAATTAATGTACTTTATAATATGGTTGACCGAATGTATATTGGTCATATAGAAGGTGTCGGTGCGATGGCACTGACCGGATTAGGTGTCACACTTCCGATTATCATGTTGATATCGGCATTTAGTGCCTTTGTAGGTATGGGTGGTGCGCCTCTTTCATCGATTGAATTAGGAAAAGGGAATCGAGACAGAGCTGAGAAGATATTAGGAAATGGTGTGACAATTCTAATATTCTTTTCTGTTGTGTTAACGATTTTCTTTTTGTGTTTTAAGACGCCTCTCTTATATATGTTTGGTGCAAGTGACGAGACGATAGGATTTGCGGATGCATATTTGAATGTTTATCTGATTGGGACTATATTCGTTCAGGCATCATTGGGGTTAAACATGTTTATCACTAGTCAGGGTTATGCCAAGATTGCTATGTTATCCGTGTTGATTGGTGCAGGACTTAATATTGTTCTTGACCCTATCTTTATCTTTGCTTTGGGAATGGGTGTTCAAGGAGCGGCACTGGCGACGATTCTGTCACAAGGTGTGAGTGCGGTTTGGATTGTGCGTTTCCTATTATCTAAGAAGTCAGGACTTCGGATTAAGGTACAGAATCTGAAACCAGACTGGAACGTGATTGGAATGATTACAGCACTAGGCGTGTCTCCTTTTATTATGCAATCGACAGAGAGCTTGATTAGTATTGTTCTCAATCGAGGACTATCTCAGTACGGTGGGGATCTTCATGTGGGTGCACTTACGATATTACAAAGTGTAATGCAATTGATTATTATCCCGGTTCAAGGAGTATCTCAAGGAACACAGCCGATTATTAGCTATAACTTCGGTGCGGGTAAACCCGAACGAGTGAAGAAGACCGTTAAGATTACATTAGGTGTAATATGCACAGTGACGGTTCTTGGTACAATAGCAGCGATGTTAACTCCGGAGACCTTTGCACATATTTTCACAACAGACCGAGAGCTCATTAAGCTAGTCGGAGATGTGATGCCAATATTCCTTGCAGGTATATGGATTTTTGGAGTTCAGATGACGTGTCAGTCAGCATTTATGGGATTGGGACAGGCGAAGATATCGTTGTTTCTAGCACTTCTTCGTAAGGTTATTTTATTGGTTCCATTAGCATTGATTCTCCCACATTTTTTAGGCGTGAAGGGAATCTATATGGCAGAACCAATTGCAGATATTACAGCCGCAATGACAACAGGTATTATGTTTTTATTTACCTTCCGTAAAATCGTTGGTAAGTATGTAAAAGATGAGAAGGATGGTGTGATAAATGAATAAACATATGATTTTTTTTGATATTGATGGCACAATTATAGATGAGAAAACAGGTATTATCCCAGAGAGTACCAAGCTTGCAATTCGTAAGGCAAGGGAAAATGGACACTTGCTTTTTATCAATACAGGCAGGTGTCAGGCAATCTGGCCGGAAGAAATCTTAAATCTTGGTTTTAGCGGCGTAGTTGGCGGATGTGGTACACATATTGTATTTGAAGGCAAAGAACTATTTCATCGTAGAATGGAACCAGAGCTTTGCAAGGAGATGAAGGACGACTTGATTCGATGGCATATTGATGGTGCCTTAGAAGGTAAGGAGTGTTCGTATTTTTCCAGAGATATCTTCTATCCTGTCGTACAGCATATATTTGGTGAAGGTATCTATGGTAAGAGTGGCAAAAAATATTGGGACGATCCTGATTTATGTTTTGACAAAATGGCATTATGGCATGATAAAAGCAGTCAGATGGATGCGTTCAAAGAAAAATATGAGGATCGTTTTTCTTTCATATTGCGAGACCCCAATTTCTATGAGGTGGTCCCGAAAGGGTTTAGCAAGGCAACTGGTATGGAGTGGCTGGTGAATTATCTTGGAATACCAAGAGAGAACACCGTTGCAGTAGGGGATAGCGCAAACGATATACCAATGTTTCAATATGCAGCAAGAACGATAGGGTTAAAGAGTGATAAGGTTGAGGTGCTCAAAATGGTAGATTATGTTACAGATACCGTGATGGAAGATGGCGTATATCATGGCTTACAGGCGATGAAATTGATTGATTAAGGAAAGGGCTAAAGGTGATGTGTGATGGAATACAAGATTAACAAAAAGGTAAATTTTTCGGTATTGATTTGTTGGACAGTTACGATGCTAATACTGACTGCCGCCTATGTAGTTGAGATTATGAAAGGATTAAGAGAGGTTCCTTATGTGGTTGGACTCATGGCGATAGGAATTGTACCACTTCTCGTGGCGATTGTTCTATATCAAAAGAAACCAGCGAGCAAGGCAATACGTTTTATTTTGCTATTTTCATACTCGCTCTTTTTCGCACTTGTGCTATTTGATAGTCCATTTGCCCTGACGGTTGTTTATATTTTCCCAATATTGGCAGGCCTTGTAGCTTATGGTGACCCAAAACTGACATG
>CAZUGH010000069.1:0-9385 GCA_964619785.1 uncultured Lachnospiraceae bacterium | reverse complement strand
ATACAGAAGGCGAATGTGCGGATGGTTACTTTATTCTTCCAACAATCTTTGATAACTGTAGTCCTGATATGAAGATTGTGAGAGAAGAAATCTTTGGACCAGTGGTTACCATTCAGACATTTAAGACAGAAGAGGAAGCTGTCAACATGGCAAATGATACGCAGTATGGTTTGGCAGGAGCTGTGTTCACAAGTGATTTGACGAGAGCATATCGTGTTGTCAGTGAGATACGTGCAGGTATCACATGGATTAATGCTTACAATCCAACCTTTAACGAAGCACCATGGGGTGGATACAAGATGAGCGGTATCGGTCGTGAGCTTGGTATCCATGGCTTAGAAGAGTACCAGGAAGTGAAGCAGATTAATATAAATCTCACACCAGGCGTTGTTGGTTGGTATGAAAACTAATTATTAGATAAAGAATTAACAAATACTATATCGGATTATCCATTGATATTTTGCGTCGGGATTGGTATGATTTTCTTATTATTGAAAATGGGGGGATTTTATGAATCCAATATTGGCAGGAGATTTTCCGGATCCAGATGTAATACGAGTGGATGATACCTATTATATGGTGAGTACTACGATGCACTTTATGCCAGGAGCAGCGATTCTGCGCTCTTATGATTTGGTGAATTGGGAGTTTGTCTCACATGTATATGATAAGATTGAGGATACACCAGGCTATCAGCTGCAGTCTGGTCAGAATGCATATGGGCAAGGAATGTGGGCACCATGTATTCGTTACCATGATGGCTTCTTTTATGTGAACTTCTCGGTAAATGATCTTCACAAGACATTTCTTTATAAAGCGAGAAATGTGGAGGGTCCATGGGAACGTCAGGAGATTGAAGGCTTTTATTACGATAGTTCCATTTTGTTTGACGATGATGGACGAGTTTATATTGTTCACGGAAATCGCAACATATGGATAACGGAATTAAATGAAGATTTAACAGCACCAAAAGAGGGCGGATTACGTCGTAATATTGTAAATGACTTACCGGATATCAATTTAGGATACGAGGGGTCACACATTTATAAGATTCGAGGAAAATACTATCTGTTTAATATTCATTGGCCTAAGATGCGTACGGAGTCATGCTTTATGGCGGATTCTCTTGAAGGTGAGTTCGTCGGACGAGATGTGCTTGAGGATGATATGGGATATCACAATCAAGGTGTTGCACAGGGTGGCATCGTGGACACACCAGATGGTGATTGGTATGCCATTCTCTTTCAGGACCACGGAGCGGTGGGACGAATCCCTATCTTGTTACCAGTGACGTGGGAAGATGATTGGCCGGTCTTTGGTGTGAATGGTCGCGTGCCAGATTCGTTTGAAGTTCACAGTACGAGACCAGATTATCAATATAAGCCACTTTATTGCAGTGATGATTTTAGTCAGGGAATCGGTGAACAGTGGGAATGGAATCATAATCCTGTGAATGCAATGTGGTCAACCGAGGGCACTGGTCTGACATTGGCGACGGACCGTGTTGTGGAGCGAATGACCCAATCTGTGAATACCTTGACGATGCGGATGCGGTATCCTTCTTGTACCTGTGATATCACAGTGGATGGAAGTGACATGAAAGTGGGTGACCATGCGGGAATCTGTGCATTACAGAGTTGTTATGGCTTGATTGCATTGGTTCGTGATGCACATGGTTATCACTTAGAGATGGGCGGAAGGCAGGCGGATGCACCTGATTTGTTGGCAATGCCTGAGGAGACAGGTGTGCCAATGGTGTATGGAAGATGCGAGATTACGAATCCAGTCGTTCGTCTTCGTGTGGCTGTTGATTTTACAGACCAGATTGATGAGGCACATTTCTTTTATGAGGATCAGGGGAAATGGAAGCAGCTAGGTAACACGCAAAAGCTGTATTTTAAGATAGATCACTTCACGGGATGTCGCGCTGGCTTGTTCTATTACTCCACACAAGAGATGGGCGGAAAAGTTAATTTTGAGAACTTTATTTTCCTTGAGTAACATAAGAAGCAACTTGATGTAAATTGGCTAACGTGCTATACTAGTGGCATTAAGAATCGTTATGGAGGAAAATATGGGTAAGATTATTTTGACCGGTGACCGCCCAACAGGAAGATTACATGTTGGACATTATGTGGGATCCTTGAAGAGAAGAGTGGAATTGCAGAATTCCGGAGAATATGACAAGACATTTATTATGATTGCAGATGCACAGGCACTGACAGACAATATTGAGAATCCAGACAAGATTCGTGATAATATTATCGAAGTTGCTCTTGATTATTTATCATGTGGTCTAGACCCTGCGAAATCGACATTGTTTATTCAATCACAGATTTCAGAACTGTGTGAGCTGACATTTTATTATATGGATTTGGTTACGGTGTCGAGACTTCAGCGTAATCCAACTGTGAAGTCAGAGATTAAGATGCGAAACTTTGAAGCTAGTATACCAGTTGGATTTTTCACTTATCCGATTAGCCAGGCTGCAGATATTACAGCATTTAAGGCTACTACAGTTCCTGTTGGTGAAGACCAGCTACCGATGATCGAGCAGACAAGAGAGATTGTTCGTAAGTTCAATTCTGTTTATTCGGAAGTGCTCGTTGAGCCAGATGCGTTAATTCCAGATAATAATGCATGCTTACGTCTTCCAGGAATCGACGGCAAGGCGAAGATGAGTAAGTCTCTTGGTAATTGTATTTATCTTGCAGATAGTGCAGATGATGTGAAGAAGAAAGTTATGAGTATGTATACAGATGAGACACATATTCAGATTACAGACCCAGGTCACATCGAGGGCAATGCTGTATTTACCTATCTGGATGCATTTTGTAAGCCAGAGCATTTTGAACGTTATTGCAAGGATTACACGACATTGCAGGAGATGAAGGATCACTATCAGCGTGGTGGCCTTGGCGATGTGAAGGTGAAACGATTCCTCAATGAGGTATTACAAGAGGAACTTGAGCCGATTCGTGCACGTAGAAAAGAGTACGAGAAGGATATTCCTGAGATATATAACATCTTGAAGAAGGGTAGTGAGGAGGCCAGAGAAGTGGCTGCACAGACCTTGTCTGAGGTGAAGGAAGCGATGAGAATCAACTATTTTGAAGATCAGGAATTGATACGTGCGCAGGCTAAAAAATATGAATAACTATTGACAATCATTTGTCTATATGCTAATTTTATTAACAAAAGTAACGATGAGAGATAGTACTTATGACCGTGTGTTCAGAGAGAAGCCGTTTGGTGCGAGGCTTTCACAACCCATAGGGAACCAGTCTCGGAGCTGCCGATGAGCGAGAGTGAGTCAGGCCGGTATCCCCCGTTATAGGGAGAAGATATGGAAGTATCTTATGAGTGCAGAAGAGATTCTGAATTTAGGTGGTAACACGGATTGTACATTCGCCCTAAGCTAGTTCGCTGGCTTAGGGTTTTTTTATTAGGAGGAAAGAAAATGAAATTAGAAAAATTAGTAGGAGATCGTTTTAAACAGCGTCCATCCGATTGTGTGGTAGATAGTCATGCATTGATGGTGCGTGGAGGCTATATCAAAGGAGTTGCCAATGGTATTTATTCTCAGTATATGCCAATGAAGAGAATCAGCCGTAAGATTGAGCAGATTATTCGTGAAGAGATGGACCGAATTGATGGTCAGGAAGTGATGTTCCCCGTTGTTATGTCCGCGGATATATGGCAAGAGTCTGGTCGTTACGATACCATTGGAAGTGAACTTCTTCGTTTTAAGGATCGTTCTGGTTCACCAATGGTTCTTGGAATGACACATGAGGAAGCAGCAGTACATCTTGTACGTGAGTATGGGCAGACTTATGCAAAATATCCATTTATGATTTATCAGATTCAGACGAAGTTCCGTGATGAGGCGAGACCTCGTGCAGGTTTGATTCGTGTACGAGAGTTTACGATGAAGGATGCTTATTCTTTCCACACATCACAGGAAGATTTGGAAAAATATTATCAGGTATGCTATGAGGCTTACAATCGTATCTTTGCTCGTGCTGGCATTCCAGAAGTTGTCGCTGTTGCATCTGACTCCGGCATGATGGGTGGAAGCATCAGCCATGAATACATGCTTCTGACATCAATTGGCGAAGACTCTATCGCCATCTGTACAGAGTGTGATTATAAGGCAAATATGGAAGCAGCAGAATGTATCGTTAAGAATGAAGAAGCAACGATGGGACCTTTGGAATTGGTGCACACACCAGAGACCAAGACAATTGATGCGCTTTGTGAATTCCTTCATATTACTGAGAAACAGACATGTAAAGCAGTTGTTTACCAGAAGAATATGACGGACGAATATGTCTTAATCTTTATACGTGGAGACCTTGAAGTAAATGAGACCAAACTTCGTAATTATTTAGGCGAGGATGTTCATGCAGCAGAGATTACAGAAGAAGCTGGATTGGTACCAGGATTTATTGGACCAGTTAAGAATGAAGGAAAATGCCAGATTATCTATGATGGCTCACTCAAGGGTGCTGCCAATTTGGTGACAGGTGCGAACCAGACGGATTATCATTATAAAGGATTCAATCTTGACCGTGATGTTGAGAGTGTTGAATACATTGATGTTGCCAAGATTATGGACGGTGGTATTTGTCCTCATTGTGGCAAACCAACCATCTCCGTGCAGCGCGGTATCGAAGTGGGTAACATTTTCCAGCTAGGTACTAAATATACAAAAGCAATGGGAATGACATACACAGACCAGGATGGCGAACAGAAGAACCCAATTATGGGATGTTACGGTATCGGAGTGGGACGTCTCGCAGCAGCAGTATGTGAGGTTCATCACGATGATTACGGCCCAATTTGGCCTATGGCTATCGCTCCTTGGCAGGTTCATATCTGTGCACTCCGTGCAGATGATGCCCAGGTAAGAGAAGTTGCAGATAAGTTATATGACGATATGCAAAACGAAGGAATCGAAGTGATCTTCGATGATCGTAACGTGCGTCCAGGCGCCATGTTCTCAGATGCAGATTTACTTGGTGTTCCTGTTCGTGTCGTTGTTAGCCCACGTAATCTTGAGACGGGTGAATGTGAAATTGTTACGCGTGATAAGAGTGTGACAAAAAAAGTACCGGTTGCGGATGTGATGCAAACGGTACAGGATTTGATTCAAGAGTTGATGTCGAACTAGAGAATCAGTTCGAAGATATAAGCAACGAAGATGGCGGCGAGGGCAACCTCGACAAGTCCTCGTTTAAAATAGGCAAGTATCAAGGCGACACCTGTTCCTGCAATTGCAGAGCAGGTGTTTCCTGTTGCATAGAAAATATCCGGAAAAGTCAACGCTCCAAGAATAGCATATGGTGTGTAGTCAAGAAAAGAACGAATGTATCTTGATTTTATTTTCTTACGAAAAATTGTAACTGGTAGTACTCTAGGTACATAGGTAACAAGCGCCATAATCAAGATGGCGATGAGTCCATAGTGTATATTCATTCGTCAGCCTCCTCTTCATAGGTTTTTGGAAATGCGATGGCACCGATGCCAGCAGCGATAAAGGTTACAATGATAATTCGAAATCCAGATGAAATCACGGCGAAGATTGGGATATACTTAAGAAGACAGTTGCATCCAATCGCTAATAAAACGACAAGAAGTATCTTCTTCGATTCGCGTGAAGCAGGGATAATCAGTGCGATGAACATTGCATAGAGCCCAATTCCCATTGCGTTTTGAAGGGTGACAGGGAGCAATGTGGAGATACAGCCGCCGAGTAGCGTTCCGATACTCCAACCGATAAATGGCAATGTGATTAGGCCGAGCATATATCCATTGGTCAGATTGCCAGGTTGTGTGGATGCCACGACAAATGTCTCATCTGTGATTCCAAAGGAAAATATCATCCGTTTCCACAGCGGAATCTTCTGGTCGATTTTCTGTGACAATGCCAATGACATAAGCATATATCGCAGGTTGATGACGAAGGTTGTCAGACCTATTTCGAGATAACCTGCACCCGCCAGAATGAGATTGGTACCAGCAAATTGCCCGGCGGAGGTTAAGTTAGTAATGGACATGATAACGGCCAGCCATACGGGAAAACCGCCTGACACAGCCATGAATCCAAAGGTAAAGGAGACAGGGAGATATCCTAAAAATATAGGAAATCCATTCCGAATTCCTCTTATGTAGTTTCTATTCCCAAACATGAAATGATAATCCTTTCTTGTGTTAAATTCGTAACTATTGTACAATTAGAATTGCAAAGTGTCAATGAAGGAGGCGTGAAAATGCAAGGATTTATTCTAGAAGGCGGAACATTCCGGCCGATATTTTCCTGTGGTATCATGGACGCATTGTTAGAGGAAAATATTATGTTTCCATATATAATCGGTGTATCGGCGGGGATTGCTGATGGAGTTTCTTATGTCACGAGACAGAAGGGACGCAATCTAGAGATTATGAAACGGTTTCGTAATGATAATCGCTATATGAGTCGTCGTAATTTCTTTCGTTGTCGAAGCATCTTTGGCCTCGATTTTGTATATCGTGAGATTCCTGAGAAATTGATTCCATTTGATTATGATGCGCTTCGTAATTTTGAAGGGACTTGTTTGGTGGGGATTACCGATGCCAAGAAAGGCCAGATTGAGTACCGTGACGCACATGAATGCGATGATGATTGTACGATGCTTCGTGCCACTTGTGCGCTTCCCGTGTTTTTCCCAGCAATTAAGCTAGACGGTAGAAGTTATTATGATGGTGGACTTTGTGCGCCAATTCCGATTGATAAGGCCGAGGAGGATGGCTGCGACAAATTTCTAATCGTCTTAACTCAACCAAAAGGATATGTCAAATCGATAGGAAAATACGACCGAATCGGTGCTAGTATCGTAGGACGCAAATATCCCAAAGTGAAGGAACGGATTTTGAATCGTTACAAGGATTATAATAAAGAAGTGAAGCATTGCGAAGAACTTGAGAAGCAAGGAAAAGCCATCATCCTTCGCCCCGAATATCCACTAAATAGTTTTGAATCAGATGTAACACAACTTGAGAAAAACTATCAGCATGGATATCAGATGGCAAAGGAACATATGGCAGAGATTAAAGCATTATTTGCAAATTAGTATTGGAACCAGTTATTATAGCAAACGATTGTTCCAACGTAATTCAACAGCATACCAAAGGCACACAGTGGATAGCACAATTTGGTGAACCAACGGTTCTTCGGCATATAAACTAGCAATCCGTAGTATACGAATGGAAGAAGATCATTGAAATAACGATTACCAAAATGTGAACCGCCCAATGTCTTGTGGGACAGTATCAGCAGGATATGGACAACCATCAAAATAGGTAGCAATATCGCCAATAGATTGTCCGTCTTGCGATAAATCCCGATGCCAAGCGCAATGATAAATGCAATCAGAATCGGGCTCACGAGAAATACACAGAAGCCGTCGAAGTAATAGAAATTCATACGTCCAGTCTCAGCAATCTGCTCAGGTAGTCGAAACAGTTTTGCCCAATTGGCCGCCAAATAACTTAAGTCAAACTGTCCAGTTGTCGTTCTTGTAAACTCAGGCAGATAATTGTGACCAAACTCTGTGATATTACCAAATCGCAGGAAATTGAGAATCATATAAGATAAACCAATGATACCAGTTGGAATCACCCAATACCATTTATGCTTTATTGTGGATAGAAGCGTTGTCTGGCTATCTTCTTTTTTTATCTGACGATACAAAATAAGGAGAAGAACCGGCAGGTACAAAATCTGCATAGGTCGGCAGCCCACGGCACAAGCCCATAACGCTAGCGACAAACCACCCTTCTTCTGCACAGCATAATAAATGGCAACCAATGAAAGTGTAAAAGCAAAATTCTGTGCAATAAACCACACCCATCCATTCATAGACGTATAAACAACATTGCTCGCCATCAGTAAAAAGATAGGGAAAAAGCAAGCTGCCCCATCGGACTCCGTTCGAATAACCTTAAATAACTTCACGGCGTAAACACCAGCCACAAGATATGAGAACACCGCCAACCAATGATCAGGCGTATTCACTGTCTTCAAAATCCATATAAAAGGCAACAAAATATAAGATGGAAAAGGCGGAAAACTAACAAAATACTGATTATTAAAAATGGCAAGCTCAAGATTCGTATAGTACTCACCATGAATCAGATTCAGATGTCCCTGAACCCAAGAATTCGCTTGAAGAGCAAACGAATTAAATGCATTTGTCTTATTCGGCCACTGCCCAGTAAAAAACCAAAGAACCAAAAGGCCCAAAACAAGACAAACGGGAACCACCACCAAGTCCCAATCAAACTTCTTAACACGTTCCTTAAATGAAATCATAAGAAAACCCCTTCATATATAAAGTAGCTATATTTTATCATAGAGGCAAGAAAAAGAAAAGAAAAGAATTGACAAGGAAAAAGACAAATGGTATTATATTAAAGCATGTTAAATATGCATAAGCGGATATGGCGGAATTGGCAGACGCGCTAGATTTAGGTTCTAGTGGGAGACCGTGCAGGTTCAAGTCCTGTTATCCGCACGATAGCATTGAGAAGTGCATAGAAAAAGGAGACTATTCTTTCGAGTTTACTCGACAAAGAATATGTCTCCTTTTTCGTATACACGGCGAACGCCGTGGGACAAGTGACGCATCGCGTCACTTGTATGCACTTCGGGGTTGATGACGAAGTCATTGGCATTTTCTTTTATATGAATAATAGTTAATGCAGGATCTGAGCAAGTTGCGGAAAGCCACATCGACAATCATAGTAATATTTGAGGAATGAACTTCAATATACATATAAGAACACTGACTAAGTGGATTTATATGTATATATTTAGCTAAAGACGACCAATAATACAGATAAAATGTTGTTTGCTGATGAATTATATGTAATAAATCCTAATTGAAAGGGAAAAAGTACATATAATTTGGATATAATGGTGCGCTTTATATGTATTACGTTACAAAATGTATTTGAGTACTTCTGAGTTTAGTCCTATAACTTCCAGCACCAAAATTCAAGGATTATTATAGAAAAATGATGCTTTTAATAACCTTAAAAATCGACAAAACGCAATCTCTAAGGGGGGACGTGGAATGAACTTATCAGTAAGCCCCTATTCCGCCCTTCTCCGGCTTAAATACAGATACGAAATTGCTAGTAATGCAACACATACAGCAATTACATAAGGGAAAATTCCAAATCCCAGCTTGCTGGCAATCTGCCCGACGATGACCGGTACTGTCATTGTCGAAAGGCTAGCGCAAGTCATAAGTGAGCCAATCAATGCTGGGGACTTTTCCTCACCAAAGAGCATCGGAGTCATATAATTAAAGTTTGGAAACATCGGTCCATTACCAATTCC
>CAZUGH010000068.1:0-9478 GCA_964619785.1 uncultured Lachnospiraceae bacterium | reverse complement strand
TTTGTGCAATAAGCCGTCACGCAGCCATCGTGCTTGCGCGAATGGCTATGGGACGGCCAATTGGACAATTTGATGATAAGTTAGTATAATAATCTATGGATGTCGTCTACTACTTATGAATTCGAGGTAAATATGAAAAAACATCAGATTATAACAGTCGTTTTGATTTTAGCACTTATGTTTGGAATTATTATATATATAACGATACAGTCTCAGCAAGAAGGTGATTCTGCGATTACGACAGGTGCACAGTCCGTGACAGAGCAGGCTATCATAGCTGCGCCTCAACCGACAGATACGATACAGGTTGATCCGACAGAAGGTGTCTATACATTTCTACAAGGACCAAAGTCATGGAAAGAGAAGAGACCCTGGTCTGGAATTTGGGGTAAGACATTTATGGATGGAGGATCTTTTGGTGGATTTGGGTGCGGACTGTGTTGTATGGCGAATATTTATTCAACACTTACGGAGTATAAATGCTCACCTGTGGATATGTATAAATACGCACAGAAAAATACAGGCTATTGGAGCGGTGCCATTGAATGGAGTTTTATGAAGGATGGGATGGAAAGCCTTGGATTTGCGAGTGAACTTAGGAAAAAGCCTGATAGCTATGAGGAGTTTCAGAGTATCGTGGCAAGTTCTAGGGCCTGTGTTATGTTAGTAAGTAGTAATGAAGATGATTCCTATTGGCAAGACACACCGGGTCATTATGTGACAACATTTTTATATGATGCGCAGACAGATAAAATCTTTTTAGGGGACTCGGGTAATCCAGATCACAACCGCCAATGGGTTAAGTTAAGGAAGATTTATAAAGCTTTGAAAACGGCTAGTGGTTATCAATTTATGACAGTGACAGAATATGATACAACGAAGAATAAGTGGAAGAGAAACAAGATAACGGATAAATGGGTTGACCCCGCAGAATTGACATATATAGCAGAGGAATGATTTAGTTATGAAGATTGTGATTACAGATTCGAAGACAATTAGTGATGATAGTAGCTTTTTTGAACCATTAAGGGAAATGGGAGAATTAGTCTTATATGACCTATCAAAGAAAGAACAAATTCCAGAACGAATTCGAGAAGCCGATGTGGTTCTATGTAATAAAACAGCACTTGGCAGAGAAGAGTTACAAAATGCAACGAATATAAAGTATATTGGTTTGTTCGCAACTGGCTTTAATAATATTGATACGGAATATACGAATGAACATGGTATTACCGTTTGTAATGCAGGAAGTTACTCGACAGAAGCAGTTGCACAGCACACATTTGCGTTGATTTTGAATCATTTCAGTCGAATTTTGGACTATGCAAATTTTGTGAAACAGGATGGATGGAAAGAAAGCAAAGTATTTTCTCCTTTTGTATATCCCTTATTTGAGCTAACGGGGAAGAATCTTGGAATTGTAGGATATGGAAGTATCGGTAAGCGAGTCAGCGAGATTGGACAAGCGTTTGGAATGAATGTCTATGTATATACAAGAACGAAGCGAGAGGTGCCGGGTATTCATTTTGTTGATTGGGACACGTTCTTAGCAAAATCGGATATCATCAGTGTACATTGTCCATTAAATAAGGAATCAGAGTTATTGTTTGATGAAAATGCATTCAGCCATTGTAAGAAGGGTTGTTTCTTTGTAAATACAGCAAGGGGTGCGATTGTGGATGAAGATGCACTTTATGATGCATTAGAAAAGGAACAGTTATCCGGTGCTGGTATAGATGTGTTGACGGAGGAACCGATGGCGAGAGACAGTCGCCTAACGAAGGCGAAGAATATAACGATTACGCCACATGTGGCATGGACACCGGTTGAGACGAGAGAACGATTGTTTGAGATTGTTTGTGAGAATATAAGAAAATTCAAAGAAGGGCACACGCAAAACGTGGTTGGTATGAATTAACATGAGAACAGAAAATAGAGATAAATTCAAGGAAATGACAGAAAGCCCTGTTCGTCCTCTTGTTGCGAAAATGGCAGGACCTACGATACTGAGCATGTTAGTGACCTCGTTTTATAATATGGCGGATACTTTTTTTGTTGGCGGATTGGGAACAAGTGCAACAGGAGCAGTAGGTGTTGTGTTTTCAATCATGGCAATTATTCAAGCGGTTGGTTTTTTCTTTGGCCATGGTTCAGGTAACTATATATCGCGTAAGTTAGGAGCAAGAAAAGAGGAAGAAGCCCTGACAATGGCTTCGACAGGATTTTTGACAGCCTTTCTATTTGGTTTGCTGATTGCAATCGCAGGATTGATTGGAATACGTCCATTGGCTCGTTTCCTCGGTTCTACAGAAACAATTCTACCATATGCGACATCATACCTGCGATTCATCCTTTGTGGAGCACCATTTATCATTGGTGGATTTGTACTCAACAATCAGTTGCGTTTTCAGGGAAATGCATTCTATGGAATGATTGGTATGACAACGGGAGCTGTTGTTAATATTATATTGGACCCAATATTAATCTTTTTATTGGATATGGGTGTAGCAGGTGCTGGATTGGCAACGATGTTAAGTCAGATGGTTAGTTTTATTATTCTGTTTATTATGTGTCGCAAGAAAAGTATGGTTCCAATTTTACTTAAGAATTGCAAACCATCTTGTTCCCTTTACAAGGAAATAGTGCGTGGAGGCTTCCCTTCCTTGTGTCGTCAGGGGCTTGCAAGCATTGCAACGATATGTCTCAATCACAAAGCAGGAATTTATGGAGATGCAGCGATTGCAGCTATGTCTATTGTTACGCGTGTAACGATGTTTGCAGCATCGGCAGTCATTGGCTTTGGCCAAGGGTTTCAGCCAGTTTGTGGATTCAACTATGGGGCAAGAAAGTACAAGCGCGTGAAGGAAGCTTATTGGTTTGCTGTATGGGTTTGTACCGTGTTTTTGCTGGTGACGGCAATTGTTGGATTTATATGGGCACCACAGATCGTGGCATTATTTAGACGAGATGATATGGATGTCATTCGTATCGGTGCACTGGCACTCCGAATGCAATGTGTAGCAGTTCCACTTATGGGATTTATGATGCCAAGTAACATGATGGTTCAGACGATAGGTGAAGCAGTGAAAGCATCGATACTTGCAATGGGACGACAATTCTTGTTTTATCTGCCATTACTGTTTATTCTTGAACCGGTATATGGATTGCTTGGAATCCAATTGACACAGCCACTCGCTGATTTGTTGAGTTTCGGTCTAACAATTCCAATTGTTATCAGTGTGCTTCGAGGATTTAAAGAGCTTCCGAAAGAAAATGAAATCTAGATAATCGAGTAGGTTGTCTCCTGCTCGATTCATGCAATTTGGGCATCTCGCCTAGCGGCTTATTGCACAAAAAAAGCCATTTTCGATAGCTAGATCAAGCTATGAAAATGGCCTCTTTTATGATTATTTATTTACCATCTGAACGTTTCTGACTTTGTTCAAAGTGTACATTTTTCCCTTTGATTTTTGCTTTATTCATAATCATGATAACTTTCTTAGTGAGATCTTTTGGAACCTCTACGAAGGAGTACTTGTCATACATGTCAATTGCACCAATCTTTTTACCTGGAATGTTAACCTCACCTGCGATAGCACCAAGGATATCACCTGGTTTAATACGAGCTAATGTTCCAATGTTAATGAAGAGACGATCATAATCTTTACGTTCACGATTACCACGGCGTTCACCATTACGTCCATTACGATTACCACGGTCATTACGTCCACCACGGCTGTCGCGTTCTCTACCTGGCTTTTCAGCAACAATCTCAGAAATCTTCTCTTCGCCGAGTTCCATACGCATGAGGGAAGCAGCTACTTTAAGTGGATCAATTTCCTGCTCGTCACATTTGCTTGTGAGTCGTTCAACTAAAGAATCAATGTTGCAATTTTCCATTGTATAGAGAGCTTCTTTGAAAACCTTGTCAAAACGCATTTTACGAACTTCTTTGACAGTAGGAATTGTACCAGCTTCAATCGTGATATGACAGTAACGCTCGATACATTTTAAACGGCCATAATCTCTACTTGATACGAATGAAAATGCTTTACCAGTTCTACCCGCACGGCCTGTACGTCCGATACGATGGACATAATATTCATCATCCTGAGGAAGTTCATAGTTAAATACTGCTTCAACGTCATCTACATCAATACCACGAGCAGCTACATCAGTAGCAACAAGAATGGAAGTGATACCTTTACGGAATGCACTCATAACACGATCACGCTGAATCTGTTTTAAATCTCCATGAAGTGCTTCTGCTGCATAGCCACGATCTGTGAGTGACTCAACAAGTTCATCGGCACCACGCTTCGTATTTGTGAAGACGACAGATAGGTTTGGCTGCTCTACATCTAAGAGACGACATAATGCTTCCACACGGTCATGTGGACGAATGCGGTAGTATACCTGCTTAATATTATTAACAGTAAGTTCTTTCTTTGCAATCTTGATGATTTTAGCATCATTTTGATAAGTACGCGCAATCTCCATAATCGGTCTTGGCATTGTGGCTGAGAAGAGAAGTGTCTGTCTAGTCTCAGGTGTTTCTTTTAAAATGGTTTCGATGTCTTCACGGAATCCCATGTTTAACATCTCATCTGCTTCATCAAGTGTGATCATCTTGAGTTGGTCAAAACGAAGAGTTTTGCGTCTCATATGATCCATAATACGTCCTGGTGTACCAATAATGATATTGACACCACCCTTTAAAGCTTTAATCTGACGGCTAATATCCTGACCACCGTATATTGCCAAAGCACGAATGCCATGGATATACTTAGCCAGCTTATGAATTTCCTCGGAGACCTGAATCGCCAACTCTCTAGTTGGACAGAGAATCAAGCCCTGTACGGCTCTGACGTCGGGATCCATACGTTGAAGCATTGGGAGAGCATATGCAGCTGTCTTACCAGTTCCTGTCTGTGCCTGACCAACTAAGTCAAGTCCAGCTAGTGCAAATGGAATGGCTTGAGACTGGATAGCCGAAGCCTCCACAAATCCCATCTCCTCAATTGCGCGCATTAAACGGGGGTCGAGTTCTAATTCATCAAATGTTAAATTATCCAAAATGTTTCCTTTCTGTGTTGCTCTTGTTGCTACGAAAATCACAGTTAAATCTCTGATTTAATGGCATGTCAGTCATCAAATTCTTGTGAAATTCTCCAATGATATCGATTGTTATAGGTATCGCGCCTTCAAAGCAGGACAAAAGTTCGGGATTGGTAACCTTGGCAGAGTTCTGAGGAATCAAAGTCATCATATGACCTTCTAATTCCCGATAGCACAAAGTAATCTTCATTCCCAAACGAATGAGAAAACGCTTCAATGTTTTACCTGTAGTCAGTAATTTTTTATAAAAATACATACCCTTTAAAGAAGTGGCAACTTGTTTTGTCGAGATGCCGAGATTCTTATAGATGTTGGAAATCGTCTGAACTGTCGTAGAATCCTTTGGTACATAGCTCCATATAGGATATGCAAGTGGATTCAGTCCGTCTTTTTTCATTAAAAAGCGGTCAAATTCAATCTCCATGACGAGATGATTGAAGCCCTTTTTCCTGGATTTCTTGTTGACATACCCATGGCTTTCGCTGTCCAACATAAAATGACAGATGTAGCCGATCACATAAGCATACTCCGGACTATCGTAACCTAAGTCACGTAATAGTGGAAGCAGCGGTTCAAAGAATTCCCTAGCAGGGGTCTTGTGTTGTGCATGTCCCAGTTTGTTTGGCTTGCGTTTTATGAGTGGATGGTAGAAAAATAAAAAATCAGGTCCTTGAAGACCAATACGAAATTGTGTCATGTTAGGAATGATATGATTCTTGATTTCTTCGGGCAGACTATCTAGTACCTGCTCACCGAATCGGTCGTGAGTGTAAATAGATGGCATGAGTTAACCTCCTTGTCAATAGAACGCATAAATATGAGTATAACGAATAAATCCATAAAAAGCAATCAATACTTTACCTTTTTTGCAAGTTCTACTATAATATTAATCATATTATGCGAAAAAAGGATGATGTTTATGAGTTATAATATAGAAACAATTGACGGAGTAACCGTAGTAAAACTTCCAATTTTAGAAGAATTAGGAGTTCTTCATGGCTTTTCCACGAAGAAGGGTGGAGTGAGTGAAGGCATCTACAAAAGCATGAATTTGAGCTTTTCTCGTGGAGATGATGAAGAAGCGGTGATGGAAAATCATCGCAGATTAGCAAGTTCTCTAGGCTATGAAGTAGAAAGCCTAGTGTTTTCCGACCAAGTTCATAAGACAAATATACGAACAGTAACTCGTGAAGACTGTGGTAAAGGCATTTTAAAAGAACGTGATTATGCTGAAATTGATGGTTTGATTACCAATGACCCAGAAGTGACTTTGATTACGTTTTATGCAGATTGTATTCCCTTATACTTTGTAGACCCTGTTAAAAAGGTTGTTGCAATGGCACATTCTGGGTGGCGAGGAACGGTCAGTCGAATTGGGCAAAAGATGATAGAACGAATGAGCAATGAATTTTCCTGTGAACGTAGAGATATCAGATGCGTGATTGGACCTGGTATTTGTCAGGGCTGCTATGAAGTGAGTGAAGATGTCGCACAGGAATTCCAAAGAGAATTTCTTGAGCATCAGTGGCAAAACATTCTACTTGATAAGAAAAATGGCAAGTATCAGCTTAATCTGTGGGAAGCAAATCGTATCATACTTCATGAGGCCGGAATCGCACCTTCTAATATTGAAACGAGTGGATTATGCACCTGCTGTCACCAGGATTTATTGTTTTCTCACCGAGCTACAGGTGGTAAACGTGGAAATCTTGCGGGCATCATTAGCTGTCGCGGCTTAGCATAATGATGAAAAGAGGAATTATATGAATCAGAGAAATTATGAAAAAGAAAGAGAAGCGTTAATCAAGAACATGAATCAGAGACCGACACTTCTACTACAGGTATGTTGTGCTCCATGTAGTAGTGCTGTGTTAGAACGCTTGATGTCTGATTTTGTTGTGACTGTTTTTTTCTATAATCCGAATATAACGGAAGAAGCAGAATATGAAAAGCGTAAACAAGAAGAGATTCGATTTCTAGAGGAATATCCATTTGAAGAAAAGCCTGTTTTTTATGAAGGCAAATTTGAGCCAGAGAAGTTCTATCAGATTGCAAAAGGTCTTGAGATGGCACCAGAAGGTGGGGAGCGTTGTTATCATTGTTATGAATTGAGACTTCGAGAGACGGCACAAAAAGCGAGTGAAGAGGGTTTTGATTATTATTGTACAACATTATCTGTGAGTCCATATAAACATGCTGATAAACTGATGGAGATTGGCGAGAGATTGGCAGAGGAATATCACGTGAAATATTTGCCATCGGATTTTAAGAAGAAAAATGGTTACAAGCGAAGTATTGAATTATCTCGAGAGTATCATCTGTATCGCCAGAATTATTGTGGTTGTATCTATTCAAAGGCGGCGAGAGATAGAGAGGAATTACATCATGAAGAATAGAGTTTTGATTGGGCTATGCATTTTTTCTTGTTTGTTCTTATATGGTTGTGGTGAAAGTGAGCAAAAGCCTGCGACTGCTGAGATATTTGCTATGGATACGGTAATGGATTTGACGGTATATGGCAAAAGTGGTGAGGACGCCATTTTCCAAGCAAAAAGTCTGATTACAAAATATGATAGGTTATTTAGTGCTACGGATAAAAACAGTGACATCTATCGAATCAATGAAAGTGCAGGTAGCTTTGTAACAGTAGATTCCGAGACTTATCAATTAATAAAAAGAAGTATAGAACTCTCCGAATTGACAGAGGGTGCATTTGATATATCCATATATCCTGTTGTAAAAGCATGGGGATTTGATAGCAAGAAGTATCAAATTCCGAGCAAGGAACAACTTACAAAACTTAAAACGTTAGTTGATTACCAAAAGATAAAGCTATGCGAACCGAATCAAGTGCAAATTGGTAAGGAGATGGCGATTGACCTTGGTGGAATCGCAAAAGGATATACATCAAGCCAGATTATCAAATTGTTTCAAAAGCTGTCAGTGCAATCTGCCATTGTATCCTTAGGAGGTAATGTTGAAGTTCTAGGAATAAAACCGGACAAGCAGGCATATAATATAGGAGTGACCAATCCACTGCAAGCGGATTCTCTCATTGGAACGATTCAAGTAGAGAATGAAGCGGTTATTACGTCGGGCAACTATGAGCGATATTTTGAGAAAGATGGGATTCGGTATCATCACATTATGGATCGAAATACTGCTGCGCCTGCAGACACCGATCTGGCATCGGTCACAGTAGTGAGTCAAGATGGGACAGCTTGTGACAGTTTATCTACAGCATTATTTGTGATGGGTAGGGAAAAAGCATTAGCATTTCAGAAAATGCACCCAGAATATGATCTCATTTTGGTTACAAAAGAGGGAGAGGTGTCATCAACCACCTCAGATTTCAAGAAAAGTAACTGATGGAGGTGTATAGGTATCAGTCTTTATAAGAAACTGATCAAACGAAGAGAGAAGTTGGCAGTAATCGGTCTTGGTTATGTCGGAATGCCGATTGCGATTGAATTTGCCAAGATAATGGATGTGATTGGATTTGACAATAATGAATCCAAAATACATATGTATCAACAAGGAATCGATCCAACAAAAGAAGTGGGAGATCAGGTGATTCGTAATTCTTCCATGTTATATACGAGTGATGAGAGAGAACTTCGTAATGTGAAGTTCTTTGTCGTTGCTGTTCCTACCCCGGTGAACGCAGATAAAACCCCAAATCTTGAACCCGTGAAATTGGCGAGTCAGATTGTTGGCAGATATCTCACGCCGGGGTGTATTGTTGTGTATGAGTCTACCGTATATCCTGGAGTAACAGAACATATTTGTGCCAAAATACTGGAAGAGGAATCAGGTATGGTATGTGGAAAAGAGTTTTCGCTAGGTTATTCACCCGAGCGAATTAATCCTGGAGACGAAAAACATCGTTTACACAGCCGATGATTGGACTTGGCTTTTTGGGTGTTGAGAAGAAACAGACCTATCAATATATACTTGATTTGCTTGCGAGGTATAAACATAAAGCTAATTTTATGGTATCTTCTTTAGAGGCCAATGCATTAAAGGAACAAATTGCCATGATACAGCGTCACGGCTTGTCTACGATTGGAATATGGGATGCTATGAATGGAATGTCAAATGCACAGAATGAGAGCCAGAATATGAACGAAATTCTACATAGTATGAAAATATTTTCCAAGCTTAGTATGAAATCAGAACATCTTCTCTATGCGCGTAATATAGAATATACAAGAGAAATATGCAATCAACTCGGTGCTTGTGGAGTGGCATACGGTATTAAGCCAATAGATACCATTTTCTCGTATAGTTTTAATAATCAGATATAACTAGTAGATTATGTAAAACAGATGGAGCTCGGTGGAATCTATATGATTGAGTG
>CAZUGH010000067.1:6388-9517 GCA_964619785.1 uncultured Lachnospiraceae bacterium | reverse complement strand
TAACGCTAAAATCAAAATTCCAATCAAATAAACGGTTGATTTTTCAGCAGCTTCCATGTTCCCAGAAGAATCAATCAAGGCAGTTGAGACATTGGGAGCACCGGTTGCCATGCCTGTTCATTGGGGCGCATTTACACTAGCGCGTCATGCGTGGGATGATCCTGTGGAACGTTTTGTGAAGGCAGGAGAGGCAGCAGGTAAACAGATTGTAACACCACAGATTGGTGAGACAATGGTATTATCGAGAGCATCTGAATACATGAATCGCTGGTGGAAAAATATAAAATAATTTCATATCTGAACCTGTTTTAGGGAATACTATCTAAAAAAATTGATTTTGAAATAGAATTGACATACTTTGGCAGTAAAGTTATAGTTGTTAATAGAGCATTACAAAATCAACACAGACATAATGGAGGATAGTATGAAAAACAGTTTAAAAAAGTGTTTGCTTGTACTGGCATTGATCCTAGTGGGACTTACCATGACAGGACAAAAAGCAGATGCTGCATCGAAGAAAACGTACACAATTTCAACAAAGACAAAACCTTATTACTCGAAATATCGAAGTGGTACGATTTATAATTCTAAGACAAAGCATTATTATGTACTTCGTTCTTATCTTGAGAGACTCGGGGCTAATGGTGGGGGAACTCTAGTACTGAAGAAGGGTACATATAAGATTTGCAGGACTCTATATGTTCCATCGAATGTAACAATCAAACTCAAGACTGGGACAACCCTGAAGAAGACAACATCGACAGGGACTAAGAAGGTTAAGAGCTCAAAGTATATGTTTGCCTTAGTCAAAAGCAGTAAGGCAACCGGGAAAAAGATGGCAGCACTGAAAGCATCACGTAATGTCAAGATTCAGGGCTCGGGTAAAGCTACCATCAATATGGGAAAAGTAAAGAGTGGTATTGCCATTGCTATGGCTCATAACTATAATGTCACAGTGAAAGGAATTCAATTCAAGGCAAGAAAGGGTGGTAGTTATATCGCTGTTTCTGGATGCCGTAAGGTGACAGTAGATAATTGTAAATTCTATGAGGGCACAACTCTTACTGGAAGTGACAATGTCTATGCAATTCGTCTTGAGACTGCGACGAAAGCAACCGATTCCTTTGGATTTTCCTGGAGTAAGTTAGACAATTCAACGAACCGTTATATCACAGTGTCCGACTCATTATTTGCAGGAATGAGAGGTGCTATTGGTTCTGTTAAATATGCCGTTCCTAAGATTAAGAAAGTAGATACTATTTTGTATCAAGAGAATATCACGATTAAGGGTAACAAGTTCCGTGATATCTCAAGTCAGGCAGTAAAGCCTATGGTATGGAAAGACGCTAAGATTACTGGTAACAAGTTCTATCGTAATGACAAAACGAAGAAGACAAGCTGGGGTATCTTAGCAAAGGGTGTTGTTAATCCTACCTTTGAGAACAATTCATTTAACTATATTGCGATACCAATTGAATTTGATGTAGCAACGAACAATGGTAAAGGTAAGGGATATAGCAGTGTTAAGAATTCTGTAGAAAGTAAAAATACAAGCGCAATTCAGAATAATACAGTATATAATGCAGATCATTATTATGTTCCTTACAATAATGGTTCCGCATCTAGACTTACTTATTATCAGGACAAGGCTGAGAACAATTTATCTGTCACAACAGATGGCGTGCCATATCGTGAGCATTATTCAAACTCTGGATATTATGGAACCAACACAGAAGATTACTTTAAGTTCCGTGCTGCGATGGAACAGTTAGAGTACACAGGTGGAGGAACTTTAACTGTCAAGGCTGGTACGTATGACTTAAGTAATGCAGTCTATGTCCCATCAAATGTAACAATTGTTTTTGAAGAGGGCGTTGTCATTGATAAGGTTGCAGCAAAGTATACAACATCATTGACAGAAGCAAAGTCCATGTTTGTATTATGTGAGCCATCGAAGGCAAAGGACTCTAAGACAATTGGTGCCTATAACGGTGCACACGATATTACATTCAAGGGTACAGGAACAACACAGGTTAATTGTAATAACAAAGATAATGCAATAGCAGTTGTCATGGGCCATTGTAATAATGTCAATATTAGCGGTATTCGTTTTGCAAGATATTATGGTTATCACTTGATTGAGATGAATTCCTCTCAGAATGTAACTGTTGAGGGTTGTGGATTCTCAGATTTCACACCATCTACAACGGATCTTACATCCGTTGGTGAAGAGAAGGATTACAAAGAAGCAATCAACATTGATGGTTCCGATGGAGTCGTTGGTGGATTTAATTATGGTTGGTCCAATGGGGACAAGACAACATGTAACACCATAACGATTCGCAATAACTCATTCTTAAATATTGGTTCTGCAATTGGTTCACATAACTACTCAGCCGAGGGAGTAACTCAGCTGTACCATAGTAATATTAACATCAGTAACAATACAATCAGCACGACACTTAACAGTGGTATTCGTGGACTCAATTGGCAGAACACAAGTATTACAGGTAACACCTTCCAGAACATTGGTAAAGAT
Source organism: uncultured Lachnospiraceae bacterium (assembly GCA_964619785.1). Lineage (GTDB taxonomy): Bacteria > Bacillota > Clostridia > Lachnospirales > Lachnospiraceae > CAZUGH01. The sequence continues at coordinate 6,978 of CAZUGH010000067.1, read as the reverse complement.
GATAATGGAGAATATGGTGTGGCATTCTATGGCGTATATCTTCGTGGCGCTGTGAATGTAACGGTTAAGAGTAATATGTTTAATACCTGTTATTATCCAGTCCATGTGGTACAGTCAGCGCAAGTGGGCTCTGCAGGATATCCAGCTACGGTGAGTCAGATGACACCACAGAACTGGTTAGATATGATGGATAACACGCTTGTAAATTGTAGGTATAGTCGAGTTCGTGTATCGAACACCTATCTGGCAACAGACTTCCCAGCAGGTATCGTGTTTACACCTAAGACGCACTATAATTACCTCGAGTATGATGAGAGCCACTACTCAAATCCAGCAAAAAAATAAAAAGTACTTGAAATAAATTACGAAATCTGCTATAAATAAAGTAGATTCATCAAGGGCGATGGCTTAGGCTGTCGCCCTTTTTTTGATATAAGACAGGAGGAATGTTCATGAAGCATTTAGAGACAAGTGACTGGTTAGTACTTAATAATATCATCTATAAGATTTATACAACAAAGGATTTATCCGATATGAGACAGAGTACTATAAAAAGGTATATCAACCGAACCGGTGGCACTATTCATTAC
>CAZUGH010000067.1:3252-6288 GCA_964619785.1 uncultured Lachnospiraceae bacterium | reverse complement strand
GAGACAGAGTACTATAAAAAGGTATATCAACCGAACCGGTGGCACTATTCATTACAGATGGTGTTAGGCAGAGAAAAACAGTTTCTTGGTGTTATCACGTTCTATCGGACGATAGGCAAGGAAGATTTCTCCCATGATGACATTTTCCTCGTCGACATGTTAAAAGATCACCTGGCATTTCGTCTGTTTGAAAGCAAGAAAGAACGTGAGCTAGGAGTTAGTAAAATTACAGTTACAGAAGCTTCGAAAGAGTTTGGACTCACCAGACGGGAAGAGGGTGTGCTTCGTGAATTGATGTCTGGTAAAGATAATGATGAGATTAGTGACGAATTGGCAATTACGGTCAATACGCTGAAGAAACATATCCTCAATATTTATCGAAAGTTAGGAATACGCAATCGAATACAGATGATGAAGATGATTCGTGAGCGCGACGTGTAAATACTCCTAAATAAGTAGATAAATACATAAAAAGAGTAATTGAAAATACACAAAAAACGTGTATGATATAATTATCAAAGCGAAGGAGCTACCTAAGAGGTGGCTCCTTTTTTTATATTCATTCCATTGAATGATTGCAAAAAGGAGGAATTTTGAGATGAAAGAAATGGTTTTAATTATTCGCCCAGAGCGATTAGAGACACTGAAGAGTATTTTGGACACACTACATTGTGGTGGTATGACAATCTCATCGGTTATGGGATGTGGTACACAAAAAGGAGTAGTGGATGAGGCAGGAGTGAATGAGATTAAGGGATTCAAAACAACCATCAATCTACTCCCTAAAATCCGAGTAGAGGTTGTAGTAGAAGACAAGTTAGTAGATGAAATCATCGCTGAGGTACGAGACAAGATGGTGAGTGACCGAGTTGGTGATGGTAAAATCTTCATTCGTAACATTGAGGATGCCGTTCGAATCCGAACCGGCGAGCGTGGCAAAAAAGCACTCTAGTACAGTAGGAAGAGGTGATACATATTGGATAGAAAAGTCATGGTAGAAATCAAAGGGGTTAATAAAATTTATGGGGAAACAAATCATGTTGTGAAGGACCTGAACTTAGATGTTTATGAAGGAGAATTTCTCACCTTCCTCGGTTCCTCAGGATGTGGTAAAACAACAACACTTCGTATGGTAGCAGGATTTGAAGAACCAACAAGTGGAAGTATCAAGGTGGCTGATGTCAATATTGATAATCAGGAACCATATGAGAGAAATGTAAATACCGTTTTCCAGAGTTACGCATTATTCCCACATATGACAATCTTTGATAACGTAGCTTATGGTTTGAAGATTAAGAAGATGAAGAAGAACGAGATTAAAGAAAAAGTAACAGAGATGCTCGATCTTGTTCAACTTGGTGGATTTGAGAAGCGTTATCCATCACAGTTATCTGGTGGACAGAAACAGCGTGTTGCTATCGCAAGAGCATTAATCAATCGCCCACAGGTATTGCTGCTTGATGAACCATTAGGTGCCTTGGACTTGAAACTTCGTAAGCAGATGCAATTAGAGCTGAAACGTCTACAGAAAAAGTTGAATATCACCTTTATCTATGTAACACATGATCAAGAAGAGGCATTGACGATGAGTGATCGTATCGCAATTATGAATGCCGGTGTCCTTGAACAGGTAGGAACTCCAACGGAGATTTATGAGAAGCCAGCATCGAAGTTTGTAGCCACTTTTATTGGTGAAACAAATCTATTTGAAGGTTATGTAAAAGATATTAAAGATAATGAAGTAAGTGTAGAGCTTGAATCTGGTATCGTTACAGGACTCGGCGAGGGCTTCCATGAAAAAGAGATGGTTGCTGTCTCCGTTCGACCAGAACGCATGAAGTATTCGCAAGAACCTGTTGAAGGATTTACTCTTGAAGGAATGGTAAAAGAGCAGGTGTATGTAGGTTCTATACTTAAATCGATTGTTACTCTGCCAGATGGCAATGAGGTAAAAATCGAACGTCTAGCAGGAGAAACACTTCCTGCATCCGGAACCGTTTATCTGTACTGGGAACAGGAGGATGCGAAACTGATTCATTCGTTAGACCAGGTATTCTACGACGCTGTTGAAAATGTCAAGATGGGATAGGAGGGATTCACAATGAAACATAAGAAGAAAAAATCCAATCTACTTCCCGCATCAATCATGGTTGGACCAGTTACTCTGTGGTTAGCATTTTTCGTAGCAGTTCCATTGATCTATGTATTGATTATGAGTTTCTGTTCACTTGATCAATATTACAATGTACAGTTCAAGTTCACCATGGCGAACTACCAAAGACTGTTTGATGTGAACTACGTGAAGATATATGTACAATCCGTTGTGATTGCATTCTTATCTACAGCAATCTGCGTTGCGTTGGCATATCCATTTTCCTTTATTATTGCCAGAACGATGAGTAAGAAAAAGGCAATCTTGTACATGATGGTTATCATACCATTCTGGACAAACTCTTTGATTCGTATCTATGGATGGAGAACCTTCCTTGGAACGAATGGTGTGTTGAATAACTTCTTACAATCATGCGGATTGATTGATACACCGATTGAATTTTTGTTCCAACAAGGAACTACAATACTTGGTATGGTATATTGTTTATTCCCATTCATGGTACTTCCGTTGTATACAGCGATTGAGAAACTAGACCAGAATTTACTCGAGGCATCTGCGGATTTAGGAGCTAAGAAATTGACTACATTCAGACGAGTTATCATACCACTTACAGCAAGCGGAATTTTCTCGGGCTCTATCATGGTATTTATACCAAGTCTTGGATTGTTCTTTGTATCAGATATCTTAGGTGGTGGTAATTCAGATGTTATAGGAAACCTGATTGAACGACAATTCCAGAGTGGTAACAACTGGCCGTTAGGAGCTGCTCTATCGATTATATTGATTGTTATAACCCTTCTTCTGGTTAAACTTTATCAGAAATGTGGTGGTGACATGGAAAGCCTGGGAGTGTAAAGGCGGAAAGGAGGTAGCAGATGAAGAAACAAACAAAAAGCAAGATAGCAAAAGGAAGAAATATTACA
>CAZUGH010000067.1:0-3152 GCA_964619785.1 uncultured Lachnospiraceae bacterium | reverse complement strand
ATTACAATTGCAATTATCAGTACCCTACTTGCTACCTGCATCGGAACCATCGCAGCAGTGGGTATGTACAAATACAAATTCCGTGGGAAAAGCACGATAGATGCTTTATTATATATCCCAGTCGTTATTCCAGAGATTGTTCTTGGTATCTCATTGCTTACCATATTTACCAAGACTGGAATTCCAAGAGGTATGCTATCTCTTGTACTGGCACATGTAACATTTAGTATTCCTTATGTAATCTTCAATGTCAGGGCGAGATTGTCAGGCTATGATAACTCAATTGAGGAGGCGTCGATGGACCTTGGAGCCAACCGACTTCAGACCTTTTTCAGAGTAACGCTTCCCGTATTGGCACCCGGTATTGGTGGTGGCGCATTATTAGCGTTTACCTTATCAATTGATGATGTAATCATCAGTTACTTTACCAATGGTCAGACCAAGACATTCCCATTGAAGGTTATGGAGAGTATCAAGAGTGGAGTGGCGCCAGATGTAAATGCACTGTCAACATTGATTCTGTTAGGAACAATCGTATTGGTTGTACTGACGCAGAGTGGTATTTTCAAAAAGAGCAAATAGAGAGAGGAAGGTTGATTAATATGAGAATGAAAAAAATAATGAGTATGATAATGGTGGTTGTTATGATCGCAGCTATGATGACTGGTTGTGGAAGTGGTTCAGCAAGTGATTCGAATGCAGAAGCAGGAAGCCTCAACTTGTTCGTATGGACAGAATATGTACCACAATCTGTATTAGATGCTTTTACTGAGGAAACCGGAATTGAAGTAAATGTCTCAACATTTTCCTCAAATGAAGATATGTTAGCAAAGGTTAAGTCTGAGTCGGAAGGTGCTTATGATATTGTTCAGCCTAGTGATTATATGGTAGAACAAATGATTAATCAGGATATGCTACAGAAGATTGACCAGTCGAAGCTGACAAACCTGAAAAATATCGGGGAGTCTTATCTGAAACCATCCTATGATCCAACAGGAGAGTATTCCGTTCCTTATCAGGGTGGTGTAGCTGGTATCGCAGTAAACACAAAGAAAATTACAGACAAGATTACAAAGTATGATGATTTATTCAATACAAAATATGCAAATTCACTTGTTGTTCTAGATGACTTCCGTGCAACAATCGGTATGGTAGAGAGAAGTATGGGAATGAGTCTAAATGAAAGTGATAAGGATAAACTGACACAGGTACAGGATAAGCTTCTTAAGTTAAAGGGTAACATCAAGCTTTATGATAGTGATAGTCCAAAATCGGCACTGATTTCAGGAGATTGTTCTCTTGGATATTGCTGGAGTGCAGAGATTGCATTAGCAATGGATGAGAATCCGGACATCCAGGTTGTTTATCCAGAAGAGGGTGCTTATCTGTTCATGGATAACTGGTGTGTGATGAAGGGTGCAAAGAACTATGATAATGCAGTGAAATTCATCAACTATATGTTGAAAGCTGAGACAGGAAAAGCAGTATCAGAGGAATTCCCTTATCTAAATCCAAATGCAGAAGCGGTTAAGCTATTGGGTAGTGAGTACTCAGATAACCCAGCAAAGAACCCACCTGCAGATGTTATTGCAAAGGGTGAATTTGTTAAGAACTTAGATGCAGATACACTGGCAATCTATGATGATATGTGGACAAAGGTAAAACAATAAATGAATTAAAAATGGAGGAATAAATTATGAGTTTAGAACAAGTAAAACAAGAATTAGATAGCGTAATTGGTTATATTCATGCAGATGAATTAACGGATGATCAGAAGAAGAAAATGACAGAGGAAACGATTGATTATTTTGATAATTATGTTAGCCCGGGCTGGTTAAAGTATCGTAAGTCAGTATCAACAAATTCCGCTGTTCTTGAGTGGAAGGATCATGATAGTGTATGCGAAGGCATGTATGGTGAAGAGTTCATCGACTGTCTCGGTGGTTTCGGTATCTATACCTGTGGTCATCGTAACCCAGAAATCTTAGATACTGTGAAAGCACAGTTAGATCATCAAGCTTTGCATTCTCAGGAATTACTTGACCCACTTCGTGGATACCTTGCAAAAGCAGTGGCAGGTATCACCCCAGGTGATTTACAGTATTGTTTCTTCACCAATGGTGGAGCAGAGGCTGTTGAAATGGCACTTAAGCTCGCTCGTATCGCAACAGGCGGAAGATGGTTTATTTCTACCGTAGGAGCTTTCCATGGTAAATCAATGGGAGCTATCTCCATGGGTGGTAAGAATACATATCGTGTACCTTACATTCCTATGGTTCAACAGGTACAGCATGTTGAGTATGGTAATGCAGAAGATGCTAGAAAAGCAATCAAGAACTTAGTTGCCGTTGGTGAAAAAGTTGCCGGTATGATTGTTGAGCCAATTCAAGGTGAAGCAGGTGTAATCGTACCTCCAGCAGGATACCTTAAGGAACTTCGTGAAATCTGTGATGAGTACGGTGTAGCATTGATTTTCGATGAAATTCAGTGTGGTATGGGAAGAACCGGTACTTTCTTCCGTTGTGAAGCTGAGGATGTTGTACCAGATATTATGACATATGGTAAGGCATTTGGTGGTGGTATCATGCCAATCACAGGAATTATCTGCCGACCACACATGTGGACACAGGAACTCATTGACAATCCTTGGTTATTAGGTTCCCCAACCTTTGGTGGTAACCCAGTATGTTGTTCGGCAGCACTAGCAACCATCAAATACATGATTGAAAATGACATCCCAGGTCAGTGTAAGACAAAGGGCGATTATCTCAAGGCTGGATTAGAAAAGTTAAAAGAAAAATATCCAACCGTAATTGACGACGTACGTGGTGTTGGCTTGATGTTGGCAGTTGAGTTCGTTAAGAGTGATGTCGGTTACGATATTGCTAAGGGATTATTTGCTAGAGGTGTATTAACAGCAGGAACACTCGTGAATGCAAAATGTATTCGTTTCGAGCCAGGCGCTGTAATCACCATGGAACAGATTGATGCTGTTTTGAGCCGCATGGATGATGCTTTGGCAAGTACCAAGAAAGAATTTAATCTATAGAATGAAACGAAAATATATGTCAATCCTGTTATTAGTTCTAGCAGGAGTAATCTGGGGGAGCTCTTTCGTCGTTGTGAAAGACTCCCTCGATTACATTACACCA
>CAZUGH010000066.1:0-10144 GCA_964619785.1 uncultured Lachnospiraceae bacterium | reverse complement strand
TAAAGGAAACTGATACTTGTACTTGAGAAAAACCTATGTTATACTGAATATATCTATTTAGGAAAGGAAGCATCATCATGAAGAGAATTAAGACATTAACAACTAAGAATTTAAAAGAATCATTAAAAAAAGGTGGTTGTGGTGAATGCCAGACATCTTGTCAGTCTGCATGCAAGACAAGCTGTACAGTTGGTAATCAGAGCTGCGAAAACAAATAATTCGTATTATGTATAATGCAATGGAGGGCCAGTTTGCGAACCAAAGGATGGTGGTTTACAGACAAGGTCCTCGTTTGTTTGTAACAATAGAGAACAGGAAATGAGGATAAAGATGGTTCATCAATATAAGAATAATGGGTACAATATGGTATTGGATGTGAACAGTGGTTCTATTCATGTAGTAGATGATGTCGTGTATGACACAATTGCGATGTATGAGGATAAGTCTCATGAAGAGATAACGAATGAGCTTGTTGCACGATATGCAGATCAGAATTTAACTAAAGCAGATATGAAGGAAGTTTTCGAAGATATCGAGGAATTGAAGGAAAATGGAACGCTATTTACAGAGGACATTTATGAGAATGGTGTGATTGATTTCAAACAGCGCCAGACAGTAGTGAAGGCACTATGTCTTCATATTGCTCACGCATGTAATCTGTCTTGTCGATATTGCTTTGCAGGTGAAGGTGAGTATCAGGGGGATCGTTCTCTGATGAGCTATGAGGTTGGTAAGAAGGCATTAGATTTCTTGGTTGCCAATTCAGGAAGTCGTAGGAATCTAGAAGTTGATTTCTTCGGTGGTGAGCCACTGCTCAACTTTGATGTTGTGAAGAAACTCGTTGCTTATGGAAGAAGCATTGAAGAAGAGAAGGACAAGCATTTCCGCTTTACGCTGACGACGAATGGTGTATTGCTTGATGATGATATCATCGAGTTTGCAAATAAAGAGATGGATAATATCGTACTTAGTATCGATGGACGTAAGAGCGTGCATGACTATATGCGTCCATTTAAGGATGGAAGAGGAAGCTTTGATGAGATTCTTCCTAAGTTTAAGAAAGTAGCCGAGACGAGAAATCAGCAGAAGTATTACGTTCGTGGTACATTTACACATCACAATCTGGATTTTGTTGAGGATGTACTTCTTCTAGCGGATGAGGGATTTGAACAAATCTCTGTGGAGCCTGTTGTGGCAGACCCATCTGAGGAATATGCATTCCGTGAAGAGGATATTCCAATTATCAAGGAAGGCTATGATCGTTTAGCAAAAGAGATGTTGAAGAGGAAGAAGGAAGGCAGAGGCTTTAACTTTTTCCATTACATGATAGATTTAAGTGGTGGCCCTTGTGTATATAAGCGGTTATCGGGTTGTGGCTCGGGAACAGAGTATCTCGCAGTGACACCTTGGGGTGACTTGTATCCATGCCATCAGTTTGTGGGCAAGGAAGAGTTTTGCTTGGGTAATGTGGACGACGGTATTGTGAAGACTGAGATTCGAGATGAATTCAAGCTTTGCAATGTCTATACAAAAGAAGAGTGTAAGAATTGTTTTGCCAAGTTTTACTGTAGTGGCGGATGTGCTGCCAATGCATATAACTGTCATGGCGATATCAATACGACCTATGAAGTGGGTTGTGAGCTTCAGAGAAAGCGTGTTGAATGTGCAATTATGCTCCAGGCAGCATATGACGAGGAAAAATAATTCCACAAATTCACAAAAAGTATTGGAAAAATAGTAAAATGCGTTTATAATATAGAAAGATATGTAGTTCTATATAAGAAAGGAGATTCACATGTTGGGTTCAGATATAGGAATTGATTTGGGAACAGCGAGTATTCTAGTTTATGTCAATGGTAAGGGTGTCGTACTTAAGGAGCCTTCAGTTGTAGCATTTGACCGTGATACCAATCGCATTAAAGCAATTGGAGAAGAAGCAAGATTGATGCTTGGAAGAACTCCTGGCAATATCGTAGCAGTTCGTCCTCTTCGTCAGGGTGTTATCTCAGATTACACAGTGACAGAGAAGATGTTGAAATATTTTATAACAAAAGCAGTAGGTAAGCAGCGTTTTCGTAAGCCATTGATTAGTATCTGTGTACCAAGTGGTGTTACAGAGGTTGAGCGTAAGGCTGTTGAAGATGCAGCGATTCAAGCTGGTGGTCGTGATGTAAGAATTATTGAGGAGCCAATTGCAGCAGCGATTGGAGCTGGTATCGATATCGCTAGACCATGTGGTAACATGATTGTAGATATCGGTGGTGGTACAACGGACATTGCTGTTATTTCCCTTGGTGGAACCGTAGTTAGTACATCAATTAAGATTGCTGGTGATGATTTTGATGAAGCATTGGTAAGGTATATGCGTAAGAAGCATAATTTACTTATCGGTGAGAGAACAGCAGAAGATATCAAGATTCAGATTGGTTCTGCATTCCCACGCCCAGAAGTACAGACTGTTGATGTTCGTGGACGTAACTTAGTAACGGGTCTTCCTAAGACAATTACCGTTACTTCTGAGGAGACAGAAGAAGCATTAAAAGATGCTACTTCACAGATTGTAGAAGCGGTTCATAGTGTGTTAGAGAAGACACCACCAGAATTGGCAGCAGATATTGCCGACCGTGGAATCGTTCTTACGGGTGGTGGAAGCTTGTTATTTGGTCTAGAAGAATTACTTGAGGCTAGAACTGGTATAACAACGATGACAGCAGAAGAACCGATGGCAGCAGTAGCAATTGGAACAGGTAAATACGTAGAATTTTTGGCGGGTAACCGCGACGAGTAAGGAGTGACTCTATGGTTAGAGGACTATACACTGCTTATACAGGGATGAAGAATGAGCAAAACAGACTTGACATTATATCCAATAACTTGGCGAATTCAGCCACCGCTGGATATAAGAAGGAGAGTGTGTCCAATCAGGCATTTAAAGATGTCTTGGCAATAAAAGTGAGGGACGGATCCGACGCTTATATTGACCGCAATATCGGAACGATGAATCTAGGTGTTAAGATTGGTGAGGTATATACAGATTATGGCCAGGGATCGGTTCGCCAGACAGGCGGAACGTATGACATGGCTTTAAGTGGAAATGGCTTTTTCAAGTTGAGATATGTGGACAAGCAGGGCAATGAATCATTCAAGTATACGAGAGATGGTTCTTTTACCATAACAAATGGGGGATACTTAACAGATGCCAATGGCAATCGAGTACAGGGTAGAGGTGGAGATATTGTGATTCCGACTGATGCCACAACGATTGCGATTAGCAAATCAGGAGTCATTACAGCAGATGGTACAACGATTGATACATTGGATTTGACGGACTTTGAAGACTATGATTATCTGAAGAAGTTCGGGGATAACATGTATGAAACAGTTGAAGGTGCCACGGAGAAGGATAGTACAGCGACAGTGGAACAGGGCTATGTAGAGCAGTCGAATGTTAATGTTGTATCTGAGATGGTGAATATGATTGCCATCACAAGAGCATATGAATCCAACTCCAAAGTATTAAAGACGATGGACAGTATGTTAGATAAAGCAGTGAATTCCGTAGGTAGACTCGGTTAACTTTTCCTCGGATTGAACCGATAAAGATACTATAAGGTTGCTTGCGTCATGGAGGATATAAGCGACGACAAAAGGAGGAATCGCTTATGATGCGTTCATTATGGACAGCGGCTTCGGGAATGATTTCCCAACAGACGAATCTAGATACGATATCGAACAACTTGGCAAATGTCAATACGGTTGGATATAAGAAGGAGAGTACCCAGTTTAAGTCTCTGATGTACCAGACCTTACAAGCTAAGACAACAGATAATGAGGGAAATGCCAAACCGGTAGGAGCTCAGGTTGGTCTTGGAGTAAGAACAGGTGCTATTACGACGAATTTTGAACAAGGTGCCTTGAATGAATCTTCGGGGGACTTTGATTATGCCATTGAAGGACAGGGCTTTTTCATGGTACAGCTTCAGGATGGAAGCACAGGCTACACAAGAAATGGTGATTTTAATGTGGCGCTGATGACGGATGGAACTCTTGCCATGACAGATACGAATGGTAATCCGGTATTAGATGCAACTGGTAATGCTATTGTGCTACCAAGAGGAACGAGAAGCTCAGACTTAGAGGTAGATCAATCGGGTAATCTAACCTTACCGGATGCGAATAACAATCGTCAGCGTATCGGAATTCAGATTGGACTTGCTTATTTTCCAAATGCAGGTGGTTTGGAGAAGGGTTCTGATTCTTGTCTGAAAGAATCGGTTGCTTCTGGTACACCTACGATTTATGCACCGAATGTATTGGGCTCTAAGGTTGTAAGCGGTTATCTTGAGAGTTCGAATGTTCAGGCAGTTGATGAGATGGTTAATATGATTATTGCACAGCGAGCATATGAGATGAATTCGAAAGCTATTACAGCTTCCGACGAGATGCTTCAGCAGGCGAATAATCTTCGTTCATAGAATGGGGGATAAGAGATGAGTCTTACCATTGATAATATGTATTCCGCAATGCTGAATCCTAGCAGCAGTTCTGCTACTTCATCATTGCTAGGAGCAGACAATTCCCTTAGTAGTCTTGCAGCTACTTCAGAATTACAAAATACGATTGAAAATGCTCAAAGTGATGAGGAATTGATGGAAGCTTGCAAGAGCTTTGAACAATATTTTCTTGAGCAGGTATTCAAAGGAATGCAATCTACCGTCGATAAGACAGAAGAAGAGAGTGAGTATACTTCGATGTTTAGTGACATGATGACGGAACAGTACGCTAAGAGTGCAGTTGATGCACAGGGCTATGGCGTTGCCCAGATGCTTTATGAATCAATGAAAAATAATCAGAAATAATATTGAACCCTCCATGACTTTATGGGGGGTTCTGTGCGAATATAGTAGGAGTTTTACGGAAAGAGGTCAGCATGAGAGAAGTAGAAGGATACGTTGAGCATATCGTATATCGTAATGAGGAAAATGGTTACACCGTTTTGGAGCTGGTTGATGATGATGGCCAGGATGAGATGTGTGTGGGCAGTTTTCCTTTTATTAATGAGGGAGAATACATTGTAATAGAGGGCGAAGAGACCTTTCATCCGACCTATGGTGAGCAGATTAAAGTGACTTCTTATGAGATTAAGGAGCCAGAGGATTTGTTGGCAGTTCAACGCTATTTGGCGTCAGGAGCGATTAAGGGAATCGGTGGTGGGTTGGCGAAACGTATCACAGATAAGTTTGGCGACAAGACATTTGAGATTATGGAAAAGGAACCAGAACGTCTAGCTGAAGTGAAGGGAATCACCGAACGCAAAGCGATGGATTTTGGAGAACAATTTGCGGAGAAGAGAGAGATGCGTAATGCACTTCTTTTTCTTCAAAAATATGGAATCTCCAATCAACTTGCTGTGAAGATTTATAATGAATATCATGAAGAACTCTATCATATTGTTGAGGAAAATCCCTATCAGCTTGCTGAGGACATTAACGGGATTGGGTTCAAAATAGCGGATGATATCGGACGACGAATCGGGATACAGAACAATTCGGATTATCGAATTCGTGCAGGAATCCTTTATGTGCTTACGCTTGCTAACAATTCAGGCCATGTTTTCCTACCGAAGGATATTCTCGAAAAAAATGCGGAGGAGATTCTAGGAGTTCTTGCAATGGACATTGACCGCGTTCTCGTTGATATGGCGTTTGACAAAAGCGTTGTGGTCAAAGAAGAGGATGGTATGGTGCGCGTATACACAAACGCTCTCTATCAAGCAGAGTTAAATTGCGCCAGAATGTTACTTGACCTTAATGGCAAGACCAAGATAAGCAAAGCACATGTGGAATATATACTAGAACAAGTGCGCGATCAAGAGTCGATTGACTTAGATGAGAAACAGATGCTCGCCGTGAGGGAAGCTTTGACAAGAGGGGTTCTGATTATTACGGGTGGTCCCGGAACGGGTAAAACCACGACAATTAATACTATTATTCATGTTCTGAAGAATGAAGGTTTAGAAATCTTACTTGCTGCACCGACTGGCCGTGCGGCGAAACGTATGTCAGAGACAACGGGTGAGGAAGCCCAGACAATTCATCGTATGCTTCAGTATAATGGTGGAGTGGAGATGGAAGATCAAGAAGAACGATTTGAACGTAACCAGTGGAATCCGCTTGAGGCGGATGTGATTATTATTGATGAGATGTCTATGGTGGATATCTATCTGTTTCACAACCTGTTGAAGGCAATCAGTGTAGGAACGAGGGTTATTTTTGTAGGTGATGTGAATCAGCTTCCGAGTGTCGGACCTGGTAATGTTCTACGTGATATGATTCAGTCTGAGAAGTTTCCTGTTGTGTGGCTAGACAAGATTTTTAGGCAGGCAGCTGAAAGCGATATCATTGTAAATGCACATAAGATAAATCGAGGCGAGGACATTTCCCTAGACAATCAGAGCAAGGATTTCTTCTGTTTGCCAAGACAGGATAGCCATGGTGTGTTGGAAGTTATGTTGTGGCTGGTTCGAGAGAAAATGCCGAAGTATTGCGATTGCGAGCCATTCGAAGTACAGGTATTGACCCCAATGAAGAAGGGCGAGCTTGGTGTGGCACGGTGTAATGAAGTGCTTCAGCGATATTTGAATCCACCAGCACCGAATAAGAATCAAGTTGAGGCACATGGGACCTTGTTTCGCGAAGGTGACAAGGTGATGCAGATTAAGAATAACTATCAGATTACATGGGAAGCGAGAGGATATAATAATATTCGCGTGATGGAAGGAACCGGTATTTTTAATGGAGATACGGGTTTGATTCGTAGTATTGACTCATATGCTAAGGAAGTTAAGGTAGAGTATGATGATTATAAGACAGTGACATATTCGTTTAGTGCACTAGATGAACTCGAGTTATCCTATGCCATCACAATTCATAAATCACAGGGTAGCGAGTATCCCGCTGTGGTTCTGCCACTGATGGGAGGACCAAGAATGTTGATGAATCGTAATCTGTTATATACGGCAGTTACGCGTGGTAAAAAATGCGTGACAATTGTAGGAAGCGAAGATTCTGTGAGGAAAATGATACTGAATGAGTCAGAACAGACGAGGTATTCAACTTTAGCACGCAGAATTCAAGAAATGTAGTGCATAATATGACAAAATTTGTTATACTTAGCACATCAAAAGGGATGAGGTATGTATATGTTACAGAGGATGCTCGATGTTATTTTCCCAAGAACATGTCCGGTCTGTGGTAAGGCGTTAGTGGCGTCTGAGCAGTTGGTTTGTGACTTGTGTAAGAGGAAAGCGACGTTGATTACAGAACCTACATGCAGGCGATGTGGAAAGTCCATTGCTAAAACGTCGGATGAGTATTGCTTTGATTGCAAGAAGCGGGGAGAAGTTCATTACGACAAGGGATTTGCTGTGTGGGAATATGATAAATATATGAAAGAATCCGTAGCACGGTTTAAGTATAGTGGACGACGAGAGTATGGGGACTATTTTGTGAGTGAAGTATTATATCATTATGGAAGCCAATTAAAACAGCTTGAGCTTGATGCTATCTTGCCGATTCCATTACATAAGGAAAAGCAGAGATTTCGTGGATTCAATCAGGCAGAGGTGTTAGCACAAGGGATTGCAGACGGGTTAGGTGTTCTGATGAGAAGTGATTTGATTGTTCGTAAGAAGAATACAAAACCACAAAAGGGACTCGATGATAGAGAACGATATGACAATCTTAGACATGCCTTTGAGGTAAATGAGGATTCTGATGCTAAAAAGCTGAGGCGAGTTTTGCTTGTCGATGATATTTATACAACAGGAGCTACGATTGACCAGTGTGCTGCTAGATTAAAAGAAGCAGGCGTAGATAAGATTTATTTTGTTTGTCTGTGTATTGGCAGAGATTTTTAAATTCAGGGAGGTAAGAAAGATGGAGATTGCAACTTGTAGAAATTGTGGTAAGATTTTCAATTATATTAGAGGACAGCTATTATGCCCGACTTGCCAGAAGGAGTTAGACGGTAAGTTCAAGGAAGTTAAGAATTATATATATGAGCATCCGCATGTAGGAATATCTGAATTGTCAAAAGAGATGGATGTAAGCGTCAGTCAGATTAACTATTGGATTCGCGAAGAGAGACTATGCTTTGCTGAGGATTCTGCAATTGGTATCAATTGTGAGAAGTGCGGTACATCGATTAAGACAGGACGTTTTTGTGATAAATGCAAAGCAGAACTGACCAACGGGTTAGCAGAGGCAGCGGGACTCCATAGAAAGCCTGCGACACCTGAACGAAGAGGTCCTCGTGAACCAGAGAGTCGTATGAGATTTTTGGACGGTAAATAATTTAAATAGGAAAGGTCTCCATACCCTGTTTTCATGAATGGGCATGGAGACCTATTTTATTTCTTTAATTCAATTCCATCACTGTGAATATCAATGACGCCCTCTTTCATTAATCGGCCAATCGCACGCTTGAAGGAATTTTTACTCATTTCAAATTCTCGTTTGATAATCTCAGGACTTGTCTTGTCATGGAACGGAAGTGAACCACCAGCTTCTTCTAGACGTCTTAGAATCTGTTCGGCATCAATTCCCATCTGTAGAGGAACCTTTTCCTTCATGCTAAGAGTCAACTTGCCATCATCACGAACTTGCTTGATTCTCGCTTCGATTTTCTC
The DNA here is from genome assembly GCA_964619785.1 of uncultured Lachnospiraceae bacterium. GTDB lineage: Bacteria > Bacillota > Clostridia > Lachnospirales > Lachnospiraceae > CAZUGH01. The sequence goes on along the minus strand of CAZUGH010000066.1, from coordinate 1,455 downwards.
ACCAACAGCAAAATCACGAATTAGCTCATTGTGAGGAATCAAAGCGGAATACTTATCATCAACGGCAACAAAGACACCATAAGAGTCTGTCAATTCATAGACAAAGCCCGTCACATGGTCTTCTTCATGATAGGGAGAATCTGCTTCTAGATAGTCATATACATGCATGGTTCCACAGAGACGACTGCTCTTGTCTAAGTAGAGAGCAACGAGAACCTCTTCGCCTTCATGTACACGGGACGTCTGCTCCTTGAACGGCAGCAACAAATCTTTTGCTAATCCCCAGTCGAGGAATGCACCGATATCAGTAACTTCTTTAACTTTGAGACGGGCAGTTGTTCCGAGGGTTAGTGGTGGAACAATGAGTGTGGCTACGGGACGGTCTTCTGAATCCTTGTAAATAAAAGCTTCTAGTACATCGCCTGTATCCGCTTCGGCAGGTACCTGATTCCGTGGCAATAGAACCTGTACATCTGGTTCGCCTAGGGGACTTAAGTATACACCGTTTGGAGATTGGCGGTTGATATAGAGGCGGTTAATCTTGCCTAATAATTCTGTAATTGGTTCCATATAATTCACATATTACCTTTCTTGAATTCTGCGATTGTGTATGGGTTGCAATCCTGATTGGTGAGCAGGATATATAAGTACTCATCCGTGTCAGCACGATATACATGAAGCTTGTCGCCGACATGAGCTGCTGTACGATACTCGACCCGAAGTTCTGCAGCGCAAAATCCTTGTGGAAGATAATCACAGGAAATACGCACATACTCGCCATTGTTAACATGGTTGTTTGTATCTAATTGGTTAGGATATATATTTACCGTCTCAATGAATTCTAAATCATCGGGATAAGTAACCTTGCGTGGCTTGTATTCCATATCCAGTTTCTCGCCATATTCATAGCAATCTGTATCAGCTAGTTTTGCTAAAACGGGCTTTCCTTCCAAGGAATCAAAAAGAAACCATCGGCCCTCTCCATATGCGATAACTTCACCATCATTGGTTTCAATTGTGTAATTACGAAGTCCATATACAGATTTGAACGCATAAGGCCATGTGTTAATTTGCAATTGCTCACCCATAATTGGAAAGCGATTGAAGATGATGTGCCAGGTGCTCAGCAACCAGGCACGATGAAGCTCATAAAGCTTTGCTAGACTCATGCCTACATCATGTGAATGAAACAGGGATGCATCTTGAAGATAATTCACAACGCTTGGGATGCTCAGTTGTCCTTTGTCATCTATTTGACTATAAGATACTCTAGTTTTAAAACTATACATATCGAACACTACCTCTAATTCTATTTCTATAATATTATAACCTGCAATGTTATTATATCATTTATTTTCAAAAAAACTAGTGAATTCTTTTTCAAAAAGGAGTATACTAGTAAAAAATCAGAAAGGTGGATTTAAAATGAAGAAAATAATTGCAACAGACAAAGCC
>CAZUGH010000065.1:4391-10165 GCA_964619785.1 uncultured Lachnospiraceae bacterium | reverse complement strand
AGACCTCAATCAAGCCTTTGCCTGACTGAGGTCTTGCTCATTATCAAAAGCTGATTATTTCTCAACTTTTGCAGTCTTGATAATGAATTTACAGCTTCCTGTTGCATTCTCTTTGATGCCAGAGAATGAATGATAACTCTTACCCGCTTCTACTAATTCTTTGGCACGGTCTGTTATATCGGTTGCGTCTGCTTCGTAAACATTGGCCTTGTTAACGATTTTATCAACGCCCTGAAGTAATTCTTTTGTTCCATCTAATAAGGCATCACTTGCATTGTCAAGCTTATTTGCGCCCTTATCGAGTTTAATCGCACCTGCGTTAAGTGTCTTCACACCCTTATTTAACTTGCCTGCGCCTGTGTCTAATTGAGAACTTCCACTCTTAAGTGTTGCTGTTCCACCAGCTAAAGTTTCACTTCCACTCTTTAACTGAGACAATCCACTATCTAATGTTTTTGTTCCCTCATATAGCTTGTCAACGCCGGTAGCGAGCTGTGAGGAACCAGTTGCTAACTGGGCGACGGAACTTTGTAATGTTGTAATCTGACCAGACATTCCGCTAACAGTGGCATTGATTTGGTCTACTGCTGCCTGAGCACCAGCCTTCATGCCCTCCTGATATGCCTTGGCATATGCTGTCTGATATGCTGCTTGATATGCTGCCTGTACATGCTGGTCGGTTGCGATTGTTGGATCCTTTTTGGCATATTCTTGTATTGCTGCTGGAATCTCTTTTTGAAGAGTCGCTGTAATTACTGCTTGAATCTGCTGCATCTGTTCCTGTGATACTTCCGGAACCTTAGCCGTTGGTAATGATAGTGCTGTGACTGCCTGATTCAATGTAGCTAATCCTGTTGCCAAAGCCTTCGCACCAGCTACAGCTCCCTTATCCCCTTCATAACCTGTCTTCAACTGAGCCGAACCACTCTTTGCAGTCGCAATACCTGTCTTCAAAGTCTGGGCTCCGGTATCTAATGTAGCCGAACCACTTTTCACACTTGCTGTGGCAGTTTTGATTTTCTTCGTATTAGCATATAACGTTTTTGTTCCATTTTTCAACGTCTTCGTTCCATCTGCTAAAGAACTAACACCCTTTGTATATTCTTTAATACCATCAGATAACTCGTTACTTCCATCTGTAAATTCATCTAATTTATCATCAAGCTTTTCAAACAACTCGCTCAAATCCAATTCATCAGTATCAATATCATTAAAAATTTCTGTTGTGGCAAGTGTCATCGTCATATCCAATGAGAAGTCTTCTACATCAGCTGTTACCTCAAAAGATTCTGGAATGTCTAGGTCAAGTGTTTTATCACCTAGTGTCAAATCCAAACTACTCTTTAGTCCAGGCAAGCCATAACCGACAACGACCTGATTGCTTCCATCTGATATGATTTTCCCGTGGTCTACTTCGATTCCTGTGAATTTGTCACCATCAAGAATCATACCAGTTACCATCATAAATGGCGTATACACATCACCGTTTTTCTCATGATTTTTATAGTCAAATCGAATCTTGACTTTACCACTCTTGCCTGCGATGTCTTTTGCACTCATCTCTTTGCCATCTAGATAATAAGTGACATCGACAGCTACGGGTGCTTCTTTTTTTGTATTTCCCTGATAATAGATATCAGCTCCCTGCGCATCCCAAGTCACATTATTACTTGTCTGTGTAAATGTCTCATCGCCCTTAACATTCTTAATATCTGTCAATTCACTACTATCTTCTAGCTTTTCTGTACGATCTTGGTTCTTCAACCAGGCACTGACAATTGTTTCATCGACGGTACCTTTCGCATCTGCCATCAGATACACCGTCTCTTCCTTTTGTAGATTGCCACTACCTGACTTCACATTTGCTTTTTCTTCTAGTGTCTTCTCTAACTTTTTACTTGTGACATCTGCGCTACTCGCTGTCTTTTCGGTCTGTCCACAACCTGCCAGGCTGAGTGTCAATGCTCCACATAAGGTAAATGCACATATTTTCTTCCAGTTCATCATCTACATCTCCATCCTTTCTATCTTGACTTGTCTGCCAGTTTTGCTTCCTTAAAACCTAGGGAAGTATGCAGAATCACTTTATCAAATACCATTAACATAGCAGGCAATACTAGTAAAACTACGAACATACTAATAATTGCTCCACGCGACATCAACGTACATAAACTACCAATCATATCAACCTTAGAGTAGATACCAACACCAATCGTTGCTGCGAAGAAGCTCAACGCGCTGACAATAATTGAATTCATCGAAACACGATGTGCAATACCTACGGCTTCCTTTTTCGTCTTGCCAAGATTACGTTCCTTACGATAACGCGTTGTCATCAGAATCGCATAATCCACAGTCGCTCCTAACTGAATTGTACCGATTACCACCGAAGCAATAAAAGGAATCTCTGTATTCGTATAGAACGGAATCGCCATATTGACAAAGATTGCAAATTCAATCACGCTAACTAAGATAACTGGCAACGAAATTGACTTGAATAAAATTGCGATTATGAGGAAAATGACTCCAATTGATACAATACTTACTGTCTTAAAATCCTGATCTGTGATATCAATCAAGTCCTTGGTACAAGGGGCTTCTCCTACTAACATACCTTTGTCATCGTATTTTTTAATAATACTCTTTAAGTCATCACACTGTTGATTCACTTCATCGCTCGCTGTCTTGTACTCAGAGAAAACCAGCAGCATCTGATAATTCTCATTTTTCAGATTCGAGGTTAAATCCTCTGGAATGATATCTCTTGGAATGCCCGAACCGAGTAATGCATCAAGCCCTAATACCGATTTGACACCATCGAGATTCTTCATCTCCTTACACATGTTCGCAACATTCTTACTTTCTATATCACTATTAACCAAAATCATATGTACCGAATTCATATGGAAGTTCTTCTGCATCTCTTCGTTGGCCTGTATACTTCCTAATGTCTCTGGCAATGTGTCCGTCAAATTATAGTAAACCTTTGTATTCTGATAGCCATACAGTGCAGGTACAATCATCAATACAAAGACAATCAATACAGGAACATAATGCTTCGTAATCCATGTAGATACCTTCTTCATTTCTGGAAGAAGTGCCTTGTGATTCGTCTTCTCAAGCGGTTTATCGAATATCAAAATCATAGATGGTAAAATCGTTACACAGCAGATAACTCCGATGACAACGCCTTTCGCCATTACGATACCAAGGTCACGCCCAAGTGTAAAACTCATGAAACATAATGCAATGAAGCCAGCAAATGTTGTGATGGAACTACCGACAACAGATGATATCGTATTGCCAATTGCATGTGCCATTGCTCGTTTCTTATCTCCTTCAAACCTGGATTTATTTTCCCCGTAACTATGCCACAGGAAAATGGAGTAATCCATCGTGACTCCTAATTGCAATACCGCGCTAAGTGCTTTCGTTATGAATGAGATTTCTCCCATAAATACGTTAGAGCCCAAGTTATATAAAATCGCCATTCCGATACTTAGTAGGAATAATACGGGTACCAAGAACGAATCCATCGTAAGACCCAGTACAAGCAATGCGGATAATGCTGCAATTGCTACATAGATTGGTGTCTCCTGGTTGGTTGTGTTCTTCGTATCTAGCGTTACCGCCGGCATACCACTTAAGAAACATTGCTTTCCTGCTAATTTTCTTATATCTGCGATAGCATCCATCGTTTCGTCACTAGACATCGTGCTATCAAATGTAATCAACATCAATGTGTTATCCTTGTTCTGGAATGCATTTACCACATCCTCAGGAAGTGCTTCTGTTGGAACCGTAATATCCATGAAGCTGTCATACCAGATAACCTGATTCACATGATCTACCTTTTCAATCTTTTCCTTCAGTGCACTTACATCTTTGTATTCCATTCCTTCCGCTACAAAGGTGGCGAATGCACCCGAACCAAATTCTTCGGTCAAGATATCCTGACCCTTCATCGTCTCAATGTCACCTGGCAGATACGAAAGTATATCATAATTAACTCTCGTTCCCGTGTAACCGATAATGGAAGGTATCAATAACAAAAGACCAATGATAAATATGGGAATTCTAAATTTCACAATTTTCTTTCCAAATGAAACCATGCTTAGCCCTCCTATCCTTTTCTTTCGTTAGTAGAATAAACCGAATTGTCCTATTTGTAATCATACAAACAAATTCGAATGTCTTAAATTACGACAAATCGCATAATTTGTCTATATTAAGTCGTGTATCTTCTCGGTACAATATTTTCAACAAGTATAGAAAGAAGGTTTCATTATGGCACTTGATAGCTCGATGCGTATGGGTTTAGTAGACATTTCCCTCATGCATATTCTGCGCAAAAAAAAGCAGTCCCCTAAGAGAACTGCCAAGAAAATTCTTGATACCTTTCATAATATATATCCCGAAGCCATCCTACCTGGTGAAGAGGATTCCTCTTACGCAGATCTCGTTTCTTACATAAATGAGAATGATTTTCTGAGTATCCGAGGATTACTCCAGCGGCTCATCACCAGTAAATAAGCGCTTCTGTGCGGCAATCTCCGTGCTAACCGCTAGTTGCTTAAGGTGATTTGCCAGCTCTTTCGGTTCCATCTTCATCCCGCTCGTCGCCCATTGTACCACCGTTCCGCACACTCCGAACGCATAGAATCGTACAATCACATCACGGTCTGCCTCATTAATTCCCAAGTCAACATCTAAGACATCGATTGCTTCGCCCAAAATCGTCTCTGAAATTTTCATCAGATATTCTTGAAAATAATTCGATGCATACTTGATTGTATTTACATAGAATAGATGCTCTCGCTTCATCAAATCAAACAACTGGAAAATTCGATCATCCCAATTCGCAAACGAAATCCCATCCATAATTGGCAAAAATGCTTCATTATAATAAATCCAACTTAACAACTCGTACTTATCTTGAAAATGATAGTAAAATGTCTGACGATTCAGCCCACAGCTTCCCGTTATCTCGCCAATCGAAATCTTGTCGAACGGCTTCTGTTTCGTCAAATCCTTCAGTGCCCCTGCAATTGCCTTCTTGGTAATTAATCCTTCTGACATGTGTATGCCTCCATCCCTTGAATTACGGCTATTCTAACACACATTCGTGGAAAATGAAAGCCTCCCATCAAAGTAATCATCTAGATTTCGAAGTGTCACCTCGGCAATATTGTGCAACGCTTCTTTTGTCAGATATGCCTGGTGAGAAGTAATCAGCACATTGGGAAATGACAATAGCGTCGCAAGATTCTCATTCCTACGAATCACATGTGACATATCTTCATAGAAAAAAGCTGCCTCCTCCTCGTACACATCGAGCGCTACCCCCGCAAGCTTTCTCTTTTTCACGGCATTTAATAATGCATCGCTCGACACAAGACCACCCCGCGAGGTGTTGACAAGCAACGCTCCTTCCTTCATTTTCCCAAATGCATTCTCGTCCATCATGTGATAAGTTTGCTCTGTTAACGGACAATGCAGGGAAATGATATCACTTTTCCTCAGCAAATCATCGAGGCCCACATACTCAATATCGCTTGATGTATCGGGGTACAAGTCATATGCGATAACGTGCATCCCAAATCCTTTGCAAATGTCCATAAAAACCCTTCCTATCTTACCTGTCCCGATAACACCAGCCGTTTTTCCATGAAAATCCATTCCCTCAAGGCGCACAATACTAAAGTTAAAGTCCCTCGTCCTCTCATATGCCCGATGAATTTTGCGGTTCACACAAATGAGTAAACCCATCGCAA
>CAZUGH010000065.1:2524-4291 GCA_964619785.1 uncultured Lachnospiraceae bacterium | reverse complement strand
CACTGGCGCACTCAGGTCATCATTGACAAATGCACACACAGCGTCATATCCTTTGGCAAAACGTGCTGTATGTGTATTTAATTTATTCTTAAAATAAGATATTTCATAATGATCATTTAGTCGGTCAAACACATGTCGGTCATAAGATTTCGCATCAAAAAACGCTATTTTTTTCATACAAAAGCCCTCCAATTTCTAGTTAATATAACCGAAACCGGAGGGTTCTATTCTACTTTTCTCTTATGATATTTTTGCTTCCGATATAAGTCGCTATGAAGTAGCCTCCATAAATTACAATTAAGAAAATTGCCACCATCAATATATCGTTACCAACGGATGTCTCACCTAACAAGGCGAATAATTTTGTTGTAAATCGTATCGCAACTGCCGAATGAATCACAGCAATCGCTAGCGGTACGAGGAAATACACACCAACCTGCCGAAAGATGGCACTCTTCATCATCTTATCTTCCACGCCTAGCTTCTTTAACAACTGATATCTTTCTACATTATCTGAAGATTCGGACAATTGCTGCAATGCCAGTATCGCGGCGCATGATATAAGGAAAATAATTCCGACATACAAGATAAAGAATGATGCCACAACTCGAATCCCCACCTGGGCAACACGTATGTCAACGCGTGAATTGTAGGTTGTATACTTCGTCATCTTGTGCTTTAGTTTTTTATTATCTTGATAATGAAATACCTCGTCCATCTTCTCTTCCACGATTCGCGAAAGTTTCTCACTTCCATTTACATAATTCATATTCAGATACGCTTGTTCATAGGTAAGTTTCTTACCTTCTAGCAACTCATCTGGCACAATCATGACAACGGGTGTATTTCCTATCATCTCATTACAGATCGAATCACGAATTAGCTCCTTATTAACATCCAATTCTTGTCCGCAAAACGGCACAGTAATGTCACTTTCAATAACCTCATCAAGTACTTCGCCCATTGCATCGATGGTGGTTAGAAAAGCACATTGATTCATTTGCAACGCCAACTCCTTTTTCCCTTCAAACTTTCTCTCTCGATTATATTCCGAAAGCTTAACGAGATTTACCGGCGCTTTGCGAATATAACTCATAACCTCATCCGTTGTCACCTTCGCTTTATCTAGTACACTGCCCAACATAAATTCTTCTGTTGAATAGACATTTACTTCATTGACGCCCTTTACTTGTGCAGAAAGGTCAATCCCACTTTTTTCATACGTCTCAAGCGGTGTCAACTTATCTTCTTTAACCTCATAGTAAATATATGAATTGTCACATGGAACCAGCTGGTCCTTTCTTCTTGTCATAACATTGGAAAATCCCAATCCAGCCGCCATCGTCGTAATTGCGATTAATAACATCAAGCAAATAATACTCATGGAGACAAATGTTGAGCTCAGCTTACTGTTAATCTGTCTCATAACGAACATATTGATTCCTTTGTAATACGTACTCTTAAAATGGCGCATGATTTTCAACACAAATCCAGACATCGCGTAGAAGAATAGCACTGTTCCCACTGCGCCTACCACAAGCAGTATTCCTAACTGACTCAAAATCAATTGCGTAAGCTGCTGGTATAGCATATAGTACGCGGTCCCAATCAGCCCTAGTGATATTAAAAACAATACAACGGATACCCCGAGTTTCGGCGAGCGGTCTTTTTCATTTTTACGTCCTGCTGTCAATAAATCAATCAACTTGTATCTTGAAATCGCAACGGTATTAAATAGCATAACCACAAGGAAAATGATTCCGAAAT
>CAZUGH010000065.1:0-2424 GCA_964619785.1 uncultured Lachnospiraceae bacterium | reverse complement strand
TTTTGAATTGATAATGCAAGTGCAATATTCTCATATGCTGTCATCGTATCAAGCAGGTTGAAATCCTGGAAAATGAATCCCAGCTCATCACGACGAAAACTCGACAATTTCTTCGATGGTATCTGTGTGATATCGGCATCATTCACATAGATATGTCCCGCTGTCACTGTATCAATCGTGGATATGCAATTTAATAGTGTCGTCTTGCCACTACCTGATGCTCCCATGATTCCTACAAACTCGCCCTCCTCTACTTCAAAGCTGATACCATCAATTGCCTTTGTTACAGTACCCCGAGTCCCATAGTATTTCTCCATATTTTTAACTCCAAGAATTGTGTTCATATTATACCCTGTCCTTTCTTTTTTCTACAATACTATGGTACCACCTGTAAACGTCGCAAACCATCGCTTAACCTTACAATAACCTTACAAAGTTGTAAGGTTATTTCCGTAAAAACTCAACTTCACTTGTAGGGAAAATCAATGTAACCTTAGTTCCTTTACCCTTTGTCGATTCGATATGAATCCCGTGATTAAGCTTATCACACAACTTCTTCACAAGATACAATCCCATACCCGTTGCCTTCTGATACTGCCGTCCCGTTTTACCCGTAAATCCTTTTTCATATACTCGCGGCAAATCCTCTGCTGCAATACCGATTCCATTATCTTCAACCGTCAATTCAACATTATTCTTTGTTGCTCTAGCATAAATACGAATCCCCGGGTTCTCACTATGGTACTTGATTGCATTTCCAATAATCTGTTCAAGTATAAACTGCGACCACTTCTCATCGGTAAAAACCTCACCCTCAAGCTCTTCCATCTCCAGACCGATTCCCTCTAGGATAAATGCTCGCCTGTTCTTGCGAAGAACTGGTGCGACCAATTCCATCAGGGAACAACCCTTCACCATATAATCTTTCTCTACACTATTGCTTCTTGCATAATACAATGCTTGTTCCACATAATTTTCTATCTTACTAATCTCTTCACTCAAACTGTCACCTTTCTCGTATGGGTGATTTTCCATCAATAACTTAGATGCAGCAATCGGTGTTTTCACTTCATGAATCCATAACTCAATATACTCCCGATATTCACGCGAAACCAACTTGTACTTCTGTATCTCATCGTTCATATATTTTCCCATAACCGTGACAATCTCCTCAAGAAATTCGCCCTCAGGAAAATCTGTTGCTGGAATCATTTGCCCCAACAACGTCTTTTGTTTTATCGATTCAAGGGTCTCTTGCACATAATTGTAGTAGCGCCTTTTTTTCATATAATCAAATCCAAGCACCAGTGCAAACCCCAGTAGAAATGCCCCACAAATAAAGATTCCGCTATAATATGTCTTCGTCACCACATGTAAAAAGATGAACTGAAACAGACTTAACAAAACAAATACGAGAATCGCCAGCCACTTGCCTCTTAAATATCTCCCAAACGACATATCTGATAGCCAACCCCTCTCTTCGTCTTGATGTAATCTCCTGCACCAATCTCTTCTAGTTTCTTGCGAATTCTAGTCACATTCACCGTCAAAGTATTGTCATCTACAAATGCATCCGTCTGCCATAATTTATCCATCAACTCGTCTCTTGAAACGACTGCTCCATCCTGTTCCATCAATGTTTTTAGTATCAATGCTTCATTTTTCGTCAATGCCGTACACTCTTCTCCGCATTGGACTTCCCAATTCCCCAAATTCAAAGATACATTTCCCACTGTCAACTCTTCTTTTTGACCAAGCTGATACGTTCTCTTCAGCAGAGAATTAATATGTGCCAAAAGTATCTCTGTATTATACGGCTTTGTCACAAAATCATCCGCCCCAATATTCATACTCATCAGCTCATCCATCTCAGAATTCCGACTCGTCACAACAATAATTGGTATATCCGATTTTGCTCGCACTTCTCGACAAACATAGAAACCATCATATATCGGTAAATTTACATCAAGCAAAATCAAGTGTCCCTTTGCACCCAAAATATCCTCAACAATATGTTCAAACTGATCTGGTGCATATACCTCAAACCCATAGCGTTCCAAAAAGGTGCTAAGCTCTTCACGTATCTTCTTAGCATCCTCAACTATGATAATCTTCATTGAAATCCCCTCCAGTCTTATGATAAATATAGCATAAGACAAGCAAAGACGCAATTGAAGTGATATTGACATATGATTTGGTTTGTAGTCGAGGTGTGAAGGTCGTAAGACGGGTTAATCGGCGAGGTGGCAAGGTCGTAAGACGGGGTGGGGCTTTTACAATCGCCGGGGTATAAATGAAGCAAAAATCCAATTTATACCCCGCTCCCATAAATTGGATTCTCCAAACAACGCAATTACGTCCTGGTATATTTTAACATATTCGAAAATGGGCAGCAAATTATGATAAACCTTGCATTGTACCCCG
>CAZUGH010000064.1:0-10331 GCA_964619785.1 uncultured Lachnospiraceae bacterium | reverse complement strand
AGTGATAAGATCATATCAAAAGGGTATCCATATGATGATACGCCTTGTAACAATATTATTGTACGAAATAACGAGATATACGATTTTGCACGCGGAATTGGGACACACTCAAGTGTACGTGGCGTATATAACAATCATGTTGTTATTGAAGACAATAATATACACGACTTATCAGCAGAGGCAGTGTATTTGTTTAATTTTACAGATGTAACAGTGAATCGTAATTATATGGGTAATGTGGGTAAAGGGGTATTGATTAAGTCATCTGGCAAGGCATTATATAATCGAAGACCATATGTGAAAGAGAAGATACTACAAGATAATGATTATAATATAAAGATAACGAACAATAGGATAGAAGCGAATCAGTTGGGCGGCGCTACAGGTACAATTGTAGGAATCCATGCGGTAGGTGAGGAGATAAGAAGAATTGGCGGTATTGAGATAAGTCAGAATCAGATTACATCAGTAGGTGACTTGGGAATTTATCTTAAATATGTGATTAATAGTATGCCATATCAAAATGCAGTTGACAGAGTAATTAAAATCAAATAATAAAAGAGCAGCTCGTAAGAGCTGCTCTTAGTAGTTACAAAGAATAAATTATGCAACAGTCCATTTACACTTAAGGATTGTAACCTCATCACCAACTTTATAAGGACTAGAATCCTTTAAGTTAGCAAGGTAGAACATGATAGGGTAGTTTAATCCAGTAGCTTTATCTTTGTCACCATTCATTGCATCTGCAGGAATAGTAAAGCTAAAGTTATATGTATATGTCTTGCCTTTCTTGATAGGAGCTTTTACAATCTTACAAGCTCTATGATGTGCATCTTTCTTGATTTTTTTTGAAAGTCCCTTAGCACTAATGTGAAGTGCGAATGGATAAGAACCATCTCTGCTACTCTTAGTGTAGTTGAAACAGAATCCTAATTCAGGAAGATCACGCTTACCAGAGTTCTTGAAAGAAAGTGTACAATTCATTTTCTTTCCTCTGTAGTCAGCACCTGCATTAGCTGGATCGTAGAATGTAGCACGGCAAAGCCAAATTGCAAATGAGCTATACTTGAAAGCAGTATTGCTAGATGTTGATTTGCTGTAGTTAGAAACGAATGGAGCTGCCCAAGACTTACCATTCTCGTCGTCGGATCCTCTTTCAGTAGCTAAATCATAAATAACTGTACCTGCAGCAGCAGCTTTAACTTTTACTTTGCAAGTTACTTTCTTAGAACCTGCTTTTGCTGTGATTGTTGTTGTACCTTTTGTTAAAGCTTTAACTGTTACTTTCTTAGCAGCTTTCTTTGTAGATACGCTAGCTACCTTAGCTTTGCTAGATTTGAACTTAGCCTTTACATTAGCTTTCAAAGTTAATGTCTTACCAACTGTTAGTGTAGCACTCTTTTTGTTGAGCTTAAGAGATGCAGCAGTTGATGTTGCTGGTGCAACTGTTGCTGTAGCTACTGCTAAAGATAATACTAAAGCTGTTGCTACGATTTTCTTTGATACTTTTGAGAACATAAATATTCTTCCTCCTTATAATATTATTTTCGCAATTATGGTGAAATTGAACAAACACCTGCTGCGATATTGTAAAAGTATTATAACATCTGTCCAATTAAAATGCAATAGTTTTTCTTGATAGTAGGTGTTTTAATTTTCCCTTTTTTTTCGGGGGTTGCGATTGTGTCAATGCTATGGCAGATTCCCTTCTTGCCTGCTGAAAATTACGTATTGTTTCATCTAAAGTTCGATATCGTTCCTCGTCTGCTTCTTCTTTTTGTCGAAACATATAATCCATTTCCTTACTTACATTTTCGGTGACGTTTTTTGAAATGTTTTTCTCTGTTGCCAAAAGCGCATCCGTAACGATATTACTCAAAATGATACGAAATTGTTCCATACGGTCTTCACTACCAATTGTGTGCGATGGTCCTTTTGCAATGACGGGTGTAATGGATTTATATTCGAGCTCATATTTTAAGTCCATAAGTTGTTTCTTGTTTAGAGATAGAATACGTTCGATATCCGGCAGGAGAAACTTGATTGCACGCAGATGAAACCCGTATTCTTTTAGATATTTAATACCTTCAAATTGTTTCATGTCTTCTTCTGTGTAAAATCGGTGCCCCATTTCATTTCGGTTAATGTGAAGCTCAAGTTCTTCTTCCCAATAACGTAAAACGTGTGGTTCTACGGATAATTTTTTGGCGGCATCGGATATTATGTAGCGTTCTTCTTTCATATGATAAACCTCTCTTAGAATGTAATAATATGGTAACTAATGATGACAGTATATCATGATGCTAGATGAATTCAAGATGACAGAAGTAGATTTTAGGAAAATCGTGTGACAAATCATGGTAATGTTAGACCTGGTTAGAAAAAAAGCCTGCCATTTTCACAAAAAATGACAAGCTTTGTAGTTAATCATGTTCAAGGTTGGCGAACTTAGTGTATTGTGCTAACCATGCAAGCTCAATGGTACAGGTAGGGCCATTACGTTGCTTACCAATAATTATCTCGGATACTCCTTTTCGCTCCGATTCCTTATTGTAGTAATCATCGCGATAAATAAACATTACGACATCGGCGTCCTGCTCGATTGCTCCTGATTCACGAAGATCAGATAGCATAGGACGCTTATTATCACGCGATTCTACGGAACGGCTCAACTGTGACAGAGCTACTACTGGGCAATCTAGTTCACGTGCTAAAGCCTTAAGGGAACGTGAAATCTCTGAAATTTCCTGTTGTCTAGACTCAACACGTTTACCGGCAGTCATCAACTGGAGGTAATCGATAATGATGATACCGAGATCCTTCTCCATCTTTAATTTACGACATTTAGAACGCAATTGGCCAATAGAAATACCAGGTGTATCATCGATAACCAGGTTGGATTCGCCAATTAATTTAACACTTTCTGTGACTTTAAACCATTCATCAGCTTCAAGTTCACCTGTTCGGATGTGTTGTGAATCTACTTTGGAATTCATGGCAATGAGTCGCTTGACCAATTGATCTTTTGACATCTCGAGGCTAAATACTGCGGTTGTTACGCCAGAGTGGAGTGCCATGTATTCTGCTATATTAAGGACAAATGCTGTCTTACCCATAGATGGTCTGGCAGCAATCAAAATCAAATCAGAAGGCTGAAATCCAGCAGTACGATAATCGAGTTCTGTAAAACCAGTAGAAAGACCAGTGACACTTCCTTTATTCAACGCCGCGGCACGAATACTGTTAAAAGAGGTGATGGCAATTTCCTTAATTGGAGTGAAATCCGATGTAGAACGATTCTGAACGACATCGAAAATCTCTTTTTCAGTTGCCTCTAATATCGTCTCAACCTCTTCCTTTTCAGAATAACACTCTTCAGTAATTCCTTCGGTGGTACGAATTAATTTGCGAAGAATCGCTTTGTTCTTAACGATCTCTGCATAATATTTGGCATTTGCAGAAGTTGGAACAGAGGCGATGATATTACTGATAAAATCAACAGAGGAAAATTCAGCCGGAACATCTTTCTCTCGAAGCTTATCCTGGAGAGTTACTAAATCAGTAGGACGTCCTGCTTCGTATAATTCAACCATACACTCAAAAAGTGCACGATATTGTGGGTTGTAGAAATCTTCGGAAACAAGTAATTCAGACACTGTAGTAATCGCTTCTGAATCTATCATCATAGAGCCGATTACTGATTGCTCAGCTTCTGGGCTCTGTGGCATCACACGTTTAATAAGGGTTTCATCCATAGGGCTACATTCCTTTGACGTTAACTTTGAGTGTGGCGGAAACCTGTGGATGTAATTTGATCGTTACATTGTAGGCTCCTTCGCTTTTAACAGGGACATCTAATTGCATTTTTTTCTTGTCAAGATCATAGCCTAGTTGTTCTTTGGCTTCTTGAGCAATTTCTTTTGTGGAAACAGAACCAAATGCTCGACCATCCGACCCAGTCTTAATTGCTACAGTGATTTGCTTGGTCTCAATCTCCTTAGCAAATTCTTTGGCCTGGGCTAGTTTCTCAGCTGCCAAACGATCTTCGTTGGTCTTTTTGAGTTTTAGGTCATTTAGATTGCGAGAGGTTGCTTCAATTCCCTTTTTCTTAGGTAAGATAAAGTTGCGGGCATATCCGTCGTTAATCTCTACGATTTCGTCTTTTTTGCCTAATGCTTTTACATCTTCCAATAGAATAACTTTCATTATAGGTCACCTTCCTCTTTCATTTTTTGTAATGTCTCACGAAGTGTAATCGCAGCATCATCAATGCTGCAATCCTCGAGTTGAGCGCCTGCACAAGCAGCATGACCGCCGCCTCCGAGACGTTCCATCACCAACTGTACATTCAATTCATCAATTGAACGTGCGCTGATGTAAATCTTATCACCCCAGGCAGTTAATACAAAGGATGCCTGGATTCCTGTGATATCTAACAAATCATCCGAAATTTTGGCACCTACAATCGTAGGAGATTCTAAGCCTTCGCCGTTACACAGAGCGATGGCATAGTGATCCATGAAAATCTCAGTATTTTGAATGGCTTGCGCACGGAATTTGTATTCGTGCATATCAGTGCGGAACATTTTCCTGATTCGTGTGATATCAGCGCCATTACGACGTAGATAGGCAACTGCTTCGAAAGTACGAATACCGGGCTTGTTCATAAAGTTGTTCGTATCGACCATGATTCCTGAGTAGATGGCATCAGATTCAAATGGACGCAATTTAACATCTTCGTCAACGTACTGTAAAATCTCGGCAACCATCTCGCAAGCGGATGATGCAGATGGTTCAACATAAGAAAGTACAGGGCTTTTGAAAAATTCACCGGTCTGTCTATGATGGTCCAAAATAACGACGGTATTGGTACGTTCTAATAACTCGGGAGCATCTGTGTATGATGGTCGGTTGACATCTACAACGACTAAGAGAGTTCCTGAATTAATGAGTGAAAGCGCCTGCGTACCCGTCAAAAACATATCATCTTCGTATTCGGGATTGTTTTCAAATTGATTTAATAATGGTTTCAGTGAGGAGGAAACCTGGTTCACTACAATGTGAACTTTTTTCCCTAGCGTCTTGGCGATTCGATATACACCAATCGCAGCGCCAAAGGAATCAATATCAGGAAGCTTGTGTCCCATTACGATAATTTCTTCTGCAACAACCATGGATTCCTTCAATGCATGTGCTTTGACACGGGCTTTGACACGCGTATTTTTCTCAAGCTGCATGCTCTTACCACCATAATACAAGATGTTCTCTGGGGTCTTAACAACAACCTGGTCACCACCTCGACCAAGAGCTAAGTCAATGGCAGTACGTGCATATTCCTGACGTTTCTTAAAGGTGTCTGCTTGCACGCCAATACCCATACTGATTGTGACATTGATATCATCGCCAGCATTCACACTCTTAATCTCTTCAAGTAATGAAAATTTATTGTTTTGCAATTCGGCAAGGTATTTATTTTGAAATAGGAAAATATATTTATCTTTCTCAAGTTTCTTGGTGATGGCATCAATCTCCATCATGTATTTGTTGATTTTACGATCAATCAATGCGGACAAGAGAGAACGTCGCACTTCGTCAACGGTATCGAGGGATTCATCATAATTATCAATGTAGAGAAGACCAACAGCGAGCCGCTGATTACGATTTTCCCGTATATAAGAGACAATCTCGGTTTCATCATAGATGTATAGGAACACAACCGAGTCACCGATTCCAAGCTTAGAGTCGGAACTGCTGATTTCATCGAGTAAAATTTTCTGTAAAAGTGCTTTATAATATGTGTCTTCGATGTGAAAATGCATCTCTACATCATTAGCTGGATCCGCAGGTAGAGAAGAGGATGAAATAGCATGAATATAATCCGTGATATTCTTTTGATTCTTGTCATCTTCGTTAAATGCATTATCAAATTCATTGTTAGTCCAAAGTAGTTGTCCTGCTGTGTCGAGCAAGGCTACAGGAATCGTGAGCTCTTTGATAAGCTTCTCACCAGTAGCATTAAAATGGATACAGTATTGAACTAAGTCCTTCAAAAGGGAAGAACGTCTAAATGAGTACAAGATAGCTGCCACAATAATATATATTACAAGGTAAGCAGTCATAACTAGACCTGCTTTGACACTAAATACATATATATGAATATTCATGGCTAGCAAAAGGATACTCAGCATTAGCGGCCATCGTAGATAGGAGCGCAGAGTTCCCTTGATTCGCTTGTCCATTATTACACCTCCAAATAAATCCCAAATCACAAAAGTTTAAGCCCGGGTAGTCTACCCGAGCTTATATTATATCACATCTGTCATATAATTGAAAGAAAAAAAGACCGACATGGTTAGCCGGTCTTTTTAATGGTTTAGTCTAATGTATAAGGCATCAGAGCGATGTGACGAGCACGTTTGATAGCTACTGTAAGAGCTCTCTGGTGCTTAGCACAGTTGCCAGTGATTCTTCTAGGAAGAATTTTGCCTCTTTCAGACATGTATCTCTTTAATTTATTCACGTCTTTGTAGTCGATGCCAGTATTCTCTTTATCAGCACAGAAAGCGCAAACTTTCTTTCTTCTACGTGGGCCTCTTCTTCTAAAATTAGAATCATTCTTATCTTTACTATAAGCCATGATGATGAACCTCCTGTTTTCTTTTAGTTAAAAGGTAAACTTTCGTCAATTCCGTCAGGAATATTCATGAAATCGTCACCTGCGTTTGATGCAGGAGCAGGAGCTGGTGCGTTACCGCCACCAAAATTGCCACCACCGGCATTCTGATCAGCTACGCTCTTTCTCTCGGCAAATTCAATCTCATCAGCGATAATCTGTACACTATATACTTTCTCGCCGTTTTTGTTGGTGTAGTTATCGTTCTGAACTCTACCAGTCATCAGCATACGAGAACCTTGTTTGAAATATCTCTCAACAAACTCAGCCTGCTTGCCAAATGCAGTACAGTTAAAGAAATCTACATCAGTTTCACCCTGACGTGCGAATCTTCGGTTAACAGCCAGACTGAATCTAGCAATTGCCAAAGAATTCTCTCCCTGAGAATAACGAATCTCAGGATCTCTTGTTAAATTACCCAATAAAATTACTTTATTCATGGAAAGTAATCCCCCTTTTCTTATGCTTCCTGTCTAATGCATAAGTATCTGAGTACGTTGTCCATAATACGTAATCTGGACTCTAACTGTCCAGGTGTATCGGACTCAGATTCAAAGTGAATAAAGTAATAAAAGCCTTCGTTCATCTTCTGAATCTCATAAGCAAGCTTCTTCTTGCCCCACTCATCGATGTCAGTAACGGTACCGCCGAAAGTAGTGATATAATCTTTAACTTTTTCAACAGTGGCGTTTCTTACTTCGTCTTCAACTTTTGCACTAACAACTAAAGCAACTTCATATTTGTTCATAGTTGTCGCACCTCCTTTTGGTCTCTGGCCCTCTTCTTATATGAAGAGAACAAGGAATATGATTTTTACATCACGGAGTATTATTGTATCACAGAATTATGCATGTTTCAAGAATTTTTTTTGAAACCTTTAAAATTTTTCTCAACCAGCTTACGAGGCACCATAATCTGGTGTCCGCAGCCGGTGCATTTCAAACGAAAATCCATACCAGCTCTGAGAATCTCCCAATCCTTGCTGCCACATGGGTGCGGTTTCTTCATTGCAATTACATCGCCAACCTTAAAATCCATCGCATTCCCTCCTTGCACATCTTATTATGAGTGTATCACAGAAAAAAATATAAGGCAAGAAAATGTAAAAACCCTTGCCATTAGAAAAAAATTATGTTATAGTGACCACCGTATAAATGAATCAGACAGTTCGTAACCATCCTGTCTATAAACAAAACTAGGGACGCGCATATCTTGAGATATGCTTACTTTGCGGTCACCTAGTGGCTGCTTTTTTTATGTAGAAAATGAGACAAATCAAACAAAAGGAGAAACTACAGATGGAACGCTATTCTATAATTCATGAAAAGAATCCAAGAGAAATTGTGTTGCTTCGAGGAAGTGGCTGTAAATGGCGCCGCTGTACTTTCTGCGATTACCACTTAGATGCCTCTTTGGATGAGGAAGCTAATTTTCAATTGAACAAGCAGGAACTAGATAAGGTGACGGGAATTTATCGTCATTTAGAAGTCATCAATTCGGGAAGCTTTACAGAACTCGATAAACAGACTTGCAACTATATACTCCGCGTATGCAAAGAGCAGAACATTTGCCTGATTCATTTTGAGTGTCATTGGCTATACCGTGAACAAATACAAAACCTTCGCCAAGAGTTTACCAATATTGGCGTTGAGGTGAAGATTAAGATTGGTGTAGAAACCTTTGACCATGATTTTAGGGAAAATGTTCTTCATAAGGGAATTGGGGAAGCAAACCCAATGCATATTGCAGCCCCATTTGATGAGGTGTGTTTGTTGTTTGGCCTTGGTGGTCAGACAAGCAGGTCGATGGAACGTGATATCCAGACAGGTCTTGCCTACTTTGAGCGAGTCTGCGTGAATGTTATGGTGGAAAATTCCACGCCGGTGAAACCAAACAGGGAAGTGATTCGAATTTTCCTACAAGAGATTTATCCCAAGTATATCGAGAATCCCAGGGTGGATATCTTGATAAATAATACAGATTTTGGAGTTGGAGCCTAATGAGAAACGAAATAATTTTACTTGTATCATTAATTGTGATTTATTCATCAGTGGTATTTTTCTATAAAATGTGGGGCCGTAGCGGATTATATTGCTGGACCGTAATCGCAACGATTTCCGCCAACATAGAGGTGCTAATCATGGTGGATGCTTTTGGAATGGAACAAACACTAGGAAATATATTGTTTGCGTCTACATTTTTGGTAACAGATATTCTGAGCGAGACAGAAGGAAAACGAGCTGCCCAAAAAGCGGTAACAATTGGTATTGCGACATCAATCATGTTTATTGTGATATCCCAATCGTGGCTTTTGTATATTCCAAACAAAAGCGATTGGGCATCACCAGCAATCCGATCTGTATTCGCAAATACACCGCGCTTGATGATTAGTAGCATTGTCGTATATGCAATCGTCCAGTTATTTGATGTGTGGGCATATCACTTTATATGGAAGAAAACCGAAGAACGTTGCAAGGATTCAAAGCGTTTCCTGTGGCTTAGAAATAACGGTTCTACACTGGTTTCACAATTCTTCAATACGTTTTTATATACCTTTGCGGCATTTATTGGTGTGTACTCCATGTCGACACTATGGAATATTGTGATTTCTAGTTATGTGATCTTTATTGTGACAAGTTTGTTAGATACGCCAGCAGTGTATACAGCGAGAAGGGTAAAAGTAAGGCAATAGAACGTCCGCTGGCAAACCAAGCAAGTCAGACAGCGCCACAGTCGGAAACCAAATTTCGTTGTGAGCTGTGGTGTCAGTTTGTTTACTTGGTATTTTGGCTAGTGGTGGTGCTGAATGGCTTTCATGCATTCAGCGGGGTATAAATGCCAGAATTTCTTGATTTATACCCCGCCCCTAAATCAGCACCCTCGACAAACAACGTAATTACGTTGTGGTAAAAAATACCAAATTTCGTTTTTTGCAGTAAATAGAAATATTTGCGCTATAATACCCCGGTTTTCGAAAAAACCGGGGTATAAAATTAGGTTTTAAGATATATACTGCCATTTTACATGAATTACAATAAATGCCAGTACGTAATTGCGTTGTTTCGAAAATCCAATTTATGGGAGCGGGGTATAAACGACCAAAAAGTCGGATTTTTATCCCATTTTACTATCGCTCGCCTGCCAACCAGGCAAGCTCGCCGGCGCCACAGTCGGAAACCAAATTTCGTTGTGAGCTGTGGTGTCAGTTTGTTTACTTGGTATTTTGGCTAGTGGTGGTGCTGAATGGCTTTCATGCATTCAGCGGGGTATAAATGCCAGAATTTCTTGATTTATACCCCGCCCCTAAATCAGCACCCTCGACAAACAACGTAATTACGTTGTGGTAAAAAATACCAAATTTCGTTTTTTGCAGTAAATAGAAATATTTGCGCTATAATACCCCGGTTTTCGAAAAAACCGGGGTATAAAATTAGGTTTTAAGATATATACTGCCATTTTACATGAATTACAATAAATGCCAGTACGTAATTGCGTTGTTTCGAAAATCCAATTTATGGGAGCGGGGTATAAACGACCAAAAAGTCGGATTTTTATCCCATTTTACTACCGCCCGCCTGCCAACCAGGCAAGCTTGCCGGCACCACAATAAGCCCTGCATCATCTGCCACTGCGCGGCAGATGCCCGTGCGCAGACGAA
>CAZUGH010000063.1:0-11052 GCA_964619785.1 uncultured Lachnospiraceae bacterium | reverse complement strand
AGTTTTTTTGAAACCACAAAAGATATAAAAAGAATTTTACAAAATTTAATGATTGCAAGTGGACAAAAAATTTTACCTGAAAAGACACTTATCATCTTTGATGAAGTTCAAGACTGTCCGGATGTGATGAACGCACTGAAGTATTTTTGTGAAAATGCGCCGGAGTATCACATCGCTTGTGCAGGATCTTTACTAGGAATAGCACTTGCAAAGCCCTCTTCTTTCCCAGTAGGCAAGGTGGATTTTATGGAGGTGCATCCGATGACACTTACAGAGTTCCTTGTTGCTAATGGGGATGAGAATTTGGCGACTTATCTTGAAGAGATAAATGAGTTAGAACCGATTCCAGAAGCTTTTTTAATCCTTTATGTGAGAAACTAAAAATGTATTTTGTGACGGGAGGAATGCCAGAGCCTGTTTTGATGTGGACGAAGGAGCGAGATGTTGAGGCAATGCAGACAGCGCTAAGGAATATTGTTGATGCCTATGAACGAGATTTTGCAAAGCATTCGAATACGAGCGAGTTCCCTAAAATATCTATGATATGGAAGTCGATTCCCTCACAATTAGCGAGAGAGAATAAGAAGTTTGTATACAAAGTTGTAAAAGAAGGGGCTAGAGCTCGAGAATACGAAGATGCATTGCAATGGCTAGTGGATGCAAATCTAGTGAAAAAGATATATCGAAGTACTGCTCCTGGATTGCCAATTTCGGCTTATGACGATTTGTCAGCGTTTAAACTTTATCTTTGTGATGTAGGGTTACTTCGACGTCTGGCTTTTTTGGCACCGACTGCATTTGGTGAAGGAAATCGTTTGTTCACTGAATTTAAGGGTGCATTAACAGAGAATTATGTGCTAGAGGCTTTGAGCAATCAAGTTAAGGTGACACCAAGATATTGGACGCAGACCAATCCACCATATGAAGTGAATTTTATGATACAAAGAGAAAATGAAGTGATTCCTGTAGAGGTTAAGGCAGAAGAGAATATTGAAGCAAAGAGTTTGAAAAAATATAAGGAAAAGTACGGTGATAAGGTAAAGTTGAGAGTGCGTTTCTCGCTTTGTAATCTAAAGCTTGATGGAGATATTCTGAATATTCCATTGTTTATGGCTGACCAAGCGATTCGATTGATGGGATTAGCTTTGCAAAATCTTTAAACCAAAACAGCCCCCGGCGTAAGCCGAGGGCTGTTTCTATAACAATATCTTCAATTATTTAAGAAGCTTTGCTGGGATATTTCCTTTTCCATAGTAAGCTAAGAGATAAATCTCACGTAACTCTTTTACTAATGGAAGTCTTGGGTTAGCTGTTGTACACTGATCGCCGAATGCTAAATCAGATAACTCATCAAGTTTAGCCAAGAATTCTTTTTCGTCAATGCCGTATTCTTTTAATGTTGCAGGAATGTTCAAGTACTCATTGTACTCTTCAACCTTCTTAGCGAACATTTCAACAGCATCGTCGTTGTCTTTTGGATTCCAACCTAATTTCTTAGTTAAAGCAAACATCTTGTCGCCTACGATATAGCTTTCATATTTTGGCCATGATGTGAACTTCGTTGGGTTAGCAACACCGTTGTAACGAACAACGTGTGGAAGGATGATAGCATTAGCTTCACCGTGTGGTACGTGGAATTCTCCACCAAGCTTATGAGCGAGGGAGTGGTTGATTCCTAAGAATGCATTGGTAAATGCCATACCAGCCATTGTAGAAGCGTTGTGCATCTTCTCGCGAGCAACTGGGTTCTTAGCGCCATCTGTATAAGATGATTTCAGGTATGTGAATACCATCTCTGTTGCGTGAACAGCCAGTGCGTCTGTATAGTCAGAAGCAAGGATGGAAACGTATGCTTCATATGCGTGTGTTAATACGTCCATTCCGGTAAATGCGGTAGAAGCTTTTGGTACGGACATAACGAACTCTGGGTCTACGATAGCAACATCTGGTGTTAACTCGTAGTCAGCAAGTGGGTATTTCTTGTTCTCAACTTTGTCAGAAATAACGGCGAAAGATGTTACCTCAGATCCTGTACCGGATGTGGTAGGGATAGCAACCATCTTAGCTTTTTTGCCCATTGTAGGGAACTTGTAAGCACGTTTTCTGATATCTAAGAACTTCAGGGACATGCTCTTGAAGTCTGCGTCTGGGTTCTCATAGAATAACCACATTCCCTTAGCAGCATCGATTGCGGAACCACCACCAAGTGCGATGATAACGTCAGGCTGGAACTTGTTCATGGAGTCAACACCCTTCATGATTGTCTCAAGTGATGGGTCTGGCTCAACCTGATCAAAGATTTCGCAGTGAACATACTCTTCACGTTTTCTCAACTGATAAGTGATTTTATCTACATATCCTAACTGAGTCATAGCTGGGTCAGTTACGATAAATGCTTTTGTGATACCAGGCATCTTAGCAAGGTATGATGTTGAACCTGCTTCGAAGTAAATCTTGTTAGGAACCTTGAACCATTGCATATTAACTCTCCTCTTTGCTACACGTTTAACGTTAACCAAATCTACAGCAGATACGTTGTGAGTTGTAGAGTTTCCACCGTAAGAACCGCATCCTAATGTAAGAGATGGCATGTTCGTGTTGTAGAGGTCACCGATAGCACCGTGTGTAGATGGTGAGTTTACAAGGATACGTCCTGTCTTCATACGCTCAGAGAAATCATTGATGATCTTCTGGTCAGTGGAGTGGATAACAGATGAATGTCCCATACCACCATTGTGAAGCATAGCTTCGCAAAGCTGTAAACCGTCTTCCTCGTCTTTTGCTTTGATAACAGCAAGTACTGGAGAAAGTTTTTCTTTTGAAAGTGGGTATTTAGGACCTACGCCACCGATTTCAGTACAAAGAACTTTTGTATCTTCAGGAATCTTAAAGCCTGCTAAGTTGGCAATCCAAGCTGGGGATTTACCAACGATTTCAGGATTAACACTCATCTTCTCGAGGTTAATAACGACTGGCTCTAATTTCTTAATTTCTTCTTTTGTTGCGAAGTAGCATCCAGCTTTCGTCATCAGTGCTTTAACTTCGTCATATACTTCAGCTTCGATGATGGCAGCCTGCTCAGAAGCACAAATCATACCATTATCAAATGATTTAGAAAGAACTAAATCGTTGACAGCTCTCTTAAGAACTGCAGTTTTTTCGATAAAGCAAGGTACGTTACCAGGACCTACACCAAGTGCTGGTTTACCACAAGAGTAAGCAGCCTTAACCATGCCAGGACCACCAGTAGCAAGAATCATGGATACACCAGGGTGATTCATCA
Organism: uncultured Lachnospiraceae bacterium; assembly: GCA_964619785.1. GTDB lineage: Bacteria > Bacillota > Clostridia > Lachnospirales > Lachnospiraceae > CAZUGH01. The sequence goes on along the minus strand of CAZUGH010000063.1, from coordinate 7,769 downwards.
ATACAGTAGTTGCCTCGATGGATGGATACTCAATCCACTGTACACAATTCTCAGGAGCACCAGCTGCAACGGCAGCATCACGAACAGCTTTTGCAGCTGCTACAGAACACTTCTGAGCATTTGGGTGGAAACCAAAGATGATTGGGTTACGTGTCTTGATACAAGAAATACTCTTGTACATTGCAGTAGATGTTGGGTTTGTAACAGGTGTTACACCAGCAACGATACCAATTGGTTCAGCAACTAACTGATAATCTTCTTCTTCGTTGTCTTCGATAATACCTACTGTCTTCTGGTACTTAATTGAGTGCCAAATATATTCTGTTGCAAAGATGTTCTTAGTAATCTTGTCCTCGTAGATTCCACGTCCTGTTTCCTCTACTGCCATTTTAGCAAGTTCCTGCTGCTTAGCGAGACCGGCAAGAGCCATTTCGTGAACGATATTATCAATCGTTTCCTGATCAAGAGCCATAAATTCCTTCAATGCTACTTGTGCATTTTTCACAAGAGCGTCAACGTGCTCCTGAGGGGTTGGTTGTTTTTTCTCAGCCATTTTCCTAAGTCCTCCTTAAAAGTTTGATATTGTTATATTATCTGTTAAAGTTTTAACAAACAGATAGGTTGCTTGTTAATGAGACTATAGCACAGATTTTGGTCTAATGCAAGTTTTTTTGTGGAAAATGTTCAACAAAAAGCAACTTTATTTTGTTTCATTCTTGTTATTTGTGCACAAAGATTGTTAATAAGTTGTCAATCATTGCACTGGGTGGGGGCTCGTGATATGATATATTTGTATGATTTTATTCGTATTATTCCGATTTGAAGGGAGAATCACTTTGGAAAAAGAGATTATAAGTACTAGTAAACAGATTCGTCAGGTTATGGCGGAAGTGAAAAAGGTTATTCGGGGTAAAGATGAAGCAATTGAGTTAGTTATGACAGCAATTTTGGCGAAGGGACACATTCTTATAGAAGATATACCAGGTGTGGGCAAGACGACATTGGCACTTGCTTTTTCCAAAGCGATGGAGCTGACCGAGAGAAGAATGCAGTTCACACCAGATGTATTGCCTAGTGATGTGGTTGGATTCAATGTAATAGGAAGCGATGGGGAGTATCAGTACAAGCCCGGCGCTATTGTATGTAATATTTTATTGGCGGATGAGATTAACCGTACTTCCACTAAGACACAGGCTGCACTGCTTGAGGTTATGGAAGAAGGCCAGGTGACGGTGGATGGTGTGACGAGAAAATTGCCAAATCCATTTGTGGTTGTTGCGACACAGAATCCAGTTGGTTCAGCGGGAACACAGATGTTACCTGAGTCACAGCTTGACCGTTTTATGATTCGTATCTCGATGGGATATCCAACGATGGAAGAGGAGATTCGTCTTATTAAGGAGAGACAGGACGCCAATCCGATGGATCGTGTTCAAGAGATTGTGTCGAAGAGCGAAGTGTTGAAAATGCAAGAAGAGATTCGTCAGGTATTTGTTGACGATCGAATCCTAGAGTATATGTCACAGATTGTGAATGGAACAAGAGAACATTCGCTGATTACGTTAGGCGTCAGTCCTCGTGGTACATTGGCACTGATGGATATGTCTCGTGCGATGGCTTATATCAAAGGACGTACGTATGTATTGCCTGAGGATGTGCAAGCGGTGGCAGGCGCAGTATTAAGTCATCGTATCATCGTGAATGGCAAAGCGAGAATGAGTCACGTGACTAATGAAGATGTGATTCAAGAGATTGTGAGAAAGGTGGATGCACCAAAGATTAAATCCATTGGGTGATAAAGTATGAGTGTTGGAGTTGTCATATACCTAATTCTCCTGGTTTCACTAGGCGGATACGCTGTGTTTTATCTGGAATTTGCATCACTGCAGATTCTGCTTATGGCACTGTTTCTTCCTATTATTATGTTTATTTTGTTGATACTGATTCGCAAAAGTGTCTATGTTGAGGTTGAGACGAAGTCACCGGTGGTTGAGAAAAAGTCTCTTATGGGTACTGGTGAGATTGTTCTATTGGTTACAGTAGAGAATACGAGTAGCTGGCTTCCATTGCTTCGCGGGACGATTTTCCTTAGCTATGAAAATGCTTTTTCCGGGGAGAAGGGCAAGCGAAGGCTTCACTTTTCGGCAGATTGTCAGCAGAAGCAGACGAAGGAATTAGTGATACCAATTCACTCGGTAGGAGATGTGGAACTTACCATTAATAAGATTAAGATTTATGACTATCTCAATATTTTCTCCTGGAAGCTTATGAAGAAGCAAGATGGAGGGGATGTACTCGTGTTGCCGCCGATGAAGGAGATTTTCCTTGAGAAAGATTGTTTAGTGGGAGACGATGCGGGTGATTCTGACAAGTATTCTCCTTATAAGAAGGGCGAGGACGCATCTGAGATTTTCGATATTCGCGAATACGAAGATGGTGACAAAATTCAGCGGATTCACTGGAAACTCAGCTATAAGAAGCAGACTTTGATGGTGAAGGAGTATAGTTTGCCATTGGCGAATGCGACTGTAATTTTTGTGGATTTTTCACTTAGCAGGATTGACCATGATAAAGAGAAATTGGTGTCAATTCTCGTTCAGGGAATCTATTCGATTTCGATGGAGCTTTTGGAAAATGAATTGCCGCAGCGATTTGTCTGGTATGACGCCAATGAGGACGTGATTCGCGAAGAGATGGTTAAGAGAGAAGAAGAGCTTTTGTGGACATTGCAGGAGATGTTTAAGGCGAAGATTACGGACGATAGTCATCAGTTGCATCATGCATATGAGGTGTGGGATGACAAAAAGCCTGTTGAGTCGGGCCTTTATCTGACCGTGAACGACGCGTGTCAAGTTGAGGGACGGGATCTTCACGTGCGTAGGTTGCAGATGATGAACCTGAAGGAGGAGTAGCACATGAAGAAGATATTATTCTGGCTCCAACCGTTATTGATTTTCGCAGGGGTATACTGCGCGATGGCAGGGTTTGGTGCACAGATGGAGTTGCGTATTGACGGGGGAAATATGGCTCTTATTTTTTTTCTGGCAAGCTATGGCCTGATGATTGTCTACCGTTACCTGGACCAGATGCCAGGAGGACGATGGATGGGCTTGATGGCTGTTTTTGTGCTGGAGGTTGTTGTTTTCATGCGCTTTTTTACGGCTGTTGTGAAGGGCGCACAGTATACAATCAATCATGCGCTAAAGATTTTCATCAATTATACAGGCGTCAAGACGGAGCTGATATCTTATATTTCAAATAGTAGAGACTTGTCAGAAGAGTATTGTAATACGATATTTCTTACGATGCTTGGTGTGCTTTTGATAGCAATTATTAGTTTTCGATTTTATCACAAACGTTGCGCGTGGATTTTCCTAGCGTGCACTTTACCATTTATTCTGGCACCAATTGTTTTGGGAGAGGTTATCTTCTACGGACATATGCTAGGGTATATTCTTGTTGCTGTGGCAATTATAGGAAGCAGTCATCGGCGGGATTCGCAAGTGTCGGCGTTGGTTCAGTATAAAGTTGAAGGAATTCTGATTGTTGCCGTGGTGGTTTGTGCTATTGTGAGTTTTCTAGTTGTGTCACCAGGGAAATATGCCGCAGATCATAAGAGTTTGTCGCGTATCAAACAGGTATTTGAAGATATGGAATCCTTTGGACCAGATGAATTGACTTCTTGGATGAAAGCTAATTTTGGTAGTGATGCGATTGATTATGGTTCGGTGGGTAATCGAAATGGTGTGGATTATTCAGGTGAGACGATTTTGGATATTCAATCAAATGATGGACTCGAAGGTAATGTTTATCTGAAGGGTTATGTGGGTGATAAATTTACAGATAATTATTGGAAAAAATTTGATGCGACAGATGCGATGGCAAGACAGGAATCAACGGATTATCTGGATGCGATGAATGACTTGATGGATAACTGGCATAAGAAGCTGCTTGAATTTACAGATAATTACTATAATACGACGCAAGTGTCATCGGGTACCAATTTTGATGCTACTGGTCGTGCAGTGTCGCCAGAGAGTAAGATGTCAATTCGTAATGTAGGACTAGGCTCGGGCAACCGTGTTTTACCTTATTATTCAAGAAGTAAATATAAATATGAGGATAGTGGTAAGCTGAATTTTGATTCGGATTCGTTATATGAAGTGACTTACTATCCATTTCTTGCGAATTTCTTGATTTCCCAGAATTATGCGGCTTATGAGAAATTTCGTTCAACCTATATCAGAGAGGGTGAAGAGCGTTCTTTAAGCGAGTCAATCCGGAGTTATGTGCGAAGCCATTATCTCAGTGTGGATAAAAAGTATGTTCAGTTATTCGACGATTTTTTCTGGAATTATGGTAGATCTAGTGTGCCATTTTATGTGAAGGACAATAGGGAAATCTCGGATCTTCCAGAAGGATATAGTACAACGAGCATGACGGTAAATGAGGCGATAACCAATGTGCAGAAATATATGACAAGTCATGCCACATATTCGACTACGCCAGGTGAGACTCCAGAGGGTGAGGATTCCATCATCTATTTCATGAAAACGAATAAAAAAGGTTATTGCGTTCATTTTGCTTCAACAGCAGTTATGTTATTCCGCAGCATGGGTATTCCAGCACGATATGTGGAAGGTGTGGAAGTGACGCTGAAGGAGAGAACGAAGAATCTGGTACGAGTTAAGGATAATAATGCGCATGCATGGGTCGAGATTTTCCGTGATGACTTTGGCTGGGTGCCTGTTGAGGTGACACCAGGTATGATAAATAATGAATCTGCAGGGCTGGCGCCAGAGGAGAAGGAGGAGCCAGAACAAGCGGAACCGGAGATGACAATAGAGCCACAAGAGACAGAAGAACCACAGGAGCAGGAAAGTGAAGATCCGATGGCGGTGGCGACCCAAGAGCCTGAGGAGGACACGCCTCAAGAGGAGGAGACACAATCTGACTCCGAAGAAACAGGTAGTAGCGAAGAGGAAGAGATGGACTTTGATGACATCAAAGAGGAAGGAAGTTCTGCAACGGGTGCCGCTGTGTCAGCAGACGGAGCATCGAGTCGAAAGCTTCCATTAGTATGGAAGATTGTGTTGTATGTATTGGCAGCAGTTTTATTGATTCAAGGTCAATATATGCTTCGTAAGATGTTATACAATCGTGGAATGATTGGGTCAAATCGACGAAATCGAATCATTCGTAGCTACTTGCATATTGTGCCATTCCTTCGTTATTATCAAGTGACATTTAAGGATCAGTCAAGTGCGGATTACATCGAACAATTGGCAGTGGTGACAGGACTTGAAAGTGAAGTCGTTGAGCCATTTGTAACGAATCTACTCAAGGCACAATTCGGTGGAGATGAGATGGAAGCACAGGAACAGAAAGCATTTTCCCAGAGCCGCAAGTTGATTGTTCGAAGACTATACAAGAAAATGCCGTTTATTCGAAGAATTTTCATTCGATATGTTTATGGAATCTAATTTTTGTGTTATACTAAGAAAAATTTCAGACAGAAAGGTTGTTAATTATGCTTAAATTAAACCTATATAATACTCTTACAAGAAATATAGAAGAATTCGTTCCCAATGAACCTGGCAAGATTGCCATGTATACATGTGGACCTACGGTGTATCATTTTGCCCATATCGGAAATCTTAGAAGTTATATTATGGAAGATGTGCTCGAGAGATACATGCGATATGCGGGTTATGATGTGAAGCGAGTGATGAATATCACGGATGTTGGGCACTTATCAAGTGACGCTGACACAGGTGAGGATAAGATGCTCAAGGGTGCGAAACGTGAGCATAAGTCGGTGATGGAGATTGCTAAGTTCTATACCGATGCTTTTTTCGAGGATTGTAAAAAGCTTAATATTAAGACACCTGACGTTGTAGAACCAGCGACGAACTGTGTTGATGATTTCATTCATATGGTGGCTTCTCTGATGGAGAAGGGATATGCATATGAAGCGGGTGGTAATATTTATTTTGACACGTCAAAGCTTGATGAATATTACGTTTTCAATAATCAGAATGAAGAAGATTTAAATGTCGGAGTTCGTGAGGGCGTCGAAGAAGATGAGAACAAGAGAAATAAGGCGGATTTCGTTCTTTGGTTTACGAAGTCTAAGTTTGATGACCAGGAGCTAAAGTGGGAGAGTCCATGGGGCGTTGGTTATCCTGGTTGGCATATCGAGTGCTCTAGCATTAGCATTAAGCACCTTGGTGGTAAACTCGATATCCATTGTGGCGGAATTGACAATGCATTTCCACATCATACAAACGAGATTGCGCAGAGCGAGGCATATCTCGGACATAAGTGGTGTAATTACTGGTTCCACGTACTTCATCTTAATGATGCGACAGGGAAAATGAGCAAGTCCAAGGGGGATTTCTTGACAGTATCGCTATTAGAAGAGAAGGGATATAATCCTGTGGTTTATCGTTTCTTCTGCCTACAGTCTCATTACCGGAAACCATTGATGTTTTCCTATGATGCACTAGACAATGCGGTGAATGCCTATGATAAACTGATAAAGAGAATCGCGGGACTTGAAATAGATTCTACTGAGTCAGTGGACGAGGCGGTCGTTGCTGAGTTTCAGAAGAAATTCGAAGATGGCATGGGCAATGACATCAATACTTCACTGGGAATCTCCGTTCTCTATGATGTATTGAAAGCGGACACCAATGACGCTACGAAGGTATATCTATTGAATGACTTGGACCAGGTGTTGGCATTGAATTTAGTAGAAGCTGCGAAAGCGCTGGGAACAAAGGCGGTTGACGCAGATTTAGAGACATATGTATTAGCGAAGATTGAAGAGCGCAAAGAAGCAAAAAAGGCAAAAGACTTTCAGACGGCAGATGCAATTCGTGATGAATTGCTTGCCAAGGGCGTTGCGATTAAGGACACCCGAGAAGGAACGATATGGGAACTCGTATAGATTTTTAATGATTTTCCTAGAAAAATGTCGAAAATACGGGTATAATGACAGATGGTAAACTTACAATCTAACAAACGAAAGGATGATATGATGAAGATGAAAAGAAAAATTGCAATGCTTCTCGTGTTTGCGCTTACCATTACGATGATGGCAGGAACACCAGTAGTAGCTAAGAGTAATGCAGAAAGTACGACGTATTTTCAGAAACTGCAGAGCCTAAGTAATCTAGGGGATGCAAAGGTAGATGCGACAATTAATGTTGAGGCAAAGAACCAGCAGATGTACATTGGTGGCGTGGCCATGTTGATTTTCGCAGATTTTATTACGGATCAAGAGAAGTTTATGAAAGAGTTGTAAGCAACTGGATTAATGGATGAGACAGTTAAGCTGGCGGTGAATTTCAAGGGAACAATGAATGGATTTGATGACTTTGATTTAGATATATCCATGGCAGTGAACGAGAAGCCAATGGCTTATGTGACTAATATCAAGTACAAAAAGGGAGCTTTATCTCTTGGCGTGAAGGATGCGATGACATTCCTTGCCAACTTGACAGGTGTTGAAGTTGAGCAGTTGTGCAAGGACTTAGATATTGAGAGTATGAGCTCTCTTACGAATCTAGAAATGGATTTGATGAGTGCGTTCAAGTTAGATGTTGTGGCCGAGAATGATGATGGTTCTGATATTCTAGATGAACAGGGTAACGAAGTTAAGGTACCGATTAAACTAGATAATGACAATGTATTTAAATTGGTAAATATATGGCTCTTCGGGGATAGTTGTGGGTGAAAAATCCCTGTAGCCCTGTAATTATGCG
>CAZUGH010000062.1:0-11068 GCA_964619785.1 uncultured Lachnospiraceae bacterium | reverse complement strand
AAACTTCTATTTGGTTGTATTTTTTCATCTTTTTTGTTATACTGATAATCTATACATGAAAACAAATTTTCCTTTATAATAGAAATGAGGAACTCCCATGAATTATAGTTTCAAAAACACGCAGCAACGTGATGACAAACTCACATCGCCGCGTACTCGGATTTCACATAAGATACTAGTATATATCTACCGCATATTATTTTTAGGTGCTTTCGTCGCTTTCTTCGCTGGTGGGTCTATCGCATACGGTGTGATTCATAGTCTAGTCGATACTGCTCCATCCATCGAAGCAATCAATGTTGTTCCGAACGGATATGCTACAACCGTTTATAACAATACTGGCAACGCAATTCAGACACTCGTTGGTAAAGATGCCAACCGTGAGTATGTCATTCTCGATCAGATTCCAACAGATCTTCGCAGTGCCTTTGTCGCAATCGAAGATGAACGCTTCTGGAGTCATCAAGGAATTGATGCCCAAGGAATTCTGAGAGCATTTTTCACCGGACTATCTGGGGGTGACTTTAACCAAGGAGCTAGTACTCTGACGCAGCAGTTGCTTAAGAACCAGGTATTTAACGGTGGACAAGAAACAACATTTGTTAGCAAGCTCAGAAGAAAGGTACAAGAACAGTATCTTTCCATACAGCTTGAAAGGCGTCTTACCAAAGAACAGATTATGGAGTATTACTTAAACACAATTAATTTAGGTCAAAATACATTAGGTGTACAAGCTGCCTCCAAGCGTTATTTCAATAAAAGTGTTGCCGAGCTCTCATTGTCAGAAGCAGCCGTACTCGCCGGCATTACGCAGAACCCTTCTGCCTATAATCCAATTACTCACCCAGCCGCGAATAGTAAAAAGCGGCTTACAGTTCTAACTTATATGAAAGACCAAGGATATATCACAACTAAGAATTATGAGGATGCATTGGCCGATGATGTTTATGGCCGAATTGAGTTAGTAAATGAAGAAAAGTCCAAAAATGATCAGACAATAACATCATATTTTACCGATGCCATGATTGATCAAGTCTTAAAAGATATGAAAGAAAAGCTTGGCTATACTGAGACGCAAGCCTATAATGCACTTTACCGGGGTGGTCTTAAAATCTACACAACACAGGATTCCTCTATGCAGAGTACATGCGATAAGATTATTAATGATCCGAAGTATTATCCTGCCGATTCCACGAAACAGTTGTCCTATCAGCTATCTGTCAAACATAGTGACGGAACTGAATCACACTATTCTCAACAGGATATGGAATCTTATTTCGCGCGTAAAAATATACCATTCAGTATTTACTATACAGATACCAAACAAGCAACGCCCTACATTGAACGATTTAAAGAAGCAAAAACCAAAGGCAAAGATGTCATAAGTGGTGAAGTAAAAAGCTTTCTGATTCAACCACAAACCTCTTTTGTCTTAATGGATCAGAAAACGGGATATGTCAAAGCTTTATCAGGTGGACGTGGTTCTAAGACGGGTAGTCGTACCTACAATCGTGCTACCGAATCCTACCGACAGCCTGGCTCCACCTTCAAGATTTTATCCACCTACCTGCCTGCGCTTGATACCTCAGGTATGACACTAGCCTCTGTGCAAGATGATACAAAATATTATTATCCTGGCACCAAACGGCTTGTGAAGAACTGGTACAAGACCGGATATCGTGGTCTTACTTCGATGCGTGAAGCAATCTATAACTCCATGAATATTATTGCGGTCAAGACTCTCGAGCAAGTTACTCCTAAGATTGGTTATGACTACCTGCTCAACCTTGGATTCACATCTCTCGTTGAGAACATGACCGACTCCAAAGGAAACTCCTATACCGACATTGCGCTTCCAATGGCACTTGGCGGATTAACAAAAGGAGTGTCAAATCTAGAATTAACAAACGCTTTCGCTACCATTGCAAACAACGGTGTATATAATAATGCATCTTTTTATACTAAGATTATTGACCACAATGGCAATGTCCTATTAGAAAATGAACCAACTGCTAAACAGGTCATGAAAGATTCGACTGCATGGCTCCTCACAAGTGCCATGAAAGATGTTATCAAGATAGGAAGTGGCAAACTTCTTCAATGGAAAAAAATCAAGATGCCTGTTGCGGGTAAGACAGGAACAACCTCTAGTAACAAAGATTTATGGTTCGTTGGCTATACACCATACCTTACCGCAGGAATCTGGGGTGGATATGATCAGAATAAAACACAGTCCTCTACCACCTATCATAAAGAAATTTGGCGAACCATCATGGAGAAAATCAATAAGGGATTTGACAAAACCAACTTCATTCGTCCAGACTCCATCGTATCAGCCAAGATTTGTACTAAATGTGGCAAGCTTGCCGTCTCTGGTTTATGCAATGTCGCCGAGGGCGGTTCTTGTGTCAAGAAAGAATACTTTGCTGTAGGCTCCGTTCCAACTGAGAATTGTGACTGTCATGTTAAATGTAATATCTGTACAGACTCCAATCGACTAGCCAACGAACGCTGTCCTGCTGACAAGATTATCACTCGTGTGTATCTCCAGAAAAAAGAAGAAGCAACTACAGATGATTCCTCGCTTATACTGCCATCCAAATTAAACGGGATTCTCTGTGGCAAGCATAAATAACTATACAGCAAAGGGCGCACCGACATATTAAATCATCATTTAACATATCGGTGCGCCCTTTTTCTATTTTCTACTCTGTTTCTTACCTGGTCGAAATCCAACGAGACACTTCTTATCGTATCCAATTAAGTCTTCTCTTCCTGCTTTTATCAAAGCTTCCTTGACAAGCTTATAATTCTTGGGGTCGCGATATTGAATCAATGCTCTTTGCATTGCCTTCTCATGAGGGCTCTTCGGTACATAAATTGGCTTCATCGTTCGTGGATTAAGTCCCGTATAATACATACAGGTAGATATCGTTGATGGAGTCGGATAAAAATCCTGAACCTGTTCTGGCATGTATCCTAAATCTCTCACATACTCTGCTAACTGTATTGCTTCCTTCAGATCAGAACCCGGATGTGATGACATAAGATAAGGAACAACATATTGCTTCTTACCACCATTTACTTTCTCGTACCGCTTCAGAAATGCCTCATATACTTTATTCTCAGGCTTACCCATCGCATGAAGCACCTTATCAGCCACATGTTCTGGTGCAACTCGGAGCTGTCCACTGATATGATCCTGGCATAACACCTTTAAGAATGTATTGTCTGAATCTGCCATCACATAGTCAAATCGTATTCCTGAGCGTACAAATACCTTTTTGACCTTAGGAAGTTTCTTAAGCTTATTTAACAAGGATACATAATCCTTATGATCAACCTTGAGATTCTTACATGGTTTCGGGAACAAACACTGCTTGTCTTTGCAAACCCCTTTCGTCAACTGTTTCTCGCAAGATGGTGCACGGAAATTTCCTGTCGGTCCACCTACATCATGAATATAGCCCTTGAACGAATCCGATTTGGTTATCTCACGCGCCTCTTCTAATATACTTTCATGACTTCTCGCCTGAACAATTCGTCCCTGATGAAATGTAAGTGCACAGAAATTGCAGCCACCATAGCAACCTCGACAACTCGTAAGGCTAAACTGAATCTCATCGATTGCCGGCACCCCACCTAGCGCCTTATAAGACGGATGATAAGTTCTCATATAGGGATAACGGTAAACATCATCAAACTCTATCTGTGTCAAAGGTTCTGACGGTGGATTTTGCACTACATATACTTGATGCGGATATGTCTCAATCAATGGTTTCGCTGTAAATGGATCTGTATTTTCATATTGTGTCATAAAACTCTTGGCATATTTTCTTTTGTCCGCTTTTACCTCTTCGAAAGACGGAAGCATGATTCCTTCATATACATTCTCAGGCTCGCGCGTCCGATAAACCGTGCCTGGAATAAACGTAATATCCTTCACATCCATCCCACTATCTAATGCCTCAGCGATAGCAAGCGAACTCCTCTCGCCCATTCCATACGAGATCAAATCTGCACCCGAATCCATCAAAATAGAATGCTTCACGCGGTCTGACCAATAATCATAATGAGCTAAACGGCGCAAACTAGCCTCGATGCCACCAATGATAATAGGCATTTCCTTAAAACTACGACGTATCAGATTGCAATAAACTACTGTCGCATAATCTGGACGTTTTCCCATCACTCCACCCGGTGTATAAGCATCCATTTTCCGGTGTTTCTTCGCAACGGTATAATGATTCACCATCGAATCCATATTGCCACTACTTACCAAGAATCCTAATCTCGGTTCGCCCAATCGCGCAATGCTCTGAGGGTCCTTCCAATCCGGTTGCGAGATAATACCCACTTTATATCCATGAGCTTCTAAATGCCGGCTGATAATCGCCGGTCCAAATGAAGAATGATCGACATAAGCATCTCCGATGACATATACAAAATCACACTGCTTCCAGCCTCTTCTCTTCATATCTTTTCTTGAAATAGGCAAAAATTCACTCACTCTTTTTGTTTCTCCTTACTCTTTTGGAAAAAGTCTGCTACCGACTGCGCGGCTTTTTCATTCATAGAAGGAACCAATCTCAATTCCTCCACAGTTGCATTTTGTATCTTCTCAAGAGACTCATAATACTTCATCAAAGCCTTACGTCTACCCGTCCCGATTCCCGGTATCTCATCTAATATCGAATGAACCTGACCCTTTGAACGAAGCAAGCGATGATATTCGATGGCAAAACGATGCGTCTCATCCTGAATTCTAGTGATGAGATGAAACCCTTCGCTATGAGTATCAATCGGAATCTCATCATTTTGATAAAAAAGTCCTCTCGTTCGATGGTGGTCATCCTTCACCATGCCACAGACCGGAATATGAACCCCCAAATTCTCTAAAACACGTTCGCATACATTTACCTGTCCCTTACCACCATCCATAAGAATCAAATCAGGGAAAATAGAAAACGCATCAAATTGGTCACTTCCATGGCGATCCTTATGTGTAAAACGCCTTGTCAGCATCTCTTCCATCGAGCCATAATCGTCGGGACCTGTTACCGAACGGATACGAAACTTACGATAATCATTCTTCTTCGGCTTACCATTCTCATAGACAACCATCGAACCAACTGTCTCAAATCCATTAATATTCGATATATCAAAAGACTCTACTCGATTAACCGACAAGCCAAGCCAATCACCTAATTCCTTCATCGCCCCTGTTGTTCTTGCCTGCTCCCTCTTTAACTTCTCGGCATCTTGCGTAAGTATCAACCTTGCATTTTTCTTGGCTAGTTCCATCAACCGTTCCTTGTTGCCACGCTTTGGAACACGCAGATACACCTTGCTGCCTCGTTTTCCTGCTAGCCATTTAAGAATCGATTCCATATCATCTGGCTCCGTCTCCATGAATAACTCCTTTGGAATATACGGAGTTCCCGCATACATCTGCTTTAAAAAAGCGGATAACACAGCTTCTTCGGGCTCATCTGCCACACCTGTCAGGTAATAATGTTCTCTACCAATTATTTTACCATCACGTACAAAAAACACCTGAACGACAGCCTCATCCTTATCTCGTGCCATTGCAATAATATCTCGGTCCTCGCGCTCTTCAGACGTGATTTTCTGTCGTTGTGATATCATCGTCAAGCTTTGAATATAATCACGATAGACTGCTGCCTCCTCAAAATCCATATTCTCAGCGGCCTCATCCATCTGACGATGCAACTCATCTAAAATAGATTTTTGATTTCCTTCCAAAAAGCTCAAAGCTTTCGCAAAATTCTGTCTATACTCTTCTGCCGAGATATATCCCTGGCAGGGAGCCTTGCACTGTTTCATCTGATAATACAGGCAAGGTCTATCCTTTCCGATATCACGTGGCAATGCACGGTTACAAGTCCGCAGATGATACACCTTGCTCAACACATCGATGGTATCCCGAATTGCCTTGCCACTAATAAAGGGACCGTAATACTTCGCATTATCACGTTTCATCTGACGTGAAAACACAAGTCTTGGATATTCCTCATGAATCGTAGCCTTCAAAAAAGGATAGCTCTTGCCATCCTTCAACATCGTATTGTATCGAGGGCTATACTCTTTAATCAGATTGCACTCTAAGACCAATGCTTCTAGCTCACTATCCGTAATAATATACTCAAAATAAGCAATCTGATCAATCATTCTCTGAATCTTGGGTGTAACATGACGACTAGCCTGAAAATACTGTCTCACTCGATTCTTCAGGCTAATTGCTTTACCAACATATATAATTGTATCACTCTTGTCATGCATAAGATACACACCGGGTTTTGCCGGCAGTTTCTTCAATTCTTCTTCTAGATTAAACATACATTCCTCCACACTTACAATGGCAGGATAAATTCCTTCACAACTTGACATAATCCATCTTCATCACAAGATGGTGCCACATAATCAGCGCATTCACGCACTTCCTGTGATGCGTTTGCCATCGCCACTCCCAAACCGGCAAGCTGAATCATCGAGATGTCATTATACCCATCTCCACAACAAATCATCTCATCCGTTGTACAGCCTAGATGTTCTAATAATTTGTTCAGTCCTACACCCTTATCAATACCAAGTGGCATCATCTCAAGATAAAAGCCCTCCGAACGATAAACACTAATCCGTCCTTCAAACTGACGAACGCCGTCTTGCTCAATCGCCACCATCCGCTCTGGATCACCAGTAAGCAAGCACTTATTGACAGGATATACAACTTCTTTTGTAAAATCATCAACCTTATGAATTGGTATCTGGCAGCCTGTCGCATCTAAATTAATATAAGGACACTCTGTCGTCTCCGCCACAATCTGATTATTATAATATGTCATGATATTGATATCATGATCCTTCGCAAATTGATGAATCTCTGGAATCAGTTCACCCGGCAAACACACATCATAGATAATCTCATCTGTCGTCACATTGGTAATCCGTGCTCCATTACATGTTAAGATATAGCCACCATAATCCCTCAGATGAATCTGATCTGCCATCAACATAACACCAAGTACAGAACGGCCGGAAGCGATAACAACCTTCACTCCGGCCTCCTGTACAGCAATCATAGCATCGCATACCGGTGCTGTAATCTGCTTTTCACTATTCACAAGGGTTCCATCAACATCAACAACGAGAACCTTATACTTCATCTTCTTTTTCCTCTAATAACTCTTTCTCTTCTAACAGTTCTTTCTCACTTTTACGTTTCTCAAGCTTGATTCCCGTAATCTCCTCATAAATCGAGACAAATTCCTTACCTGTAATCGTCTCTTTCTTCACAAGGTGTTCTGCTAACTTACCAAGAACCTCCTGATTCGCCTCAACCAATTCATGAGCACGTTCGTAACACTTACGCAATATGCTCATCACTTCCTGATCAATCTCACTCTCTGTCGCCTGACCGCAGTTCATCACAGTACGGCCATCTAGATAACGACTCTGTGTCGACTCGAGTTCAATCAGTCCAAACTTATCTGACATACCATACTGAGTCACCATGGAACGAGCCAGGGACGTTGCTTTCTCAATATCGTTCGAAGCACCCGTTGTCACGGTATCAAATACAACCTCTTCCGCAGCACGTCCACCAAACAGTGTCACAATACGGTCGATAATCTCATCCTTCTTCATCAAGTACTTTTCTTCCTCTGGTACTTGCATAACATATCCTAAAGCTCCCATCGTTCGAGGAACAATCGTGATCTTCTGAACTGGCTCCGAATGCTTCAAAAGAGTAGTAACCAAGGCATGACCAATCTCATGGAATGCCACAATCTTCTTCTCTTCCTTACCAAGGATGCGGTCTTTCTTCTCCTTACCAGCCAATACCACCTCAACAGACTCAAACAAGTCTGACTGATTCACAACACTTCTGCCATTCTTGACTGCCATAATCGCAGCCTCATTCACCATATTAGCAAGGTCAGCACCAACAGCACCTGATGTAGCCAATGCAATCTCTTCTAAATCAATACTGTCATCCATCAAAACGTCATGGGAATGCACCTTCAATATATCAATACGTCCCTTCAAATCAGGCTTCTCAACGATGATACGTCGGTCAAAACGTCCTGGTCGAAGCAGTGCCTTATCAAGCACTTCCGGACGGTTCGTAGCACCAAGAATCACAATACCCTTCGACGAATCAAATCCATCCATCTCAGACAGCAACTGATTCAATGTCTGCTCACGTTCGTCATTGCCACCACCATATTGGCTATCTCTGCTCTTACCAATCGCATCAATCTCATCAATAAATATAATACAAGGTGCCATACTCTGTGCCTGCTTAAACAAATCACGAACACGTGATGCACCGACACCGACAAACATCTCAACAAAATCAGAACCTGATAATGAGAAAAATGGTACGCTTGCCTCACCAGCCAAAGCTTTCGCAAGTAATGTCTTACCAGTACCAGGAGGACCCACTAACAGCGCACCCTTTGGCAGTCTCGCACCAATTCGCTTATATTTATCCGGATTCTTCAAAAAGTCCACCAGCTCAGTAAGCGATTCCTTCGCTTCCTCTTGGCCAGCCACATCTCGGAAATTCACTCCCGTCGACTTCTCAACATACATCTTGGCATTGGACTTACCAACATTGCCCATCATGCCACCCATACCGCCACCTTTCGTTGCGGAGCGCAAAACAAACCAGAACACGCCCCATACCAACGCAATTGGCAGGATATAAGTAAGGAAAATATCTAGTATGCCATATCCATCACTCTGGATATCCGCACTGAACTCAATGTCCGTCTTCTTTAACTCCTGAACCAGTTCCTCATCATTCACATAACCGGTATAATAAGTCACGTTAAACAGGGCAACTCGTTCTTTCTTCTTCGGTTGAATATATATCATATTCGACTTAAATTGAATCTTCTCAATCTCGTCATTCTTCACCATCGAGATAAACTTGCTATAGCTAATCTCCTTTTGTGTACTTCTTGTTAATTGATCATTTAAAAACGTAACTAACAAGAATGCTCCCAGCGCAGCAACTACACAAATAATTATATTCGTCCGCTTTCGTTTCTTCTTATCAAGGTCATTCTTCATATCGTTAGGGTTCATATATTCTAATTAGTCCTTTCTCTGTCCATTCCTATAAAATAGGCTTTTTCTAGCATAGGGTTATTATAATTCTTATTGTTTTATAAATCAATCCTTTTAATGTGAATTTATTGTGACCTTATGTGTTGACATTCGCTGCAAGATTTGTTATTTTGATGATAGAGACAATGAACGAGAGCAGGTGATGACATGAAGACAAGACATAAGCAGACGGTAGCAGTGATACTGCTTTGTTCGTTATTCTTCATTTTCCTTGGCTCAAATGTAGCACCATCTCACATGATATCATTTGCATCAGGACAGTCTAGTGCTGCTACATTAGCGGATGGTGACACATTATCTCCAAGTTTGGATTTGCTTATGAACAGCATTACACGTTCATCACAGACCCTGAAGTCTCTATCCGAAAAGTCGAATCGTTTTGCATATCGACTCTTATTATCTATCATTGTGGAGATGTTTAGCTTTTCTAGTCTGCTATACACGCTCTCAATTCTTATTCTATGTGGAGTCATTTCATCGACACTCCATATGATTCGCTATATTCATCGTACCGACGGCAAGATACGCCCTCGTATTCTTTTCTTATAAGATACCCTATGAACGAAAAATGGACATTTAACGCTATTACTGTGCCCATTTTCAATAAAAGAATCGAGGAATTGAATATGAAACCAGGTAAAAGATTATTAACTATAATAATCGCAGGCATTTTATTCTTTCTCTTTATTGCCATCTTTGGTGCCGGCAGTAAAGTAAAAGGAATACAAAATATGCGATTTGGTATTGATATCCGTGGTGGTGTAGAAGCAGTTTTTGAGCCAGATGGTCTGAAAGCGAAAGCCACCCCTAAGCAACTTGAGACCGCACGTGAAGTTCTTGAATCCAGACTGGATTTTCAAAACATCACTGACCGCGAAGTAACGATTGACAAGGACGCTGGATACATTATTGTACGCTTCCCATGGAAATCCGATGAAGCCAATTTCAAGCCAGAAGACGCCATCTCTGAATTAGGCGACATGGCGCAGCTCTCCTTCCGTGATCCTGATGGCAACGTATTAATTGAAGGCAAAAATGTCGCTAGCAGTTCCGTACAGCATCAAAACACAGGCGCACTTGATGAATATGTTGTGGCACTTCGGTTTGATGCAAAAGGTGCCAAACAATTCAAAGAGGCTACCGGCCGCCTGATTGGGCAGACCATGTCCATCTATATGGATGGTCAGGAGATTTCTAGTCCTACCGTAGAAGACGAAATCTCAGGTGGTGAAGCAAGCATCTCTGGAATGGCAAACTACAATGAAGCCAAAGCCCTATCAGATAAGATTAACGCCGGTGCCTTACCATTTTCACTATCGACTACAAGCTTCAGCACAATTAGTCCTACACTTGGCAGTAGTGCGTTATCCGTCATGGTGGCAGCAGGACTCATCGCCTTTTTCATTGTCTGTGTATTTATGATTTATACCTATCGACTACCCGGTATCATTTCATGCATCACACTTGTTCTTCAGATGACATTGCAGCTTTTAACTTTGTCTATACCGCAGTTCACACTGACACTTCCTGGTATTGCAGGTATTATACTTTCGCTGGGAATGGCAGTTGATGCGAACATTATCATCTCTGAACGTATCTCAGAAGAATTAAAAAATGGATGCTTGATACATACCGCGGTCAAACGTGGCTACAAGAACGGATTCACTTCCGTCCTCGATGGCAATATAACCACAGCAATTGTTGCAATTATTCTAATGATACTAGGCTCTGGCTCAATGCTGAGTTTTGGATATACCTTACTCGCTGGTATGATAATCAATGTTGCAATTGGTGTAACGGTCTCGAAACGATTGCAATTATCCCTGCTCTCTTTTCCAAAATGGGCGCAGGACAAATGGTATCCTCAAAAGAAAGATGTTATCATCCGCGATTTCTATCGACAAGGACG
>CAZUGH010000061.1:0-11324 GCA_964619785.1 uncultured Lachnospiraceae bacterium | reverse complement strand
TGAATATTCTAGCCCTGCTCCGTTATATCAATATGCGTGTTCCTTCGTTCATCGGGACAATGATTCCGTCAGGGAGAAGGCCTGTCGGATGACTGTACAGGAACGTGCAGAATTTGACTATGTGGATTGTATCAGTCAGAGAAATGAATGGCAAGTAAAAAGCAGCCAACCATTAAGTTGTCTGCTCACCAAACCAGAAGTTATCTTTCACTCTTGATTTTAGAACGTATATTTGTCATAACAATATTAGGTGCTACCAATAGCGGTAGGCGGTTAGTCTTCTCTGGGGGACTGTGACCTCCGATTAAAAATACCCAGACCAGTTTTTATGTTTGGGTACATAGAAATCTCTTACGGGAAATCTAGGTAAGGAGGACTTGTTTTATGCTACCCCTTTATCTTTTTATCTGGTTCTTTTTGTATGAAATATTCTTTGAAAGGATCCTGATTCATTATGAAACCTCCCTTGTTCATTCCTGGTATAGTTATTTCCTTTGTTTCATTAAAATCTATTAACATTGTTTCCCTCCAACTTCCAATTTGTGTGCGGTTTTAAGCCTAGGTATCTTTTCTCAAAATACTCAAATACTCTTCATACACAAACACACGATTTCTGGATGCATTCGTCGTTTCTTTTAAAATCCCAACACCAACCAATTTGTTGACAGCCGTTGATACAGTATTGTAACTTAATTCTAACGCAATCGATGTCTTTTTGATATCAATAATGGGGTACTGCTCAATATGATTAAAAAGCGTTCTCA
Source organism: uncultured Lachnospiraceae bacterium (assembly GCA_964619785.1). Classification (GTDB taxonomy): domain Bacteria; phylum Bacillota; class Clostridia; order Lachnospirales; family Lachnospiraceae; genus CAZUGH01. The sequence goes on along the minus strand of CAZUGH010000061.1, from coordinate 10,560 downwards.
CATTATCTTTTTTTCGAGTTGTTTTCGGTAAAATTTCTATATTTTTATCATGGAGTTTTGCCAAAGCTTCTATCGTCAGTAGAGAATCTTTTGCGGCCTCAGATATTGCTTCCAAAAAGAATATTACCCATTGCTCATAGTTGCCATTTCTTCTTACTTCTGAAATCCGGTCGTAATACTCCACCTGGTTTTTCTTCAAAAAATAGGAAATGTATATAACCGGCTTATTCAGTAAACCTTGCTCAACTAAATAAAGCAAAATCATCAATCGACCAACACGCCCATTCCCATCTAAAAATGGATGTATCGTTTCAAATTGATAGTGAATCAAAGCAATTCTAATCAGCGGGTCATAATCATCCACTTCATTCATATATTTCTCCAAATCTGACATAGCTTGTTTCATGTCTTCCACATTCGGAGGAATGTATCTAGCTTCTAACAAAGAGCAATTGGTTGCACCAATCCAGTTTTGTGATCTTCTGAATTCTCCCGGATTTTTTTCTTGTCCTCGGGCACCGGATAATAATTTCTCATGTATCTCTCTAAATAATCGTCCACATAAAGGGAACTCCTTAATTCTTTCCAATGCATAGGTACATGCACTCACATAATTAATCACATCGATAACATCCAAATTGACCGTCTTATCCGAGCCAGGGTCAAGCACATCATCTAAAGTACATTGAGTCCCCTCAATCTGAGAAGAAATAAGAGCTTCTTTACGTACATACATCGAGATGAACAGCTCAACATTTGGTATCAATTTCGAAGCTGTATCCAACTTCACCAGTTCCCGATTTGCTTCTACTAATTTTTTCACCATATCGCTACCTATGTCTAATATCGGATTTGGTGGTAAAACAGCAGGCTTAAAAGATTTGTATTGTGCATCTCCATCCAAGTTGCTTACCCATTCTCCTGATCGATTCATTGAAATTCTCCTTTTTGAAATATATATTAAATTGTAATCTCTTTATTTCAAAAAGTAAACAGTTTTCTGAAATAACTTCATATTGCATAAATGAATTGCTGATTGAATCAGATTATCAGAGGGCAAATCTTGCATATGTTTGATAACCAAGTTTGCGATACCATTTGTCAATATGGGTATATGATATACTGGATAAATCACACCCTTCATTTTTTAAATAGAGTGTCGCCAAATCAACCATTCTGAGGCCGATTCCCTGTTTCCTATATTGGGGCACAGTGCCAACGCAGCCAATTGCGCCGATTCTCTCATTGGATGTTTCTAAAATACAATCTGCATTTACGTTTATTATGCAAAACGAAATCGGTTCCTGCCCAGCATATCCACAAAAAACCAATATGTTTTCACTAAAGTATTGTACCCAATCAGCATCAACCAAGGCAACTATATTCTTCAGTAAACTAATATCTCCGCTATAAAATTTATATTCGATATTTTCTATAGGCTGCGTCTTCTCTTGATAGTTAGTAATATTCATAATCATCTCTGAAAATATGCCATTTTCGCAAAAAGTGCAACCCATTTGAATTTCTGCTTTTTCTCGTTTATTACAATCTATCTTATACTCTTTCATTGTAAGTTTCTTTCTTCCTCCAAATTCGAATTATTGACTCTTTCTTTAACCGCATTGAAAATTTACTTCCTTGCCTAAATTCAGATATGATTGCGTCAGGTAATTTCGTACTGCGAAACACATTCCATTCGTAGTTTTCGATGCCACGATTATAAATCCAGGTCAGGACTTCAATGACATCTGACACATCCCGATACTTTCTTGTCAGATTTAACACAATGTCGCCACGTTGCCTCCTCAAGAAACCGGAATTTCATGCTATCTATAATACTTCTTTTTTAAATGACGATGATTAACAACCCGTAGACAATCCACATACATCCATGTTTTTTATTCCATACTCCCATATCCAAAAGTTGCTCTTTTTTCGGTGGTTTTTCGCCCGTATAAAATCCAACTGGTTCTTTGCTTCTTATTTGTGAGATACCAATTATAATAAAAACGGGTCAATCAAATCTGTTATATAGCGTACAGAAGCAAGTTCACCACACCCAATGGTTATCTTTCCTTCCACCTGCTCTTCCTGCTCAACTAACTCATGTTGCGTTTTGTCAACAAGCCGCAGAATTTCTTCCGCCCTTCTTCTAAGCAAAAGGCCCTCATTGGTCAATGAAATCTTTCTCATTCCACGTTCAAATAGCTTCACACCCATTTCTTCCTCTAATCCAGCCATCTGCCGACTTAATGTGGGTTGTGTAATGTGCAAGTAATCTGCAGCCTTGGTAATACTTTCTTCACGAACCACTGCGAGAAAATACTGTAAAACGCGAATCTCCATCTTGCACCTCACTCCTTTCCTCAATTGAATGTATTCATCTACTCTTTTTCATAAGTCCATGTATTGATACCACCAAATTCTTTGATATTGCTGTAACCCAAATTCACTAATTTGTCAGCCGCTTGCTTACTGCGATTGCCGCTCCTACAGTACACTAATATCAACTGGTCCTTGTCCTTAAGCGTATTGGAAACAGAAGCATCAATCGTTTCATTCGGAATACAGATTGCTCCCTTAATATGTTCTTCTTTGTATTCCTCCTGCGTGCGAACATCAAGAATAATATAATCCTTCTCTGTGTCCATCAGATTTTTTGCTTCCTCTTGTGTAATCTGATCATAGGTATTCGTTTTCACATCATTGTTCTCCTTGTCAGGCTGCGCACAGCCCGTTACTACGAATAGTATAACCAAAATTGGAATTAATATTTTAGTTTTCATATGAGTTTCGTCTCCTCCCAATACTAAATCATCCAGATAGGTATAATGTAGTTATCCCTGTCCACTGCGCTAAGTTGAGGCTTCATACAGATAACAGACTAGACCCGTATCATAAAAATATAACTTCGGGGTTTTCACAAGACGCTTTAATAAATTATTTGACCACATCTAGCAGCCACGGCAGTAATAAATTTTAAAAACTTCAACGAATCAATTGAATCCGATAACGCCTTTACATCACGGTCAATATACGTGCTAATGTAACATATCTTCTATCCGTTCCTTCCATCAATTTTTGCAACATCGTGGTCTTCCCCACTTGTCGTGGACCTGTTACAAGAACAACGGGGTATTCCTTTGTAACTTGATTTACCACACTCTCTAGGCTTCTTGTTATATAGTTCATCATGTCACCTCTCGGCAATTATTCATTCTAATTTAATATTAGCCAAAACATCGCGTTTATTCAACCTTTATTTAATATATCTCTTCAAATCGCTCTCTACAATTTCTTTTATTTCCAATGCTGCCACTTTTGCCCACTTACCCTCTAATTTTGCATTCTTTGCAACCGCTAATATTTCTGACATGCCTGGATTCTTTCCATTGCCATTAATCGCTGTTGCGTGCTCTCCTCCAATTGAATAACTGTAGGTCATATCATATGCAGGCGAAAGCATCCACCGCTGATTTTCCTCATCATAAAGAAAGGAAAAATTCTTCGCATGGTCATCACGATTATGCGCAAACACATTAAAACACATACGGCGATACAACTGTTTTATCTCCTCAAAATCTCGTGTTAATTGCATTGTCAGTTTCATTAAGATATTGTAATCGAGGTTGGGTAATCGATGTGATGTTTCCAAAATACCACTAACAGATATCATATGTCTTCTTCCCTCGTCTCCTCGGTCAAAACGCTTGCTCGCAAAATATCCATTGCAACACTTCGATTCGAACAAATGAGTCTTAGGTACTACAATACCACATTTCATCGCACACTCTGAATAAGCATATTCTTGTTCACCAATATTATCTACATCCATCGAAGAAGGAAATTTAACAATCCACTCGCTTCCCTCCCACTCATAGTTAATCTTAGGTCTAGCTCCGCCAGAAGAACCTCCTAAACAAAATAGTTCATCCAAATTATCTGATGTGTTTGTAGAAAACAGCTTTTCACATTCTCTTGCCGTTTCATCTAGCGATATCGCTTTGGGTTGAACAGGCAACTCACAATGCGGAAAATAAGTTAATGCACCAGCACCAGATGCCGCCACTATCGCCAGACGCTGCAGGCTTCCCACTTCCTGTGGATTTAACTTTTCACGAAGCAGCAATCGATCAACTAGCAAACGTCCCCACCCATCCGGAAGGCTATCTGCAAACACACCAAAAAGCCCCTCAAAAGGATCATATCCCTTGGGCAGCAAGACGCCTTTTTCAAGTGGTAGAGAAAACGGACTAATTGAAAAACCCGTCTCCAACCATTCATCATCGTACTCAAATGCAACGAGATAATTGGATGAAATCGCAAGCTTTCCCACTTTACGTTCTCCCATTAACACATCTAAAGCCTTATATCTGTTCATCAATTACCTCCTGAATCGATGCATATCCCTTTTTTGAGAAAAGAGTCTGAAAGTCCTCCTCACATCCTAACGCAAAAGAAATCTTGACAAGCGAGGATAATGATATTTCACCAGTTCGCTCGAAACGCTTAATCGACCCCAAGCTTACATCAGCCGCTTTACTTAGTGCAACCTGTGTTATTTTCTTCTCCTTTCTCCTCGCCCTCATTCTTTTGACAATATTCATACTTATTTCGTTTGGTGATACTAAAAAATTAAATTCATTCATGGTTAATATTATAACCCAAATCAACATTTTAAGCAATCTTGGGTTAATATATTATCCGCTATCTCAAAAACGCAGCCTGACTAGTTATCGACATCCATATCATCTACATCATGGTCATCATCTTCCATATACTCACGACTAACAACACGCTTTTCATCACGCTGCTTCTCAACCTGGCTACTCAGAAGCTCCTTAACCTCTCTTGGCTTCTTGATATTCTTAATTTCAAAATCCCCTAACGTCTTATCACCAGAACAACACTTAATTGTGCCGAGTCCAAACATTTTCTGTCCTAATGAACATGACAGGGAAATATCTAGGATACGATATAGGCGTACCTCATCCTCTTTTGACGAAATCAAGCCCGATTCCACAAAGAATCGATCCTCCGATAACGCATATTTCGTAAATGATAGTGGCAATCCAAAAATTGTTCTTTTTCTATCTTTCCATAAGTAATCCATAGTATCCTCCATTTCTAAGCGCATATCATTTTTATTATTTTAATTTTACCACATCTGTTTTTTAACTACCAGTATTTTCTATCAAAGCAACGCCACCTTTGGAAATTATATGTAGTTTCACTTTTTGTAACATTTCCGTAATATTATGTGCTATACTTTTATTAACCGATCGGGAAAACATAACAAGAAAGGCAAACATTATGAAATCAAAACTATATCGAATACTAGCTTTACTTCTCCTCACTCTCATGATTGTATCTCCGATACAATCTGCGATTCCAACGGAGGCAGCATCATATAAGTTAAACAAGAAAAAAGTAACCCTTACCGTTGGTTCTACCTACACACTCAAAGTAAAGGGCACCTCTAAGCGTGCCACATGGAAGACATCCAACAAGAAAATTGCAACAGTAAGTAAAACAGGAAAAATCAAGGCTAAGAAAGCAGGCAGTGCCAAAATCACAGCAAAGGTCAAGAAAAAGACTCTTACCTGCAAAGTCACTGTAAAGAAAAAGGCAACCTCAGTTCCTCAAACTCCTCAGGCAACGCAGAAGCCTCAGGCTCCCCAGGCAACGCAGAAACCTCAGACTCCTCAGGCAACACCGACTCCGCCCCAACCGACAGTCACAGAAGAATCTGCCTATCAGATTCTGAACTCCCTTCGTAGTACTTATCCAGAAGGAATGAGACTGACCAATGCAGATACCTATTACTCGCCCATCTTCGGAGGTGGCGCTGGTTGTTATGGATTCGCAGCAAGACTGAGCGACATTGTCTTTGGCACAAAGAAATCCCGCTCCTCACATTCAACATTTTCTAACATCAAGGTAGGCGATAATATCCGAATTGGAGGTTATCACTCCGTAATTGTATTAACCAAGACAGACGATGCTATCACTGTCGTTGAGGGTAACTACAATTCCTCTGTTCATTGGGACCGCAAGATTTCATCTACGTCCTTAGCTTCTGAGGGATTTACCGTTCACACAAGATACTAACCGAGCATTAACACGAAACCGCCCTATATCTCATTTGAACAAAAGTGGAATATAGGGCGATTTTTTTATACAAAACAAGTGCATTTTTGTCTAATTCATGCTATCATTATGGTGTTTACACACTATTTAGGAAAGGAATATATGACAAACGAAAAAAATATGGTCTATCGTTGTAACGATTGCACTAGTCGTTTCAACACTAACAAACTATGCGCCAAAGGTGGAGGCATCGACCACGTCAGAGATAACGTTGCCGTATGCGCCAACATGGTCTAATCAAAATGCCTATGATGCTATGGGATTTGAGATTATTGATAATTCTAATATTATTTCAAAGGACTTCCCCCCAAAATGGACTTTCAAAAGAAAAGATACCATCGTTTCTCAAAATCTCGGAGGAACTTGCAGCACTGATAATCCAGGAACTGTTGATACAGAATTCTTTTTACCTAATCTTCCTTTAGAAGCTGGTAAAAAATATATTGCTGAATTCGTATATGGTGGAAGCACAGCTTCTTTAGTTGATGGAAGGATTATCGACTAAGTTTTCATTTAACAGGAACTTGCGTCACAACAGGTTATGAAGTTACATTAAAGAATATTATTGTAAAAGAAGATCCTGGCCCACTGATTACAACACAGCCAGAAGATATTGCTTTATCTCAGGGCGGAAACGGTTCTTTCACCGTAGAAGCAACTGGTGACAACCTCACATATCAATGGTATGGTAGCAAAGACGGCGTCGACACTGCTCTATCCGATTCCGATAATCTAAGCGGAACTAAAACCAAGACGTTATCCATCACTAACGCAACAAGTGATTTACTTGAAAATGATTATTATTGTAAGGTGACCAACAGTCTTGGTGATGATACCTCTGATATGGCATACACCTCGAGACTTAAGCATTGTACCATATCCTTTGATTCTGACGAACCTATGATTTATAATGGTGAGGCCTATACACCTGCTATAACTGTAAAAAATGGTGATAAATCATTAACCGAAGGTACTGACTATGCACTAAGCTATCAAGATAATGTCAATGCCTCTTCAAAGGCTTACGTCCTTATAACCGGAAAGAATGAATATCTAGGTGAGAAAAAAGCCTATTTCACAATTGGCAAAAGAACGCTTAAAGATATTACATGTGAGATGCCATCCTATAAATTAGTATCAGCTAATCCAATCGATGATCAGACACTTACATGGCAAGAAACAAACCTTGCGTAAAAAGGAGCTATTACTTCTTGACCGAAAAAACAGTCATTTTGCAATAGCTCCATTTTTCATTTTCTATTCAATTTTTCACACTTCTTGCTAAATTTGGCTTCCTCGTAACAACGCATCATCAATTGTTCCGCAAAAGTTGTCCTTCCCTACTTTCTCATACAATCCCGATTTCTCCATTGAATGAAGCGGCTGTTCATTGACATGAGAGAAGATTAAGGTAATGCCTCGCTCTTGGCAACGCTCGTACACACTACTAAGAATATGTAATCCTGACGCATCCATGGCAGGCACGCTTCTCATACGAAGAATGATTTTCTTCGTCTCCTTCGTTGGGATAATATCTAAGAATGCATCTGCTGCCCCGAAGAACATCGGTCCATTGATTTCATATACAAGTGTGTCCTTAGGAACCATTCGCAGACCGATTTGCTCTGGGTCATTTAGGTCTTCATCTTCATCATCAACATATTCCCAGCCGCGCACCTCTGAGACATCTGCCATACGTTTCATAAAAAGCAATACTGCAATCGCGATTCCCACTTCGATAGCAACAACCAAATCAAAGAATATCGTAAGTAAAAATGTAACAACCAGCACAACAATATCGCTCTTCGGTGCTCTCTTTACGAGACGTGCGAAATCACGCCAGCCACTCATGTTATAGGCAACCATAATCAAGATGGCAGCCAAAGATGTCATCGGAATCAGCGAAGCTAGTGGCATTAAAAATAGCAAGACAAGCAGTAACATAATCGAGTGAACCATACCAGCGATTGGTGTACGCCCACCATTTTTGACATTTGCCGCTGTACGTGCGATTGCGCCTGTAGCTGGAATCCCTCCAAATAATCCAGAGAAAATATTCCCAACGCCCTGGCCAACCAACTCAGCATTTGACTTGTGCTTGCTACCAATCATACCATCCGAAACCACACAAGACAGCAAGGATTCGATTGACGCTAAAATTGCAATCGTAAATGCGGGTGACAAAAGCTTTCGAATCATTCCAAAGCTCACAGATGGCAATGCGAAACTAGGAAATGAACTGTTAATCACATAATTTACAGCTCCTCCACGGAGCGTACCAATTGTCGCAACATCGAGCTTTCCAAAATACACAATCAAGGTAGGTATAATAATGGCAATCAGCGAACCCGGAATTCGGTCCGTCACTTTTGGCCACAGAATCAAAATCGCAAGGGAAATCGCTCCAACCAAAAGTGTAGGTAGGTGAGTTGACGTTATATTTTTACTATACGCAATGATTTTATCTACAAAATCCGAGGGAACTGCACCCATATCAAGTCCAAGAAAATCCTTCAATTGCCCCACGAAGATGCCGATGGCGATACCAAACGTAAAGCCAACCGTAATGGTGTAAGGCACAAACTTTATCAGACTACCGAAATGACACAGTCCAAGAATAATCATAATAATACCCGCTAGTATCGTCGCAACAATCAAGCCTTGTGTACCATAATCACTGACGATTCCATAAATGATTACAACAAACGCTGCCGTTGGACCGCCAATTTGTACACGACTTCCTCCTAACAAGGAAATGAAAAAACCTGCAAAAATTGCAGTGTAGAGACCCTGTTCTGGACGAACACCCGACGCAATCGCAAGAGCGATAGACAACGGTAGGGCAATAATAGCAACAATGATGCCTGCAATGACATCTTTCGTAAATTGCTTTCGTGTATAATTCTTCAATACACCGAAAAGCTTAGGCTTTAGTGAATGCATACTTCTCTCCTGTACAAACTTAATAGAGCGCGACATAAAGGCGCGCTCTTTCTATTATAGGGTTTTCTATCATAATGTCAATGGTTATTACTTGAGACACTTCTCCTAATACCAAGTGTCTTCCGTATTTAAACTACTAAATGTCTTGCGTAATGCATTTGCTAGATATTTTGCCTTCTTAAGCAAATGTTTATTCTCTTGAATCAAATACACACTATCCGATGAATTTTCAAACATGGATCCAAAGATTGTGGCCTTATCTTCTTCTGGTCTCGTTGTTCCATAATTACTGGCAAAATACACCTCTGTTTTTCCTGATGTATCCTACGTAGTATATGCCACATCATCATACTCTTTTCCCTGCGAGTTCTCATAACCATAGTGATAATCCATTCCTTTGGGAAGATACTCATTCCACTTGCTTAGATTCTTCGTTTCACTCACGATATAATCATCTAGAACATGCATAAACTCATGTGCAGCACATTTTACTAAGTCCGTGTCATCACCGCTGACATCTAACAACATATATTCTCTACATGCCAATCCGACTGTACTCGACTCGCTCCGTCCCGTTTGAATCTGGTCCGTCAGATAAATATGCAACTGCCCATACGCATTCTGTTCCCTTACCTTTTCTAACTGTTCAAAAAAAGTTTCAGGGAAATAGCTGAGCATCGTATATACTTTTGCTACTGAACTCTTTGGCATTGATTTTTTATATGCTTTTGCGGATATTTGTTTATCTTTTAACTCCTTATCTGTTGGCATTGACACTTCAATATGATACTTTTCTTTCATTTCACGAATCAGTTGGCCTGGATTAGACAAATCCTTCGTAGGCTTAAGGCTCTTGTTTAATTGGCTCATATCAACTAGGTAGAATTGCAAGTCCATCCTGTCGCCTAATTTCTCAAAAATCAAAGCAACGTATTTTCCATCCTTCGATATCGCTGTCGTCAATCCATTACTTCCCTCCATCAGGTTACCACGATATACTATCTTTTTATCTCGATAAATTCTTGCGTAATCATCTGTATTACTATTCATCACCCGATTATAGCTAACGCATATATCACCTACGTTGGCTATTGCAAATTCGCCCATATACGCATTTTCAAGAAATTTCGGAGATAACGGTTCGCCTAGTTCCGAGGCGGATTGGTTAGCCGCTTCCTTTTTCTTCTCTTTTGTTTTCACATCATAAGAAAATGCTTTTTGTTTGCCATCAACATCCTCTGTCGTAACCACCAGTCTATCATCCTGGTCAAATGTCACATTCATAAGTGCATCTTCCTCACCAAGTTGAATATAGTCCGCTTGATAAATTCCTGATTCCACCTGTGTACCAGCAAGTACGTCTGCTGTCGGTACCATTGTTGTCTGTATCGACTTTTCCTGTACTGCGCGTTGACATCCACGTCTTTCACAAACGATTCTCTTTCCTTTGACGAAATAGGAAGGAAT
>CAZUGH010000060.1:0-11332 GCA_964619785.1 uncultured Lachnospiraceae bacterium | reverse complement strand
GCCAGAGTACGAGAAATCCAGGTGGGGGAGATACGATTCCAAAAAGATTTCTTTGAGCTAAAGCAGCTTGATGAGGCAACGGTTCTCGTGTTTACAAGCCGCAATGCTGTGGAAGGATTCTTCCGTCAAATCGATGCAATGGGACTCGATACACGCGTGTTAGCGGGTAAGAAGATAGCTGCTGTAGGAGCTGAGACAGGAAGAAAAATGAAAAAATACGGGATTCGTCCCGATTGGATACCAGAACAATATCATGGCGAAGCGCTTGATGAAGTATTGGCAGAGCGATCCCAGGAAGATGATGTTGTATGGAAGGTGGAAGGCTATACGAACGAAGCTGTTGATATCGAGGAAGAGATTGATTTAGAACAGTATGATGGGGCTATTTTCACCTGTGCTTCGAGTGTTGAACGAATGATGCCATATATGAAAATGGAGTCTGCTGAGTGCAAAATTTTTTCAATTGGTAAAAGCACAAGCAGTGTGTTGGAAAAGTATGGAGTTCATACGATTTTTGAAGCGTCGCAGTCGACATATCTGGATTTAGTAAAAACCATTATGAAATCCTAAAAAATAGTTTACTTTTTTACTTTAGTGTGGCAAAATAAGTATGTTGGAGTTTTCTAAAAATGAGAACTTCGTTATACAATAGAAGGAGGCTAGGACATGCCTATAACAGACATACTCGAACGCAATTGTAAGCTATATGGGGATGACATTTGTTTAGTAGAGATTAATCCAGAGATTAAAGAACAAAGAAGGGTGACTTGGAAGGAATATGAGTTGATTGAGCCGAATCCAGTGTCCCATTATCGTAGAGAGATTACATGGAATGTATTTGATGAAAAGGCGAATCGCTTTGCTAATATGTTGATTGGCAGAGGAATTAAAAAGGGAGATAAGGTGGCTATCTTATTGATGAACTGCCTCGAGTGGCTCCCTATATATTTTGGTATACTAAAGACTGGCGCGCTAGCTGTGCCGATGAATTTCCGCTATGCATCGGATGAGATTGAGTATTGTATGAATCTTGCAGATGTGGATGTACTTGTATTTGGACCAGAGTTTATCGGACGTATTGAAGAGATTGCTGAGGGTATCAGTAAGAACCGTCTACTGTTTTTTGTGGGAGATAATTGCCCATCATTTGCAGAAGATTATACGAGTACGACAGTGAATTGTTCGAGTCAGGCACCGCTGGTGAGATTGACCGATTTTGATGATGCTGCGATTTATTTTTCCTCGGGAACTACAGGTTTTCCGAAGGCAATTTTACATAATCATGAGAGTTTGATGCAGTCTTGCAAGGTTGAACAGAATCATCATGGACAAACGAAGGATGATGTATTTTTGTGTATTCCACCACTCTATCATACGGGTGCGAAGATGCATTGGTTTGGGTCGTTCTTTGAGGGCGGGAAGTCGGTTCTTCTCAAAGGAACAAAGCCAGAATTTATCCTAGATGCGGTATCGAAAGAGAAATGCACGATTGTTTGGCTGTTGGTTCCTTGGGCACAAGATATTCTAGATGCCATCGACCGTGGTGACATCAATCTTGATGATTATGAGTTGAGTCAATGGAGACTGATGCATATTGGTGCACAGCCTGTACCACCTAGCTTGATTGCTCGCTGGAAGAAAGTTTTCCCAAATCATCAATATGATACGAATTATGGACTTAGTGAGTCGATTGGACCAGGTTGTGTTCATCTTGGTGTTGAAAATATTGATAAGGTTGGAGCGATTGGCAAGGCTGGCTATGGTTGGTTCACACGTATTGTAGATGAGAATCGACAGGATGTTGAGAAGGGTCAGGTTGGTGAATTAGCAGTTAAGGGTCCTGGTGTTATGACCTGTTATTACAATAATCCAGAGGCAACGGCAGAGGTGCTGGCAGATGGATGGCTGTTTACCGGTGATATGGCGAAGGAAGATGAGGATGGATTTATCTACTTAGTTGACCGTAAGAAAGATGTCGTTATCAGTGGCGGAGAAAATATCTATCCTGTACAGATTGAAGATTTTTTGCGTGCGCATGATGCGATTAAAGATGTAGCGGTAATTGGGGTTCCAGATCAGCGATTAGGTGAAGCAACAGCTGCTATCATTGAAGTGAAGGAAGGGTTTACTTGTACCGAAGAAGAAATCGAAGAGTTTTGTCATAAACTACCACGTTATAAGAGACCACGTCATATTATTTTTGCAGATATACCGAGAAACCCTACTGGTAAGATTGAAAAGCCAAAGCTTAGGGAGCAGTATTGTGGCGAGAGCGTAGTGGCAACACAGACAAGAGCATAGAATCATGGAGGGATTATGATGAGTACAGAAGAATTATTGCAGAAGATGGAAGAGATGGGCTGTGATATCAAAGGAGCGTTGGCACGTTTCTTAGATGACAAGGATTTGTATACCACTTGTCTTGTCAAGGTGATAGAAGATCCTGCTTTTGACAAACTAGGAACTGCATTGACAAATGAGGATGCAGAGAAAGAAATTTTTGCAAAGTTGATTATGGAGGCAGATGCGTGAGTCAGACAAGTTGTGACAGTTGTGCTAACTATGAGTATGACGAGGAGTACGACGGATATTTCTGTGATGTGAATATGGATGAAGATGATCATATGAGATTTATGAGTTCATCTCAATACAATTGTCCATATTATCAGTTAGACGACGAATATAAGATAGTAAGAAAGCAAATGTAGAATAGAAAGTGAGTTCAAATGATTGATATATTAGCAGATGTATGTCTCGATAGTGTGAAGCTAATTCCATTTTTATTTGTGACATATTTACTAATGGAGTTATTAAAACACAAAGCGAGTGAGAAGTCCCAGGCTACGATAGAAAAAGCAGGGAAGTTTGGTCCGCTCTGGGGTGGGCTACTAGGTGCTTTTCCACAGTGCGGTTTCTCGGCAGCAGCCTCTAGTCTGTATGCGGGTCGCGTGATAACAATGGGAACATTGATTTCCATTTACTTGGCAACATCAGATGAGATGCTGCCAATTTTCATCTCGGAAGCTGTCAATATAAGCATTATTATGAAAATACTAGCAGCCAAGGTGGCTATCGGTATGGTGACAGGCTTTGTGATTGATTTGGTTTATCGAAGAGTGACTTCAAATCGACATGAGAAGATGGATATTCATAAAATTTGTGAGCAGGAGCATTGCAAATGCGAGGATAGTGTCTGGGTGTCGGCACTGAAACACACAGGTAAGATTGCGATATACATTTTCCTATTAACGCTTATATTGAATCTGTTGGTTGAGGGATTCGGAGAAGACAGAATCTCTACGATATTTACAGATGTTCCTGTTGTGGGACAGATGATAGCAGGTCTTGTGGGACTGATACCAAACTGTGCCTCTTCTGTCATTATTACAGAATTATATTTGAAAGGTATCATCGGAATTGGTGCGATGATGTCTGGCTTATTAGTAGGGGCAGGTGTCGGTCTGTTGATTCTGTTTCGATTGAATAAACATATAAAAGAAAATCTTATAATCCTAGGAGTATTGTATGTTTCAGGAGTTCTATGGGGAGTGTTAATTCAGGCTTTTCTTGGATAAGATTGTAAATGGTGCAAACAAAAATGCTGCGTTAATTTGCAGTATTTTTTTACTTGCATTATACATACGATGTGTGTATAATATGTGTATAACGTGTCGACTCATGTAAGTGGGTTAAGCGAATGGATTTTGGACTGGAGGGGTACGATGAAGAAGCGAATTAACATAACTTTGGAGGATGACGTACTCCAGAAGGTGGATAGTTATGCGTCAGAGAATTACACGACGCGTTCAGGTGCTATCACGATGTTGATTGTTGCTGCGAAGGGGAAACGCAAGGCTAAGAACAGGGATGGGGGAACGGATAGAGAATGAAAGTAATCACGAACTATATGGTTGGCAATACAGCTGTCCAGATTATTTCGACAGGTTCGAAGATTAAAGTGATTAATGTAGAGGAGCATCGTCGAAGAAAGACGGCATTGCGGGACATTTTACTAGTTTTGATTCTGGGTACTTTTTTGGTTGGTATCTGTTATTCGATTATTGAGCAGAGCAATCAGAGTGTTCTTTTATCAAGAGAGATTGTATCGCTTAATACAGATATTGAACAACTTGAGAAGGAAAAGGGAGATTTACAGAATCAACAAGAGGAGACGATTGATTATGATCAGTTGTTTGAAGATGCTAAGACGAGATTTGGGATGACGTTCCCATCAAATAACCAAGTTTATACATATGATTCTTCGAAGAGTAATGCCATTCGAACCCATGAATAGATGTTGCAAAAAAGCTCACTTTGACATACAATGAAAGGGAGCTTTTTTGTGCAATAAGTTATTATTGGGGTGATTACGATGAAGAGAATAAATTATTATATAAGTATACTTTTATGTTTTACGGTACTGTTACTTACTTCTTGTACAGAGACAGATGTGCCCGTCAGCGAAGTGTCAGTTGAGACTAGTGGGACAGTCACGATTCAGTGGTGGAGTTTTCCTGTCTTTGCTCAGGAGAATGAAGAGGAGTCGACGGGAAGTTATGAGAAGAAGTTAATTCAGGCTTTTGAAGCGAAGCATCCAGACATTAAAGTTCAATTGAAAATGATTGATTTCACAACTGGTCCGGAGAAGGTCGAGATAGCAATTGCGAATGATTCTGCACCAGACGTTTTGTTGGATGCACCAGGTCGAATTGTTGACTATGGTCATCGAGGATATATGATGAATCTGAATGGGATGTTTGATGATGCATTTGTCAAGGATGTGAATAATGATGCTTTGATTCAGGCATGTAAGGATGGAGATATACCCTATGTATATCCACTGAGTTCGGCACCATTTTACATGGTATTTAACTATGATATGGTACAAGATGCAGGTGTACTAGACCTGGTGAAAGAAGGATGGACGACAGATGATTTCATCCAAGTGACAAAGGCACTGAGTGAAGCTGGTTATGCACCTGGCTCTTTATTTTGTAAAGATTCTGGCGGTGATCAGGGAACGAGAGCCTTTGCGATGAATTTATCGAGTGGTTCGGTGTTGAATGATTCGCTTAGTGCTTATCAGGTTGCAGATCCCAAAGGGATTGAAGGTCTGAGTACAGTGAAAGCATGCCTAGACAAGGGTTATATTGTTGATGGATCCATGTATAATGGAACAGATGATATACAAAATCTCGTGAATGGACACAGTTCTTATTCATTGCTTTGGAGTCTTGGTATGGATAAGACATATCAATCCCGACTTGAAGCAAATGGAATACGTTTGTTAGAGGTCCCTTATCCATCGAATGATGGTCATGCTGATTTAGAGTATCTCGTAAATGGATTTGGTATTTTCAAGAATAAAGATGAGACGAAGATGGAAGCAGCTAAAACATTTGTTGATTTCATGTGTAATGATAGCGTATATGGACCACAAAATGTGATTCAGACCGGTGCCATTCCAGTACGCACAAGTTTTGGAGATTTATATGATGACACAAGATTAAAGACATTAAGTACATGGAAAAAATACTATACGACATATTACAATACGGTATCGGGATTTATGAGTATGCGTACCTATTGGTATCATATGCTTCAGAGTATGATTCATGGAGATAAATCACCGAAGCTTGTAGCACAGGATTTTGTCAAACTTGCAAATCAGAGTTTGAAGGGGGAAGCGAAATGAAAAATCCCAAGCGATACATATTATTAGCTATATTATTTGGTTTTGTATTAGTGGTTTCGGGTGGGATTATGTCATTTCGTCATTTCACCAAAGAGGCGCGAAATCATATTACAACGTTAAGTACGCAGCAGTTACAGGATTATGCATCTCATAATGCATATGTAACAAAACAGGAATTAACCAATGCCATGAAATTGGTTAAAAATGCGGCAGAGGACTTTGTTAAAACGTCGGATTATTTATCACAAGATACGATAAGAAGACTGCGAATTATTAATAGCAATACTGCTTTTTCTAGTATGAGAGTAGCATCTTTGCAAGGAAAATCCATTAGTGATACAGGAGAGCATCGATCGCTTGAAAAGGAGCAGTATTTTAAACGAGCAAAACTAGGAGAGTGTTCCATTCAAGCAAAACAGGACACGATCATTGTCAGTGCACCAATTATTGGTACAGATGGCAAGATTAAAGGGACCATTCATGGTGAATATGACAGTTTTTCATTGTCTAAGATTGTTGAGATGCAGAGCTTTGAAGGAGAGAGTTACTCCATTGTTGTTGATACGAAGGGCAATTATATTCTGAATTCCAATAGTAGCAAAGTGACTAATAAAGATTCAACTAATATATGGAAGTACTTAGAACGAGTATCGTTTCAGGATGATATGACGTTGTCAAGCTTTCGAAAGCATGTCGAATCTCAGGAAAGCGGTGCATTTTCCTATTGTCTAGGTGATGAGGAAAGGGTAGTATACTATACTCCATTAGGTATCAACGATTGGTATTTAATGAAGATGGTTACAAGTACACATATTAATAACAATACGCAGCCAGTTCAGAACATGGTATTGATGCTGACAATTAAGATTGTGATTCTGCTAGGGATTCTAGCTATCGTTATCATTGTTTTAGTTGTGTATATGAATCGTCGAAAGAATCGTCAGTTACAAGAGGCATTTACGCAGGCGGAGTGTGCCAATCATGCCAAAAGTGAGTTCCTATCTCGTATGAGTCATGAGATTCGAACACCGATGAATGCGATTGTTGGCTTAACAGAGATTGCGAAGTCTGAGGTAAATGAGCCTGAGAAGGTTACCATGAGACTAGAGGATATCCAGAACTCTTCGAAGATTCTTTTGAATATTATTAATGATGTACTTGATATGTCAGCGATTGAGAGTGAGAAACTCAAGATTGGTCACAGTCAGTTTGATTTTAAACAGTTATTGACCTCTATTTGTGATATGTATTATCCAATCTGTAACCAGAAGGAAATTAAGTTTGAGATGAACTTAGTAGATATGGCAGAGGAGCAGTTGATTGGTGATTCGTTACGAGTGAACCAGATTATTTTGAATATTTTATCGAATGCGGTAAAATTCACACCAAAGGGTGGAAAAATCAAACTTGATGTGATTCAGACTCGTCATGAGAAGAATCAGATTTATATGAAATTTGTGATTGAAGACACAGGTTGTGGTATGAGTGAGGATATGCTCAAACGCATTTTTAATCCATTTGAACAGGAGTCAGCAGATACGGCAAGGCAATATGGTGGCAGTGGACTTGGATTATCAATCGTTAAAAATTTAGTAGACATGATGCAAGGTGCCATTACTGTTACATCAAAGCAGGGCGCGGGTACACAATTTGTTATTGAGCTTCCATTTGGACGAATTGCTAAACAGGATTATGTGGGAAGCCATTTTGATGACCTTCGAGCAATCGTTGTGGATGACGAGACAGATAGTTGTAAGTATGCTTCCTTAGTATTAAAACGAATTGGTGTTGATTTTGAATGTGCTACTTCTGGCCCAGAAGCTTTAGAGATGATGGAGCATGCGAAGAGTGTTAGTCGACCATTTAATGTATGTTTTATCGATTGGAAGATGCCAGATATGGATGGTATGGCGCTTACGAGAAAAATTCGAGAGAGATATCACAATGATCAGGTCATTGTCGTTGTTTCGTCGTATGACTTGACAGAATTAGAGACTCTTCCGAATAGCTCAGAGGCGGATATGTTTGTAACAAAACCACTGTTTCAATCGACCGTCTATAATGTTTTGATGAATGCAAGTGGTGGTAAGTATGTCAAAATGCCAGAGAAGAAGCCGGAATATGACTTCAAGGGTTATCGCTTGATACTTGTTGAAGATGTGGAAATGAATATGAAGATTGCGAAGACACTTCTCGAGATGGTTGGTTTTGAAGTCGATACTGCTGAGAATGGACGAATTGCTATTGAGAAATTTGATTCGTTAGAAGCAGGTTATTATGATGTGATTTTGATGGATATTCAGATGCCAGAGATGGATGGCTATGAGGCATCTCGTGCAATCCGTAAGCTAGAACGAGAAGATGCTACCACAATACCAATCTTTGCGATGACTGCCAATGCATTTACAGAAGATGTGGCACAGGCAATTGTAAACGGTATGAATGGACATATAGCCAAACCAATCGATACAGCAATTCTATATCAAACACTCCATGAGTGTCTGATTGGTGAGTGAAATATATAAGAAAAGGGGTATTAGCATGGATGTTGAAAGATTAAAAGAAGCAGGCATTAACTATGATGATGGTGTGAAAAAATTTGCAGGTAAGTCGGAATTGTATGAGAGATTTTTACTTGAGTTCTTAGACGAGCCACATTTTGCACAGATGATTGATGAGATTAATCAAAATGATATTGATTCGGCATTCAAGACAGCGCATGCACTTAAGGGTGTTGTGGGAACTCTTGGAATGGATGATTTGTATCAATGCCTATTTCAGTTAGTGGAAGCTCTTCGCAACAAAGAACAGGACAAGGTGGATGTATATTTTACTCAGATTCAGAAAGAATATGATAGAGTATATGAAGGAATCAAAGGGTAAATGTGAATATGATGAAAAAAATGGAAGATTCATTGACAGAACAGGTTCATCTGGTAATGAGCCAGGATATTAATGGTCACGACAGACTCTTTGGTGGACGCTTGATGGAATGGATTGATGAAGTGGCAGTTATCGTTGCGATGCGTCATTCCTCACATACAGTGACTACGGCGGCAGTGGAATCATTGCAATTCAAAGAGGGTGCCTATATGGGTGAGCTGATTGTTCTAATTGGACACCTTGTCAGTGTAGGTACATCATCAATGAAGGTTCAGGTGGATGTATATCGTGAAGAGAAAAATGGAAGCAGACATGCGATTAATCAAGCATTGGTGACGTTAGTTGCGTTGGATAAACACGATCAGCCGATTCCGGTTCCCAAGCTTCAACTATAGACAAGTGATGAGAGGGACTGCAATAGCAGTCTCTTTTGTTATGGGTTGACAAGAAATTCTATTGGATGTATCATTGTATACAATCATACAATAATAAGAAATGAGGATGAATATGCAGAATAGACCAGTAAAGATGGATTTACATACGAACTTACTTCAATTAGAGGAACACATGTATCCTCTAGTAGATGTAGATACCCCCAATGTTTTTAGAAATTTATTTCCTTATGATGAGGTACCTAAGATAGCATTTAATGATCGCATCGTACCACATCATATGCCAGAGGATATATGGATTACGGACACCACTTTCCGCGATGGGCAACAGTCGAGAGCACCTTATTCGACGGAACAGATTGTTACGATGTACGATTATCTCCATCGTCTAGGTGGACCACAGGGTAAGATTCGTCAGAGTGAATTTTTCCTATATAGTAAAAAAGATCGTGATGCTGTTGAAAAATGTCTTGAGAGAGGCTATGATTTTCCTGAGGTGACAAGCTGGATTCGTGCGAATAAGAAGGATTTTGAACTTGTCAAAGCAATGGGAATGAAGGAAACGGGAATTTTGGTTAGCTGCTCGGATTATCACATTTTCTATAAAATGAAGATGACGAGACGAGAGGCGATGGACCATTATCTATCGATTGTAAAACAGTGCTTGGATACAGGAATTAGTCCACGTTGTCATCTTGAGGATATTACGAGATCAGATATCTATGGCTATGTGATTCCGTTTTGCTTAGAATTGATGAAGTTGAGTGAAGAATACAAGATTCCAATTAAGGTCCGTTGTTGTGACACGATGGGATATGGCGTGAATTTCTCTGGTGCTGTCATCCCTCGTTCTGTACAGGGAATTATCTATGGAATTATGACACATGCGGGTGTGCCTTCGGAGATGATTGAGTGGCATGGACACAATGACTTCTACAAGGCGGTGACGAATTCGACAACAGCTTGGCTGTATGGTGCTTGTGGTGTCAACTGTTCCTTGTTTGGTATTGGAGAACGTACAGGTAACACACCTTTGGAAGCGATGGTATTTGAGTATGCACAGCTTAAGGGTGAGCTTGATGGTATGGATACAACGGTTATCACTGAATTGGCTGAATACTATGAGAAAGAAATCGGATATCGCGTTCCTTCTCGGACTCCGTTCGTTGGTAAGAATTTCAATATTACAAGAGCCGGAATTCATGCAGATGGTTTGTTGAAAAATGAAGAGATATACAATATTTTTGATACAGATAAATTCTTAAATCGTCCGGTTCAGGTGGCAGTATCGAATACATCTGGTTTGGCTGGAATTGCACATTGGATTAATACTCATTATCGCTTGAGTGGAGATCTTGCAATTGACAAAAAGAGTGACCTTGTCGGGAAAATCAAAGAGTGGGTTGACAAGCAGTATGAAGATGGTAGAGTTACGGTATTGACGGAGGATGAGTTGGTTGAAGTGATTGAGAAGACAAAAATGGAGCTTGGGGTGAAATTCTAATGGCATCATTAAGTGAACAAGTATTTCAAAAGTTACGCAATCAGATACTAGATGGTCAATATACGAATGGACAGGAATTAACGGAGTTAGGAGTTGCTAAGCAGATGGGTGCTTCGAGGACACCAGTTCGAGAGGCTCTTCGTCAATTAGAGCTCGAAGGCTTGGTTGAGATTGTTCCAAATAAAGGAGCTGTCGTGACAGGGATTACGGCAGAAGATGTGAAAGATATCTATCTTATGCGTTCTCATCTAGAGGGCTTAAGTGCAAGATGGGCAGCGATGAAGGCAACAGAGATTGAGATTGAACAGCTTGAGGAAACGGTGTTTTTATCTGAGTATCATGCGGAAAAAGAACATTTTGAACAGGTATATGAACTAGATAGTCGTTTTCACAGTCTTTTATATGAAGCATCTCACAGTAGAATGTTGGCACATTCGCTGACACAGTATCATCAATACGTGAAGATGGTTCGCAAGAAGACGGTGATGGAGCGTGTGCGAGCTCACAAATGCAATGAAGAACATCACCAGATTGTAGATGCAATTCGTGCACATGATGGTGAACTTGCGGAACAATTAGCCAATCGACATATCTCAAGTTCGATTGAAAATATGAGTCAGTATGATTTAGAAAGTATCTTAAAATAGATTGATGAAAGAGGAGCATTCGTGAGAGTGCTCCTTTTCTTATGCTTGTCATGCAAAAGAAGAAAAAAAGGAACAAAGACTATCGTTTTGGCTAGTGTACACACGGTAAAAAATTTGTTAATTGAAAAGATTAAAAACAATGGAGGAATGTATGAAAAAAACATCGAAAACAATCAGTTACATCATCGTAGTTGCAATGATTGCAACGGTT
>CAZUGH010000059.1:7390-11446 GCA_964619785.1 uncultured Lachnospiraceae bacterium | reverse complement strand
TGGTAGTAGATTCGGTTGAATAAAGATATATTTTCTCAAAAATAAGTTGGAGAGGCTCATGATCTAGAATGTGAAAATATTCATGGTTCTTCCATTGAAATTGTTCAAATAAGGCTTCGGTTGCAAAGCCGCCAAATAGTAGAAAATGTGTGACCCATCGATTGGTTACACGGAACTGCTCATGCGGTAATTGGCTGCGGATAAAGAAAACATCGCCAGCTTTCACATGATATTCCTTGCCTTCGACACGCAAGATACCTTCGCCTTCTTCGCAGAGACAGAGTTCATGACAGAACTGCCCTTCAGGCATGATAATATGTTCTTGATATTCATTGGTTCCAACAGCACGAAGGAAAAACGGTAATTTAAGGTCGCTATCCTCTATGACAGGAAATGAGTTGACTGTTTTATGATACATGGCTAAGCTCCTTAAAATATTGATATATGAATAAATTATAACATAATTAACGTATTAGTTCAAGCTAAATGTGATTATATTGAACTTTGGGTTAATATATTGATATTATGCGAATTGGTTTATTGTCCCAAATAACTTCCGGTGGTATACTTCTGGCATCAAAAATAGGAGGTATCATTTATGAAAAAGAAACTAATTTGTATGATTTTGACTATGGCATTAGTTTTGTCAACACTGCTATCTGATATGGGATATGTAGACGCAGCGAAAAATCCAGTGCTAAGTAGCAAAACAGTGACAATCATTCGGGGTAAGACAAAAAAAGTAACTGTTAAAAAAGTAAAAAAAGCAACGTTCAAGTGGAGTGTTGCAAGTAAGAAAATTGCTAAAATTAGCAAGGGTGTCAAAAAACAATCTGTCACAGTCAAAGGGCTAAAGACAGGTAAGACTATACTGAAATGTAAGGTAAAGATAAAAGGAAAAAAGACCATCTCATTAAAGGCGAAAATTATTGTTAAGAATAAGGCGGCTACAACACCAACCACCACGCCTAATGTCACTCCTGGTGTCACGAAAGTGCCAGTCGTAACAGCCGCACCAACAGCCGCACCAACAGTTGCTCCAACAAACGGTCCAGCAGTGACGCCAACGCCAGGTCCAGTAGATAAGCCTGACGATTATACAATGACAAAAGATATTGATATTGATAAAGATTCAACAGGAAGTACGTCCCTTAAAGACAATGGTGATGGAACCTCTACGGTTGTTTTTAGTGGAAATTACACAAGTGTAATGATTCCAGTAGGGACAGAAGAAGCCTATGATTTATCTAGTTATACGAAGTTGATTGTGGATGCTAAGATAGATGAAGAGATTCGTGTCAGTCTATTTGATGCAAAGGGTGTGAATCTCATGCCACCTACAAGTGGAACCGCAGAGTGGAGTCAGTGGACTTATATAAAGGGTGATCAAAAATTTGACGTGGATATCACATCAATTCCTAGAGAAAAGGTGGCTTATGTGGTATTGTGCAGTGGCGAAAAGTTATCACCAGTAACACTGAGGGGGATTCAGTTCTATGCGGATGATTATCGTCTGTCGTTCAGCGCACAATATACGAAGGACACAGAAGGAAGCACGAAGGTTGTCGACAACAAGGATTGCACATCCAAGGTAAACTTCGCATCTCAGTATGCTAACATTAGTATTCCATTAGGAGAAGAAAATAGCTATAATTTGTCATAGTATACTACATTATCATTGAATCTCACATGCGAAGAAGAATTTCGTGTGACTCTGACTAACTCGAAGGGTGTGAGTATTCAGCCACCTACAAGCGAAACTGCAGAGTGGAGCCAGTGGTGGTATGTGGGAACTGACGGAGTAGAGGGCAAGATTGATTGTGATTTATCCAAGTTCAAGAAAGAAGATTTGGCAGACGTAGCCTGTGTAACCATCAGCGCTAACAAAGAAACATTAAAGCCAGTAGTATTAAAAGGAATCACGTTTACAGGTGATGCCAGAATTGATAAGTATGTTCCGAAAGAAGAGGAAACAGGTCCCCAGGATCCGAATACGGACAACCTAAAGTTGACGAAGAGCTTCAGCGAGATAAAGGGAATGCTGATGAACAATCCATTAATTACACAGGATTACACAGCGGACCCAACAGCTATTGAGTATAATGGTCGTCTCTATGTCTACGCAACTAATGATGTTGTGGAATTTGACGCAAAAGGCATTATGAAAAGCAATGAATATAACACACATAATATCCGTATTATCTCATCTGCTGACCTTGTGAATTGGCGTGATGAGGGAAATATAGACGTTACAAAATTAACAAATTATGCGGAAAAATCATGGGCACCAACTATTTGCTCCAAGGAAGTTGGTGGCAAGACTAAATTCTTCTTATATTACACAACAGGTGGAAGTGGTATTGCCATGCTAGAGGCAGAATCACCAGTAGGTCCATGGACTGATCCAATTGGTGCAACATTGGTAAATCATGATACACCAACGTGTAGCGAAGACCTCGTTCCTTGGTGTTTTGATCCATCGGTATTTATTGATGATGATGGAAAAGCCTATTTATATTTTGGTGGTGGTCCAGATTCAACATCAGGAGTTGCAACCGGTCAAGAACATCCTAAATCAGCACGCGTAGCTAAACTCGGCAGTGATATGTGTAGTTTAGATGGTGCTCCAGTAGAAATTGATGCACCATGGTATTTTGAAGATAATGAAATTAATAAAGTCGGTGATACTTATTACTATTCCTATTGTAGCAACTGGAGCGATCCAGATGGAAGCTGTAGCATCCGCTATATGACAAGCAAAAATCCAATGACAGGATGGGAATATCAAGGAAAATTATCTGCTAATCCAGGTGAAGTATTTGGACATTACTATAACAATCATCACCACATGACACAATTCAAAGGTGAGTGGTATTTGCTTTATCATAGTACGGTTCTTGAATTTGCACAATATAGCACGAAGAACGGATATCGTTCCCTCCACATTGACAAGCTTAACTGGACAAATGGCGCACCTAGTGCAACGGGAACTTATGAGAGCGTAGCGGCAGTGGGAAGTATCAATCCATATACCACAATAAACGCAACTGAGATGGCCTGGAATGGTGGCTTAACGACAACTGCATCGGAACCAGAGGTTGTATTATCATCAATTGATACAGGCGACTGGTTTGGAATAAGTGATGTCGATTTTGGCTTAGAAGGAGCAAAGTCTGTCAAGCTATCTATGGCAGGTGAAACGACAGAAGGTTATATCGAGGTATATATTGATGCACCATCGACTGCAAAGGGTGGAACAAAGGTAGGCCAGCTTGCATTAAAAAATACGGGCTCTGTCAATACCTATGAAGAAACAAGTGCTGATTTAACAACGACAATTACGGGCAAACATAAAGTGTATTTTGTACTTCGTGGTGTAGGTTACCAGATTGAGAGTTGGGGATTTGGGAAGTAAATAATGTAAAAGACAAAGACTGTCGACAGCCGAGATAAGATATCTTGGCTGCTGGCAGTTTTTATTGTATATATTGATAGGTATGGTAAAATAGAGGAAGTGGTATATTGTAACTTAGGAAACGGGGAGGTGAAAGTAATGAGACATGGATACGACTCCATGCTTTTTGTATATGTGTAAGAGTAAATAAATGATGGTGGTTACATATTTATTCTTAAGGCAGCAGGATAGGTAGTATATAATACTTTACAGGAGAAAATTATGAACGAAGAAACTAGTGTTGTTAAAAAAAGACATAAAAGAAAATTTTTAAAGGTATTAATGAACCCCAAAGTGTTGATTATACTTGTGATTGTTGTTTTATTAATGGGTGTTGGCGTTGGAGTAGGAACTCAATATTTTACAAAGGGTGATACAAGCAAACTTGGATTTGAAAACATTGGTGAGTTAGCAACTCAATCAGTCAGATGTACTTCAGTAAGAACAGAGAACAAGGATAGGGATTTATATGGTTGGACGATTCCCTTTACAACTTCAAAACTAATATATTCATATGATACTGATATTAAGGCAGGAATGGATTTTAGTCAGATCAGGTGTGACGTATATGCAACAAAAGTAATCAAGGTGAAGCTTCCAAA
>CAZUGH010000059.1:0-7290 GCA_964619785.1 uncultured Lachnospiraceae bacterium | reverse complement strand
GTGGGACTTTTTATTACAAGATAGAATTATGGAATATAACCGAATAAAGATGATATGAGAAAATCAACCCATATCTTTCAAGCATAGGAAGGAATGAGTTATAAGTATTGGTTATCCGAAAGAAAAGATGATACACTAAACTCATAAAACACGCGAATGCGATGTGAGAAATGAGGGGAAATGTATGAGACAGGTGGAAATAAAGGAAAGTCAGATGGGGACATTACCGATTCCTAAGCTGATTTTATCTACATTGATTCCGTTAATTATTTCTCTCCTAGTGAATAATCTTTACAATCTGGTGGATAGTATTTTTGTGTCTCGAATTAGCGAAGATGCTTTGACGGGGATTTCGCTTGCAGCACCTATTCAGATGATTATGATTGCGTTGGGTTCAGGCCTTGCGGTTGGATTAAATGCTCAGGTATCGAAATCACTTGGGGAGAAGCGATTTGATGAGGTGCGCAAAACAACGAGCGCTGCAATGGTAATGGCGATCGGCGCATATTTGATTAATGTAATTCTATGTGTTCTGATATCAAAGGCATATTTTAGCTGGCAGGCGGCGGGTAATGTGGCTACGGAGGAATATGGGCTGGCATACCTGAGAATCGTAATGATGTTGTCATTTGGGCAGATGACACAATGGGTGTTTGATCGTCTTTTGATTGCGACGGGTAAGTGATATTGGATCCAATATTTATTTTTGGATATTTTGGATTGCCTGCGATGGGAACGGCAGGTGCAGCGTTGGCAACGGTTATTGGTCAGACGGCAGGCGGTCTTTTGGGGATTTATCTAAACATCAAGAAAAATAGAGAGATTCCAATTCATTTTACGATTCATATTTCATCGGCGCATGTAATCGGTATTCTTAAGGTTGGTATTCCCACTGCGATTATGCAGGGGATTATTTCGATAATGGGTATTTTTATTAACACGATACTCTATCCATTTTCCTCAAGGGCAGTTGCGATTTATGGCGTTTTAACAAAGGTACAAAATATGGCTCAGATTTGTGTTCATGGTATGAATAACGCTTTGATCCCGATTATTGCATATAATTATGGTGCGAAGAAACGTGAGCGAATAAATGAAACGATTCGATGTGCTTTCGTGTATGCGGCAATTATTATGTTGGTCGTTTTTGTTGTGATTGAGTTACTTCCAGACAAGATTTTGATGTTGTTTGATGTTTCGGACAGAATGCTTGCCATGGGAGTACCGGCGGTTCGGTTTATGGCGATAAGTTATTTTGTATCTTGTGTTGGTATCATTTTTGCAGCGATTTTTCAGGGCTTTGGTAATGGAACATATAGCATGTACCTTACTTTTATGAGACAAGTAATTTTATTGATTCCGCTGTTATTACTCGGCGCCTGGTTACACAATATCAATATCATTTGGATAGCGTTTGCAGTGGCGGAAGCATTAGCAATACCATTTGGATTGCATCTTTACAAACGTATTTCAAACTTAGTCATTTAGGAGGCTGTATGTTACGGTATTTTACTAAATTTGAGATTATTCTATGGTTTTGCTCCTGTGGAATGATTTCTGTAATCTTTGGATGTAATCCACATAGAGATGTTTTGACACTGATTGCGTCATTATTGGGAGCAACGATGCTTATCTTTTTAGCAAAGGGGCATCCCATTGGACAGATTATGACGATTATATTTTCGATAATCTATGCGGTGATTTCATATCGCTCTAGGTATTATGGCGAAATGATCACATATCTTGGCATGACGGCGCCGACAGCAGCGGTCGCTGCATACCAGTGGTTGAAAAATCCTTATCAAAAGGGTAAAGCAGAGGTGAAAGTCGGCTCGATGAATGTTAAGAAAGTGGCTGGATTGGCGATTGCAACGATTGGTGCCACGGTGATTTTCTTTTTTATACTGAGATATCTTAATACGGCGAATCTGAATGTCAGTACATTTTCTATTACGACAAGCTTTTTGGCATCTGCACTAACGGTTTTACGTAGCCATTATTATGCGTTGGCGTATGCGATGAATGATATTGTGTTGATGGTTTTATGGACCATGGCGAGTATTGTGGATATTAGCTTTTTGCCGATGGTGCTGTGCTTTGGCGTTTTTCTCATCAATGATATATATGGCTATGTGAATTGGATGAGGATGAAGCACAGACAAGAGGAAAATGAATCATGAAAGTTTCAGCGCCATATATAACACTGCAGCATCCTGGAAGGAACGAGGATTATATCCGGTCGTTCGCCATATTTTATCCAGACGATATTGCAGTGTGTTTTTATGCAAAAAAGCAGCATCACTTGTCTTTTTCAATGACATGTCGTGTGTAAAGTATAAATAAAGTAAATCGATTTCGCTTGAGGATAATGCGTCGATTGTCTTCTTGAGATAATAAGTTCTGGCATCTTCTGTTATGCTGCCTAATAGTATCTCTAGGTCTAATTCATCAAAACAGGCAATATTGGTACTTCCAGCTTTCATGCTGTGAAGGGAAATCTGCGCGGCATCATAAGACTGGTTTTGACGCAGAAGGGGCATGCTGCTTCCGATTCCAATTTTGATAAAATCTGCATACTCACTTGCTAATTTATCAAAGAGATATTTCCAATGATCTAGCATTTGGTTTGTTAATAAAATGATGTATTCATTAGGATAATTGAAGGTATACAGTTTAGAACCGATAGTATCAAAAACCTGGTATATGCGTTGTTCTACCATTGACAGGTTTGAGGGATTATAACGAGAATTTAGGTGAATCACCAGGGTGCGATACATTTCCCCAGAATCAATATGTAGAGCTGTCAATGAATCGGATAGAAACTGCTCATTCATATGCTGATTGGTAATTAGGGAATGGATGATGTAATTAATCTGTGCTTTTTTATTGTTGCTCTGAGTGTCAAGTTCGTGTTCACGAAGAATCAGTGAAGTGATTTTTTGAGCTAAATAGGCATACTTGCGCACTTCGTCTGGAACGCCGCTAATACCAACTACGCATATTGTTTTTCCATTATATTGAAAAGGGATATTCACGCCCTTATTGGTGCCGTAGAAACTGTTGTCTGCATCCACCTCAATAGCTTCTTTGGTGAGATAGACTTGATGACCAATCTCATGATAATCACCAATTCTTTTCTTGTTCGTACTTGCGAAAATCTTACCCTCGGTATCGATAAAGTTAACATCCTGGCCACAGACATCCTTGACGCTTTCAACGATTTGCTGGGCTATTTTTTGTGAAACCTGTTGTGCCATAAGAATCCCCATTTCTATAGATTATATGTTTATTGTAACATAAATATAGAAATATATACAATTAAATATGTTACATATAATATATTATTCTGTTGAAAGGTTTTGTATTATGTATTCATAAGAAAACGAGAACAACAAGTTGCTCAGAATGGAGGTAGTTTATGAAGGTTGTAGTAGCAATTGATTCTTTGAAAGGTAGTTTGTCTTCTCTAGAGGCAGGGGATGCAATCCGACAGGGTGTTTTGAATGTTTGCGCGGATGCGTCGGTATCTGTTCGCCCGCTCGCAGATGGAGGAGAAGGTACAGTTGAGGCTTTGACGCTGGGGATGAATGGTCATATGGAGCAAGTGTCGGTGACTGGTCCGCTGGGTGACAAGGTGACATGCCAATACGGAATTTTAGGTGATGGTAAGACAGCAATCGTAGAGATGTCGGGAGCTGCCGGTATTACGTTGATTGATGAGAAACAGAGAAATCCTCTTCATACAACTACATATGGTGTGGGAGAGACGATTAAGGATGCCATTATAAAGGGATGTCGCCATTTCATCGTGGGAATTGGTGGAAGCGCAACAAATGATGGTGGAATTGGAATGTTACAGGCGTTGGGGTATGGGATTTTAGATAAAGAAGGACATCAGGTTTGCTTTGGGGCGAATGGACTTAAGGAAATTGAGTCGATAACGGATGACAATATTTTACCCGAATTGTCAGAGTGTGATTTTAGAATTGCCTGTGATGTGACAAACACTCTCTGCGGAGAGAAGGGGTGCAGTGCAATCTATGGTCCGCAAAAGGGAGCAACACCAACGATGATTATGCAGATGGATAAATGGCTGGCGTATTATGCGGCATTGTCCAAAGAAAAATTTCCAAAGGCAAATGCGAACCAGGCTGGAACTGGAGCAGCAGGTGGACTTGGGTTTGCGTTCCTGACTTATACAAATGCAGTTTTGGAATCAGGAATCAAGATTGTACTAGAAGAAACGAAGCTAGAGGACTATATTCGAGATGCGGATGTGGTTATTACAGGTGAGGGACGTCTCGATGGACAGACAGTAATGGGAAAAGCGCCAATTGGTGTAGCGAATATCGCAAAGCAGTACGGGAAAAAGGTAATTGCATTTGCCGGATGTGTCACAGAAGACGCACGCATTTGCAACGATAAAGGAATAGACGCTTATTTTCCTATTTTGCGAGGTGTCGTTTCGCTTGAAGAGGCAATGGAATCTGAGAATGCCAGGAAAAATATGATTGCAACGACAGAGCAGGTCTTTCGTTTGCTGACAATTTAAAAGGAGATTATTATGACATATGATTTTAGCACAATCGGTGCCCTAGTTGGGTTGGTGGTAGCGATTATATTAATTATTCGAAAAGTTCAACCTGCGTATAGCTTGATTTTGGGCGCGCTTATCGGTGGTCTTGTAGGTGGCGGTGGAATCACAACGACAGTAGATACAATGGTGACAGGAGCTCAGGGAATGATGTCATCGGTTTTACGTATTATGACATCGGGTGTTTTGGCAGGAGCTCTGATTAAAACGGGTTCTGCAGAGAAAATTGCAGAAACAATTGTGGATAAGCTGGGTCAAAAAAGAGCAGTCGCAGCAATCTCAATTGCAACAATGATTATTTGTGCAGTAGGTGTATTTGTTGACATTTCAGTTATTACAGTTGCACCAATTGGTCTTGCGATTGGTGAAAAAGCAGGATTGTCAAAGGGTGGCGTTTTGCTTGCCATGATTGGTGGTGGAAAGGCTGGTAATATCATTTCCCCAAATCCAAACACGATTGCAGCATCGGAAGCCTTTGGCGTTGACCTAACATCTCTTATGATGAAAAATATTATCCCGGCATTATGTGCGCTTATGGTAACGATTCTTCTCTCATCCATGCTGGCCAAGAAAAAGACAGATATCATCATGGCAGCCGATGTAGAGAAGGAAAAGAGGGAAAAACGCCGGGATTTTTCACGGCGATACTAGGCCCGCTCGTTGTTATCCTTATGCTGGCTCTCCGCCCAATCTTCGGAATCAGCATTGATCCATTGGTCGCTTTGCCGCTTGGCGGAATCTTGTGTGTCTTGGTGACGGGCAATGCAAAGTCTCTTGTGAAAATTACAGAGTTTGGATTGGGTAAAGTCATCGGTGTGTCCATTCTCTTAATTGGAACAGGAACAATTGCTGGAATTATTAAAGCCTCCGCGCTACAATTTGATGTAATTCAGTTGCTAGAATACATGAATATGCCAGCTTTCGTACTTGCTCCATTATCGGGAATTCTCATGGCAGGCGCAACAGCATCGACTACAGCGGGAGCAACAATTGCATCCCAGACATTTGCGCCAACCTTGCTGTCCGAGGGAGTCTCAGCCATTGCGGCAGGTGCTATGGTACATGCAGGTAGTACCGTGATTGATTCACTTCCACATGGTTCATTCTTCCATGAAACGGGAGGCTCGGTGAACATGAGTATTAAAGATCGAATGAAGTTGATTCCATATGAAGCGCTCGTGGGACTCACAAGTACCGTTACAGCGGTTATTATTTATCTGATATAAATTAGGGCTTACATTTCAGATTTGTTTATGCTATAATGACACAGCAAAACAGAATATGGTAATTAATTGGAAACGCACACTCCTCCTGGATGATAACGAACAACACATTTAGATTATCTTCAGGAGGATATTTTATGCCAAAAAATAAGTTTCAAGATGTTATATTCACAGCCATTATGGCAACGGTAATGGTGTACGGAATGATTGTGTACAATGTTGCACTGAACACACACGGAGTATCCGGATTTACGTTCGTCGCCGCACTTCATGAAATGCCAATCATGGTTCCGATTGCATTCATACTAGAATTTTTTGTTGTTGGTAAACTTGCGAAAATGCTCGCTTTTACGGTGATGAAACCAGATGATAGACCACAGTTTATCACCTATGCCATTTCCATCTGCATCTGCTGCATCATGTGCCCGGTTATGAGCTTGATTGCAACACTTCTTTTCAAAGAACCAAGCTTTGGAACATGGATTCAGACGTGGGCAATGAATTTTCCAATGGCGATTTTGTACCAGATGTTTTATTGCGGACCGTTTGTCAGGTTTGTTTTCCGGTTTATTTTTAAATAGAGGAATTGTTGAAAAGTCTCTCGAAAATGAGGGACTTTTTTTAATATGTGGTAAAATGTAGGTACCAATTGTTGAGCGCATGAAGAATACACGGGAATTGTTTGGAGAACGATAAGAAAATCAAAAATATATAAAAAGGCCTTGACTCCTACGTTACGTCATAGTTTATATTGTAATTACACGGAAGGGGGAAATAAAACATGAGAACAGTAAACGAGGTAAGTAAATTGACCGGAGTGAGTATACGCACTCTCCAATATTACGACAAAATCGGATTGCTGCATCCGACCAAATACACGGAATCAGGATATAGACTGTATGACGATACAGCACTTGAGAAGCTGCAACAGATTTTGTTGTTCCGCGAGCTTGAATTTCCCTTGAAAGAGATTAACAAGATTATCGAAAGCCCTGGATTTGACAGCATTTGATACTCGCAAAATCGACGAGTATACAGAACGTGCGAAGGCACAGTGGGGAACCACGAAAGAGTATAAGGAATTCGTAGGGAAAGCAAAAGATAGAACAAAAGCAGAGGAACAAGATGCAATGAAAGCAATGTGGCGACTGTCCATCATCGAATGACGAAGTCATGAGATGGTAGACAATGAGGGCATGTGGATGGATTTGGAATTTTGGAGAAAAGATGTTAAAATGGGAGTATAAAGGAGGGCTACCATATGGATATGATAGAAATCGCAAGCGGAAACTCTGTTTGGCGGGGTATCGATTATTGTGAGGAAAAGAAAGTAATCTCTTGGGAACAGATAAACTGGGATAAATATAAGGGCAAGGTTTCTGGTAGCAATGGGGAAATCTATGATGTTGAGATTGATAAAAGCCATCCGAAAAGGTCTACATGTAACTGTGCATTTGCAAAGGGAAGAAGAGA
>CAZUGH010000058.1:1488-11511 GCA_964619785.1 uncultured Lachnospiraceae bacterium | reverse complement strand
TTGTATGCCTTCTCGATATTATCGATTGATAAGCCACCGGCAAGGAAAAACGGATTCTTGTTTTAGTGCCTTTTCAAAAAGAAAAGGTTGTATTTTCACATTCTCGGCTATTTCTATTACTTTTTCTATTGGTATTTCTTTTTTTACGGCTTCTACTCTGTCTTTCGTAGAGGCAGCAAGTTTATCAAGAATCATTGCATCACCTCATGATTAAATTGACAGAACTCCTCAAGTTTCGCATATGCTTTCCCTGAATCAATCATATCCGCCAGTAAAGGGAGGAAAACCATCAATCTTAGGAGCACGATATTTCGTTAAAATATCTTTTAATACCTGCAAACCTTCTTCTTTTATTACTTGGTCTTCTTTACCTTGTTCCCGTATTGTGACGGTTGATTCTTTGCATGAGATGCGCATAACTGGATTATATCCGAGAAAGGAGTAACGACCCCATTTCTCACCACCTTCTACGCTTTCTAGCAGGTAATACTGTTTACTGTTCTTCGCCAAACGTCGTAATAAAGTGATTGGTGTCACAACATCTGCATAGATTTCTTTGCAAATGGGAATTACGGTGTAATCCTTGGCTAATTCTTGGATTCTTTCACAACTTGGTGTAATCATGGGGTACTCCTTTCTTCGCTTTACTCGTTGTGGCACAAAAAAAAGCTCCTGTCCCTAGTATTTTACTAGGGACAAAAGCTCTGAATTCAAAACTTCTGCGGTGCCACCCAAATTGGTCTAATGACCCACTCATCAATGTACCATCATACATCTCTCCAGATAACGGTTGAGAATTCCGTCAGCGTCTACTATCACGGTTTAGTGAGTTCAAGCTGCCCTCCCGAGTCCATTCGCAATCATCATGCTACTGCATCGCACCAACCTGCAGCTCTCTGAAAACATTCCATCTTGTTACTTCTCTCGGTCATTGGTTTGAATATAGTATATCACTATATTTTTGTTTGTCAATTACTTTTTTCATATTTCGGTATAATGTCTGGTACAAAGAATCTTCCTTTTAATGAATTCTCAAACATCGTTTCATATGTTCCTTTGCTTACACCTGCTCGTATCTGATCAAAAATATCATCTTGTGTATAATAAGATGTTGACATCGCTGTTAAGTCCGTTGTATTGTTGGCATCAAACATCATGACCTTGACTAACTCATTTTCTCCCCATGTATTCCACGAATTTAATCCATCACCATTTGGATTTCCATTTTTCATGAAATTCTTAATATACATTCTCATTGTATTCGTTAATGCTAGTCTTCCTTTTTCATTGGCACTTGATACAGCATTTGGTGCAATTTGCTGATAGTTGTTCGGATAGAATCCCAAAAGAAAATTCACATCTAACCCATGTATTGCGCCTACAAAACGACTGTAAGAATCACCAGTTACAGCTGGATTGGTACCCCAATTAAATCGATACGCATAAACGGATTTATGAGCGGCATCGCTTGCAAATAGCTTTGCTGGTTTTTCAATATAGTGATATGTCTGAAGCAGACTACCATACTTAATCGTTTGTTCTAAAAGTCCCATTGTATCAAGTCCGATATATGGTTGTTCCATTGGAGCCACATCATAATAACTATTCCGTGCAAATGTGGAAAACTCAGTCGTATTACTTCCCAAAATGATTGGAACTCGATTATAATTCCCCTTTGGAATAGCATCAAATCCATCCACTGATATTACAATTCCATCATTAAAGCCTTGTGGAAAGCTTCCTAACCGTAGAGATGGTGAATTATACATATTAGCAACTTCAGATGTCGATAAACTGTTAAACAGTTTACGTAATTCTTCATTTGTCGCATTTTCCTGAATATATGTCAATGCGTTCTTCGTTGTTGTAAAACTTTCTCTTTTAACAAGGATTGCAGCTAGCTTATTATCTACAGATGTTTCACCTTGTTTATTGGTACATGTTTTAGCACCACCACTAAACGTGATTGCTTTATGAAATAAGCCTTTCATAATTGGTGAAATCATGCAAAACATGACATCGCGTGCACCGGCTGAATAACCTGCCAAAGTGACATTTGATTTATTGCCGCCGAAATATGAAATATTACTCTGAACCCATTGTAACGACTTGCGAATGTCTAGCATCGTGAAATTACCGCTATTTTCTTCCGCCGTACCATCTCGCAATGCTGGATGACTAAGAAAGCCAAACGCACCTAATCGATACTCGACTGCAACAATAACGGTATTAGTCGATTCAGCAAGATATGAAAAATTACGATTGCAATTACTTGTTGCATTTCCGCCACCATGGAGATAGACCATTACAGGTAAATTGTCACTTTGGGAATCTGGCCGAAAAACATTGACATAGAGACAATCTTCTGTTCCCGTATATGTGGATTCTCCGTCTCCATATTGTGCAGCACCTGGTTTCTTTGTTGTCACACTCTTTGTTCCAGTCCACGATGCAGGAATTTGAGGTGCACGCCATCGATTGGCTCCCGATGTATCAGCTCCATATGGTATGCCATACCAGACAAGACTTTTCGATAAATTCTTTCCTTTCACAAGTCCATATGTTGTCATACGCACCGTTCGTGCTAACACTTTCACTGACACTGTCTTTTTCTTATGCCCATCTTTGGTTGTTACATATACTTTTGCACTTCCACCTTTAACAGGAGTAATCTTTCCGCTCGTAGATACAGTCAAAATCTTTGTATTGGAAGAACGATAAAAAACCTTTTTATTAGAAGCTTTCGAAGGTGTAACAGAAAATGTCAGCTTATGAGTTTCATCTGACATAAGCGTAAGTGAGCTTGCACTTACCTTTAATTTGCTAACTGGTGTACCAACCGTTACTTTAATCGAGAGCACCTTCTTTTTTCCACGATACCCACGAATATAGGTTGTTCCTTTTTTCTTTCCTTTGATTTTACTCTTAACCACTTTTACAATGGCACTATTCTTTGATTTCCATGTAAGCTTTTTATATGTAGAATTTGCTTTACTCTTTGTCAATGGGTTATTCTTAACAATCGAAGAAATTGATTTTCTACTTCCTTTTTTGATTGTATATGCCGGGTAACCAGCAGCCGAACTCTCTGACACATTGAGCAACAAACATGTGGAAAATATTCCGATGATAATAGCCAAGATGCGTAATTTGTTCTTCATAATGTCTCCATTTCGTTATATATAATATGTTATTTGATAGATTAACGGATTTATTTTGCAAAATTGTGTCATAAACACAAACATATCGACGGTTCATCGCCGCCAATATCGAGATTATCTATGAAAATAGAATCAATCTACCAATTCAATGTATTATACTCAAGCTTTTTATCTCTTGCTAATAAATCATGAATCGCTTGTTTTGCTTCTTTTCCCTCAAAAAGCATCATGTTAATCTGTTCAACAATCGGCATAACAACATGATGGGCATTCGCTAAGTCAAGTACTGCTTTCGCCGAATTAGCTCCTTCAATCACCTGCCCAATCTTCTCTTTGGTCTCTTCAAAAGTATAACCTTTTCCAAGATAATATCCTGCATTGTGGTTACGACTATGAGTACTTGTACAAGTTACAATCAAATCTCCAATACCAGAAAGACCACAAAATGTCTCGAATTTGCCACCTAGTTCAACACCGAGGCGACCAATCTCAGCAATTCCTCGCGTCATCAAAGCTGCTTTTGTATTATCCCCCATACCAATTCCATCGAGTACACCGGCAGCGAGAGCAATTACATTTTTAATTGAACCACCTAATTCAATACCAATCAAATCGGGGCTTGTATATACACGGAAGCAATCACTCATAAAAGCATCTTGAATAAAGCAAGCTGTTTTTTCGCTACCTGCGCCGACTACAACTGTAGTAGGAACACCCTTGCTTACTTCTTCTGCGTG
The DNA here is from genome assembly GCA_964619785.1 of uncultured Lachnospiraceae bacterium. Taxonomy (GTDB): domain Bacteria; phylum Bacillota; class Clostridia; order Lachnospirales; family Lachnospiraceae; genus CAZUGH01. The sequence goes on along the minus strand of CAZUGH010000058.1, from coordinate 7,613 downwards.
ACTTGGACCAGATAAAACAGCTACATCAGCAGCTGGAATCTCTTCCGCAATAATCTCACATAGTGTCATGAGTGATTTTTCCTCAATTCCTTTTGCTACATTTACGATAATCTGTCCGTCTTTAATATATGGTTTTGCATTCTTAGCAACTGACCTTGTAAAAGGAGATGCCACAGCAAATACAATGATATCCTGGTCGGTACATGCTGCTTCTAAATTATCTTCTATGATAATGTCTTTATCTAGCATAACACCTGGTAAACGTTGAACATGCTCACGCTTGGTACGAAGCATCTCAACTTCACTAGCAACTGCTGACCAAATTGTCACCTTATGTCCATTATTGTGGCAGAGAACGGCCAATGCTGTTCCCCAGCTTCCTCCACCTAAAAATGATATTTTTTTCATCTATTCGGCCTCCTTTTTCTTGGAAAAATTCAGTTTATTCTCAGTTCCCTGTAATAATCTCTTGATATTAGCAGAATGCTTAATATAGGCAAGAATCGTAAAAATCAAGCTCACAATTAACATAGCAATAAAGTATGTACTGCTATGATAATGATATATCGTATACAGTGGAATGTACCAAACAATAATCAATGAGCCCACTGATACATAACGTGTAATAGCAACAACGGCAACAAATATCACTAAGCCTACAAGAATAACAATCCAGTTCGTCGTTGCAATAATAACACCCGCAGAAACAGCAATTCCCTTACCACCTTTGAAACGTAAGTAGAATGGAAAATTATGTCCCATTACCACACCAAGACCAATCATCAATGTATAAAGATATGACAACTCATCATTTCCTTGAAGTAACACAAAGCGTACTAACAACGTAGGAATCAATGCCTTTAACACATCACCCAAAAAAGTGATAAGTCCTGCTTTCGCACCAAGTGTTCGCAGTGCATTAGTTGTACCTACATTTCCACTTCCGGATGAACGAATATCCATTCCATACATCTTGCCGACGAAATATCCCGTCGAGAAGCATCCGAAAATATATCCAATTAATAATAAGATCAACATCGTTATTCCATATTGTAACATGTTACTCTTTATCCTTTCTCTCGCGTATTAAGATACGAATTGGAGTTCCTACAAAGCCAAAGGTATCACGAATTCGATTTTCAATATATCGTTGATAAGAAAAATGCATCAACGCTTTACTATTTACGAACAATACAAATGTAGGTGGCTTTGTGCTCACCTGTGTCATATAATATAGTTTTAAGCGCTTACCTTTATCTGATGGTGGCTGCTGCATTGCAACTGCTTCCATCAAAATTTCATTCAAAACACCAGTCTGTACGCGCATTGCATGATTATCAATGACCATCTCGATCATATCAAAAAGCTTTGGTGTACGTTGACCAGTCTTAGCTGATATGAAAATAATCTCAGCATATGGCACAAACGAAAGAATTTCACGAACTTTATTCGTATATTCTTTCACAGAATGATTATCTTTCTCAATGGCATCCCATTTATTAACGGCAATAATCAAGCCTCGACCACGTTCATGGGCAACTCCGGCAATCTTAGCATCCTGTTCTGTAATACCTTCAACTGCATCAATTAATAGAACCACCACATCGGAACGTTCAATCGCTGCTACGGTACGAATAATACTATAGCGTTCGATGTCTTCTTTGATTTTACTCTTACGACGTAATCCGGCTGTATCAATAAAAACATATTCTTTTTCATTATGAATAATATTCGTATCAATCGCATCACGTGTCGTTCCTGCGACATCGGATACAATGACTCGATTCTCACCAAGAAGCTTGTTGATTAATGAAGATTTTCCTACATTTGGCTTGCCTACAATTGCAATCTTTGGACGATCATCTTCATCTTCCTCAAAATCTTCTAGTGTCAAATTCTCTAACAACGCATCTAACATATCACCAATTCCCAACTTAGATGAAGCTGAAACTGGGTGTGGATCACCGATACCAAGATTATAAAACTCATATACATCTGACATATACTTGTCAAAATGATCTACTTTATTAACAACAAGCAAAACTGGCTTTCCAGACTTTCGCAACATATCTGCAACCTGATAATCTGCATCTACCAGCCCCTGTTGAACATCGACAATAAACATAATTACATCTGCTGTATCAATAGCGATATTTGCCTGCTCTCTCATGTGAGATAGCATCATATCGTTTGTCTTCATCTCAATTCCGCCTGTATCAATTAAAGAGAAACTATGGTTGAGCCATGTCATCTCCGCATATATACGGTCTCTGGTTACACCGGGAGTATCTTTTACAATGGAAATCTTCTCCCCAGCCAGGGTATTAAACAATGTGGACTTGCCTACATTTGGCCGTCCTACGATGGCAATAATTGGTTTACTCATGATTGTCCTCCTCTATCTATTCTAACCTATTATATTGCTTTACGTGTAATAAATCAAACACTTTTTCTCAGTAATCATCTTGACGAATCCTTTTTTATGCACTATCATTGAACATATCAATCTATGTCGCAAGACATCACACGGAGGAATATCATGATTACACGTCCTATTAATGAAACAATTCCCGTTGCACCACTTAAGATAATTGCACTTGACAACTGTGCCGAACTAGGTCAGAGGGTCAATGACTTAATCGTTGATGCACGTAAGAAAACCATGGATTCTAACAAGCGTAACCTCGCATGTTTAGGCTATGAATCCGATTCTTATCTATTAAATATATCGCTTTCTCGTTACGCTACAGGCGAAGGACAAGCATCCATTCTCGATTCTGTCCGTGGCCGTGATTTGTTTATCCTCTGCGATGTAACTAACAGTAGTATCACTTATCAAATTGATGGCAAAGAGACGAAAGCATCTCCAGATGATCATTTTTCTAATCTAAAGCGTATTATCGGAGCTTGTAACGGCAAGCCAAATCGTATTCATGTCATTATGCCGTTTCTCTATGAAGGACGTCAAGACATCCGTACTAAACTTGAGTCTCTTGATTGCTCTCTCGCTTTGCAAGAATTAGCATCTATGGGTGTCAGCACAATCACAACTTTTGATGCTCATGAGCCACGTATGCAAAATGCCCTTCCTATTCAAGGCTTTGATATATTCCATACTTCATATCAGTTTATTCGTACTTTGATGGAGAAGGACCCAGACATTCAGATTGACAAATCCAATCTAATGATTATCAGTCCTGATGTAGGTGGTATGAAGCGTGCTGTATACTATGCCAATCAACTAGGGGTCGATATGGGCATGTTTTATCATCGTTTAGATTATACTCAGATGATTAATAATGAGCATCCAGTCGCTGCCATTGAATTCTTAGGTAACGATATCGCTGGCAAGAACGCATTTGTCATTGATGATATGATTGCCACTGGTTCTACTATCCTCGGAACAGCAAAAGAACTTAAGAACCGCAATGCGAAAAAGGTAATCATCGCTGCCACCTTTGGCCTTTTCAATGATGGTCTCGAGATGTTTGACCGTGCCTATGAAGAAGGCGTATTTGATAAAATCTATACAACTAACTTGTGCTATTGTCCACCTGAACTACTAAGTCGTCATTATTATGTGAATGTTGACCTTAGCAAATACATTGCATTAATTATTGATACAATTAACAATGATACATCCGTAAATGATATTCAGGATGCTACAGCAAGAATCCAGGATCTGCTGGAAACTCAAAAGCATTCTTAAGCCAAGTAAGCTTATTGTTGTTGATTAATATGACATCAAAACGAAAAGGGTAATCCATCGGAATGCCCTTTTTTGCTATATAATGAAGAGCAGTTTTCGCAATTCGTCTTTGCTTTTGAGGTGAAATAGCACTTACTGCTCCGCCATATAATTCACTCTTTCGATACTTCACCTCTATGAAGAAAATGCACCCATTCTCTTTACCAATGATATCTATCTCTCCACCACGAATATAGAAGTTACGATCTAGTATCTCGCAACCTTTTTGCTTAAGAAAAGTAATGGCAAGGTCTTCTTTGGCCTCGCCTAGTTTTCGTTGATTCACTGTTTGTTTCAATACACACCCTACCCTTTATCGATTTAATTTACTTTTAATCTGATCCATTGAATCTACAAATACAAGGACTTCTGCCACAATCGAATACAATTCAGGCGGAATGTACTCACCTACATCTAAAATGGATAAGGATTTGGCAAGTTTAGCATCTTTATGAATGGGAACTTGGTGTTCTTTGGATACATCAATGATTCTGTCCGCAACGTAACCTTGCCCCGTTGCTATCACCTTAGGTGCCTGGTCGGATGCTTCATATTGAAGAGCTACTGCCGTCTTCTTCTCAGCCATCGTATCACTCCTTTACAAAATTCTTGATAAATGTACTCCGATGAATTGGACTAGGTCCATGTTCTTTAATTGCTTTAATATGCTCTGCTGAACCATATCCTTTATGTTTCTCAAATCCATATTCCGGATACAACTGTGCATATTCAACCATCATTCGATCCCTCGTCACTTTTGCTATGATACTAGCAGCAGCTATAGAGACACTTCGTGCATCGCCTTTAATAATACCAACTTGCTTGATTGGAACAAGAGGGATTGTCACGGCATCATTTAATAAAATATCTGGAAATACATCTAAATCTTCAACTGCATGACGCATTGCTTCATAAGTCGCTTGTAAAATATTAATCTCATCTATGCGAGCAGGAGAAACAACACCAACACCATAGCTGATAGCCTTTTCTTTTATTTCTTCAAATAACTCATCTCTACGTTTTGCACTCAATTGTTTTGAATCATTTAGATATAGAATCTGCACATCTTTGGGAAGAATGACTGCACCTGCAACAACTGGTCCAGCTAGAGGACCTCTACCCGCTTCATCAATTCCACAAATGCACTGATAATCACCATATTTATACTCAAATTCATGCATCTTCTCTAATCGTTCGCATTCTTTTTCAAATGCAAGTATTTTCTTCTGATAGGAATGAATGATATTTTGAACACCACTTCTCGAATCCTGTTCGTATTGAACAAATAGTTCGTTCCACTGTTCTCTGTTCGTATTCTCAAATTCAGCCTTGATCTCAGCAATCTTCTTAGCCATGGATTTCTCACTTTCTCTTAATAACAAGTGAAGAATAAGCATATCCTCATGCTTATTCTTCACGTTAAGTACTATTCTAGGTTAAATAAATCAATTGGTCTAAAGAGTAATTTTGTATAAGATGTGTTTGGCATAGACCACTCAAGAATCTTTGTCGGATCTCCTGACTGTCTCTTATAACGAACAACTCTAGTAGAGAATAATAATTCCTGATATTTCGTACCATTCAGTCCATCTGATGTTCCCAAATAATCTTTTATCTTATATGCAAGTCTAAACTTCAGAGTTTCTCCTGCAGGAACTTTATATCCAACCATCGAATCTGTATAATTATCATTAATTGTCTCTTCTGTAACATTAGCTCCTGTAGATGTTGTAATCTCTTGAATCAAACAATCATCATCCTGAATATATTCATTCGATGTACTTTTGCTCTTTTCATAATATTGACCACGTTTTACACCGTTGTCATTAACTTTATGTACATAGAAATAACCATCGTTATCATTTCCCGCAGGATTCTTTACAGTAAACTGTATATCAATGATATCATCGTCATCATAATCATTTGGTGCATCTTCATTTACATCAATATACTTGATATATTTATCTGTACTAAAATTAACTTTCTTAATTTTGACAATTAAATCACTAGCAGAAATCTTAGGTTTAATTACGATTTCTCGAAGAGAACTAAATATCGTCCAGAAAGGCGTACCAGCAGTTGTAAACAAACTCTTGTTAACTGGTTGTCCTACAACGTTCTGATAATGCTTTTCTACTGTACTTCGGTCTGCATCAGTACCATAGAATTTATCTCTATTTGTAGCATTCGTTTCTGTCGTGAAACTACCCTTTAACTTGTTAAAGGCAAAGGTTTCAAGATAACCCAACTGAGTCTGCATCTCCAATGTACTTCCTGCACTTTGCATTAAAGTGATTTTAGAGTCTCCATCATCAACAACGACACCATCATTGTCCTTCTTTTGTTTGTTATACTGAACATTTACAGGATAAAATGT
>CAZUGH010000058.1:0-1388 GCA_964619785.1 uncultured Lachnospiraceae bacterium | reverse complement strand
CACCATCATTGTCCTTCTTTTGTTTGTTATACTGAACATTTACAGGATAAAATGTATACTCAGACCATAAGAAACAATTCTTTGATTTAGGATCTGTCTCAGGACGTTCATAGTATCCTGTATATTCACAATTGCCATTTGGCGTTGCTAATTTTATCTGCTTAATGTTTGGATAGATATCATCCATGAAGGTTCTTTCTCCTTGATATAAACCTTCATCATTATAGGTACCTCGAATGTTCTTAAAGAAGTTTTTGTAGGTATCCTTCTCATCATCCGTTAACAATTCTGGTAATGCTGTTTTTCTTGCTAATAGATTGAATTCAGAAGCAATATGGAATATTTTAGCTGTATTGGTTAGCGATGCTTCAGCACTAGCTGATTGCCATGTGTTATTTTGATCTTTATAAATTCGATTAGAGATAGACTCTGTGGAACAAATATTATACAAAGTTGAATTAATCAACATAGGGAAATCAACATAGGTACTTAGCTTATTAATAATTTTCATACATACAGACCATTCCAAATCACCATCAACACGATAAGATGGATATTGAGATTTTGTAATCTCCTTATCCGCATCTGGTGTGGCGGTAGCTGTAATTGTTCCATCTGGATTTACAGTTTCACGATAACTGTCTACATAACTTGAATAAAATCTTGTAACAGCGAATTGCTGTTCATCTGTATTTGGATTTAATGAATTCAAATACAGCATATCACAACGTTCAATGTAATCAAGTGTTTGTGGTGTATCGTATTTTGCCAACTCATTTACCTGTGAAGCTTTTGTTGTTATTACGATAAATTTATGTTTTAACTCTTCTTCAATCTGTGTACTAGTCTTCAGTGCTGTATGATTTACATCATCATAAGGATTCAATAATGCATCTTTTAATAAGTCATTATTAACCAAATTGTAATATGTGTACTTAATTACAGGCATATTCCAATCCGTTATTGTCATATAGGAACCCATAGGAATGTTTTCTGCATTATCTAAATAGTTCTGATCTCTTGCTATATTATCAACACATTGTCCATTTGGCTTTTCCGATGTAAAGGACCAACAAAATTTACTACTACTATCACCTGCATTTTGTGCAATAGAAACAGTTTTATTCCCTGTGTCAGGAGCTAAAGCACCCTTTACACTACCTGTTTTAACTAAATATCCTGATTTCTTCATTGTATTATTAGTGGATTCGGATACCCAATTGTACTTATCTTTAAAATACTTTTCATCAATCCCAGCAAAGTCAGCACCTTGTCCAAGTCCATCTGCAGACTCAACTTTAAACTTTTCTTCTACTGAATAAAATGGTCTTGTAATATAACACTTTTCTTCTACATATTCTTCGATTTTTGTTTTTCTAGCACGTTCT
>CAZUGH010000057.1:0-11604 GCA_964619785.1 uncultured Lachnospiraceae bacterium | reverse complement strand
ATATCATGAGGTGGTGTAAGTTCTACAACCTGACCCTTTTTCCATATCGTACAATGACGGTAACTTGTTCCGAGATAATACTCAAATATGTCACTCTGAAGCTGTTCCTTCACAGCATCCAAAAGTACACTTGCATCCTCTGTCGATATCTCACTGCTGCTATGGTCAATGATTGTCTTCTGTTCATAAGGCAAATCATCATCTGATACTGTTACGATATTACAACGAATTGCGATATCATCTGCTTCCATATCAACACCAATACTCAGAGCTTCAAGCGGTGAACGACCTGTATAATACTGCTTTGGATAGTATCCCATCACAGCTAGGTTAGCGGTATCACTGCCCGGCTTCATTCCTTCTGGAATCGTCGCTGCCAGCCCAATCTTAGACTTCTTCGACAACATGTCCATACATGGTGTCTTCGCATACTCTAAAGGGGTCTTGTCTCCTAACTCTGCCAATGGCTCATCTGCCATTCCGTCTCCTAATACGATAATGTACTTCATTGTCTGCCTCCTAAATTAAAATCCAACTCTGATTCTTGTAATCATAGTATCAAAGCCAGATATTTTATCACTAAATTCCTGTTCTTTCATATTATCTGTAACAAATGCAAATTCATCTGCGATTCCTGCATCCACAGTCTGAACATGGGAAAATGTACTCAGCACCTTATCCTTCTCTTCTGCCTTCACACGAACGAAGAAACGATTCTCCATCTCTGCCATTGGTGATAGTTCAAGCTTCTCAGGCTTCCATGTAATCATGATATTAACACCCATATGTTTCACAGCATCAACAACATCAGAGACAACCGCACTTGCAGTAGGAAGCTTACCAGCTCCTTTACCATAGAACATAACGTCGCCGAGCATGTTACCACGAACGGAAATACCATTAAATACATCATTAACACTATAAAGTGGGTGTTCTGCATTTATCATCTGTGGACTAACCATTGCATAAATCTTACCATCTACGCGTGTGCTAGAACCAAAAATCTTGACAACTGCGCCTAACTTCTTGGCGTACTCGAAATCTTCTGCAGTAATCTTGGTGATTCCCTCTGTATAGATATCTTCATAATCCACCTGCTTGCCATATGCAAGAGATGTCAAAATAGCAATCTTACGACATGCATCATATCCTTCCACATCATTGGTAGGATCTTTCTCTGCATAACCTAATTCCTGCGCTTCTTTTAATACATCAGCAAAATCTGAACCCTCATTTGCCATCTTCGTCAGGATGTAATTCGTTGTACCATTCAAGATACCATTGATTTCCTCAATCTCATCAGCAGTTAAACATTGATATAATGGGCGAATGATTGGAATTCCACCACCAACACTTGCTTCAAATAAGAAATTAACATTTTTCTCTTTCGCAATGTCGAGAAGCTCTGCACCGTGCGCAGCTACTAACTCCTTGTTGGATGTACATACAGTCTTACCACTCATCAAGGCTTTCTTCACAAAATCATAAGCTGGCTTAGTGCCTCCCATCGTCTCAACAACAATCTTAACCTCATCATCATTGACGATTTTCTCATAATCATGAACTACCTTTTCTTGAATGGGATCTCCAGGGAAATCTCTTAAGTCTAATACGTATTTAACCTCAATCGCTTCTCCAGCACGTTTTGCAATGCTGTCTGAATTGGTGCCTAACACCTCAACAACACCCGAACCTACTGTTCCGTATCCTAATACTGCTATCTTTATCATGGTTTTACATCCTTTCATGTTTATTCTTCATTTTTCTTCGCCATCGTCACAAGCTCTCTTGCTGCGACTTCGTCAAACAGACGTGCTGAATCCATAACAACTACCAGCTTATCATGTACCTTCATAATACAATCTGCATACTGAGTACCTTGTGTCCGTAGCATCGTTGGAAAAGGCTGAATCTCTTTATCTCTTCCCGTGAAAATCTCAATCACAGAATCCACGATACAGGCAACTTGTCCCGCTTGCGTGTTTAAAATTAAGTACTTGGTCTCATCTGTCGCTTCTGTTACTGGCAGACAAAACATTTTCCTCAAATCAATTACAGGATATACTTCCTGACGAATCTTCACAACACCGGCAGCAATCTGTGGACCACCTGCCACCTCTGTTGGTGGTATGTAATTCTCAATACCTTGTAACCCGCCAACTTCTACACCATATTGCTTGTCTGTAATGGAAAAAATCAATATCTCTTTCGTCTCCATAGACACATACCTCCTATTGGTTATGAATCCATTTTAAATAAGCGTTAATAAATGGGTCCAGAAAGCCGTCCATAACAGCTGTCACATTACCATTCTCTTCATTCGTTCGGTGATCTTTCACCATTGTATATGGTTGCATAACGTAAGAACGAATCTGATTGCCCCATCCAATCTCTTTCACTTCGCCACGAATACCTGCTTCTTTTGCTAAATTCTCCTGTTTCTTCAGGATAAACAACTTAGCTTTAAGCATCTGCATTGCTTTATCTTTATTCATATGCTGCGAACGTTCATTCTGACATTGAACTACAATTCCCGAAGGAAAATGTGTGATTCGAATAGCCGATGAAGTCTTATTGATATGCTGACCACCTGCCCCAGAAGAACGATACGTATCAATTCGAATATCATCATCCGCAATCTCAATATCCAAATCTTCTTCAATATCTGGCATCACATCGCAAGATACAAATGACGTCTGTCTCTTGCCAGCCGCATTAAATGGTGAAATACGTACCAAACGATGTACTCCATGTTCACTCTTGAGATAACCATAGGCATTCTCGCCCTTAATCTCTAATGTAACTGACTTAAATCCTGCTTCATCGCCATCTAGAAAATCAAGCATTGCCACAGAGAAGCCTTTCTTCTCAGCATAGCGCTGATACATTCGACATAACATACTCGCCCAATCACAGCTCTCCGTTCCACCTGCTCCTGCGTGAAGTGTTAGAATCGCATTACCATGATCGTATTCTTCAGAAAGCATTGTGGAAATTCTCAAATCTTCTAACTTTGTTTCAAAAGAATTCAATTCCTTCTCAATCTCGGGAATCAGACTCTCGTCCTCCTCTTCATAAGCCATCTCAATGAGTGTATACATATCCTCATAAGAAGTCTGAAGCTGATCCGCATTTTCAACGATGGACTTCAAATCCTTAACTTCCTTCATATCCGCACTCGCCTTATCTGCGTCTTCCCAAAAATCTGGTGCTTCCATATTGCGCTCTAATTCTTCGATTCGTAAGCGTTTTGCTTCAAGTCCTAGAGAATCCCTGACTTCCGCCAGGGGTTCCTCATAACTATTTAATGTACTCTTAAAATCATCTAATTCTATCATGAATACTTCCTTCTATCTTCCACAGCAATGTTTGTACTTCTTACCACTACCGCAAGGACATGGATCATTTCTACTAATCTTATCTGACTTACGACGAACAGGACCATTGGCTGAGTCATCACGGTTCGTTCCTGATATCTTAGCAACCTGCTCTCTCTCAACCTTCTGCTCAATCTGTACATGCATCAGTGCCGTAACAGTCTCTTCCTGAATCGATTCTGTCATCTCATTAAACATATCAAATCCCTGGAACTTATACTCAACAAGTGGATCTCGCTGACCATAAGCTTGGAGACCAATACCCTGACGAAGCTGATCCATATCATCAATGTGGTCCATCCAGCGACTATCAATCACTTTCAGAAGAATAACTCGCTCAATCTCACGAATTGTCTCAGCTTCAGGGAATTCAGTTTCCTTCAACTCATAAATCTTAGTTGCCTCTTCCTTTAACTTGTGCTTCAATGACTGCTTCGTCAATTTCTCTTCTTGTGCCATCTCAATCGTAAGTGGCTTGAATGGAATGTGTGGAATCAAAAGCTGATTCAGTTCATCATAATCCCAATCCTCCACAATTTGATCATCACCAACAACACGGTCTACATATTTTTCAATCATATCATTAAACATCGTGTAAATTGTATCACGCATACTCTCGCCATCAAGTACCTTACGACGTTCTGCATAGATAATCTCACGCTGTTCATTATTAACCTGATCGTACTCTAACAAATTCTTACGAATTCCATAGTTGTTACTCTCAATCTTCTTCTGAGCTTTCTCAATCGCACTGCTAAGCATCTTATGCTGAATCTGTTCACCTTCTGCGATTCCTAGCGAGCCGAACAAACTCATCAGTTTCTCGGAACCGAACAAACGCATCAAATCATCTTCAAGGGAAATGAAGAACTGAGACACACCAGGATCTCCCTGACGACCGGCACGACCACGCAACTGATTATCAATACGACGAGATTCATGACGCTCAGTACCGATGATTTTCAAACCACCTGCTTCAACAACACCCTCGCCTAACTTGATATCGGTACCACGACCAGCCATATTCGTAGCAATCGTAACAGCACCCTTCAAACCAGCATCTGCAATAATCTCAGCCTCAAGCTCATGGAACTTCGCATTCAATACCTTATGTGGAATTCCTTTTTTACGAAGCATCTCACTTAATTCCTCAGATGCATCAATTGTTATGGTACCAACCAAAACAGGCTGTCCATTATTATGACTATAAATAATCTCATCTACAATTGCATTTAACTTCTCGCGACGAGTCTTATATACGGCATCTTCCTTATCGATACGCTGTACAGGAAGGTTTGTAGGTACTTCCACAACATCCATACCATAAATCTCACGGAACTCCTTCTCCTCTGTAATCGCAGTACCAGTCATACCACTCTTCTTCTCATATTTATTAAAGAAGTTCTGGAATGTAATTGTTGCAAGAGTCTTACTCTCTCTCTTAATCTTCACATGTTCCTTCGCTTCAATCGCCTGGTGTAAACCATCCGAGAAACGACGTCCTGGCATAATACGTCCTGTGAACTCATCTACGATTAATACCTGATCGTCTTTCACTACATAATCCTTATCAAGTGCCATCAAGTAGTGTGCACGTAAAGCCAGAATAATATTATGCTGAGTCTCTAAATGCTCTGGGTCAGCCAAGTTGTCAATATGGAAATACTGCTCAACACGCTTCACACCCTGTTCTGTCAGGTTGACTGTCTTCTCTTTTTCATCAACAATGAAATCACCAGTCTCTTCATTATCTTCCTTCATAATGATATCCATCTTAGACAGCTTCTTCTCAGAACCCTTGCGTAACTGTCTTGCAAGATTATCACATGCCTCATATAACTTCGTAGACTTGCCACTCTGTCCGGAAATAATCAATGGAGTACGAGCTTCATCAATCAGTACCGAATCGACCTCATCCACGATTGCATAATTCAATTCACGTTGAACAAGCTGTTCCTTATAGATAACCATATTATCTCTCAGATAATCAAAACCAAGTTCATTATTTGTTGCATACGTAATATCGCAGTTATATGCGTCTCTACGTTCATCATTCTCCATGCTGTTAAGAATAACGCCAACCGTTAATCCAAGGAATTCATGAATCTGACCCATCCACTCAGCATCACGCTTTGCCAGATAATCATTCACTGTTACAATATGAACACCCTTACCTTCTAATGCATTCAGATAAGCTGGTAGAGTAGAAACCAATGTTTTACCTTCACCAGTACGCATCTCTGTAATTCGTCCCTGATGTAAAATAATACCACCCATCAGCTGCACACGGAAATGTCGTAATCCAATTGTTCTCTTTGATGCTTCTCGAACAACAGCATATGCTTCAACCAGCAAATCATCTAATGTCTCGCCATCTGCTAGACGCTCCTTAAATTCTTTTGTCTTTGCCTTCAATTCCTCATCGGATAACTTCTCCATATCAGGTTCTAAGGCTTCGATTTTATCTACAAGAGGAATAATTCGCTTAACCTCTCGTTCACTATGTGTACCAATTACCTTACTTAATAATCCCATTCTTCACACTCCAATATAGTTACTTCTATGTTTATTGTTTGTCAGGGGCAATGTTACCCCAAGTTATTTTAACATTACAGGCGTTACTATTCAATCTTTTTTTAAAAAAATGGGCATTCTCCCATCAGGAAAATGCCCCCATAATATACAATTTTAGAATTCAGGCTCAATTAAACCGTATGTGTTGCCTTTTCTCTTATACACTACATTCACTTCATCTGTGTCTGCATTACGGAATACAAAGAAATTATGTCCCAGAAGTTCCATCTGTACACAAGCCTCTTCCGCATCCATAGGCTTCATAGCAAACTTCTTAGAACGAACAATCTTAATCTCTTCATCATCAACAGACTCTTCATCAATAAATGACTTGTTAAGATGCATCGCTGTCTGCTTCTGGTCGATTAACTTGTTCTTATACTTACGAAGCTGACGTTCGATGACTTCCTCTACTAAATCAATCGAAACATACATATCGGAACTAGTCTCTTCAGCTCGAATAATATTACCCTTCATCGGAATCGTTACTTCAATCTTCTGTCTCATCTTCTCAGCACTGAGGGTAACGTGAACTTCCGTTGTGTCTGTAAAATATCTCTCTAACTTACCTATCTTCTCTTCAACGGCAACCCTCAATCCTTCCGTTATATCTAAATTCTTACCACTAATTACTAAATTCATAATGATCAGCTCCTTTGCCCTTTTTAGTATAAAACCATTATACCACATCCACACTTTTTATCAACCAAAAGTTCTTTCATTTTGCCGAAAACTTTTCGATTTGTCTGACAATTTCGCCAATTGTCTTTTGCCCCTTTTTCGCACTACAAAAGTAAGACATGATTGTGGACAATGTGGACAACATTGTGTATAAGTCACTTTTTGCGAAAAATCGCAATTTGAAATGTGGATAACTTTCCAAGAAAACCTCGTAAAATTTATGTAACATTCTTTACGAGGTTTTGGAAAAAATATTCTTTTGATTAATTGTATGATAAATCTATGCAAATGAAATTCGATTTACAAAACGCGACGAGCTGCCACTGGTGTTCGATAGTATAAATTGCTTGTTCGAATGCCTGTGCTTGGATTGCTTGCATGTACAACTCTGCCTCCACCAATACAAAGTGCAACGTGATTAATTCGGCCATTTCTTGCATAGAAAATCAAATCTCCTGCTCTTGCTTCACTTGGGCTAATCGATCTACCAGTACCTGACTGAGAACCTGAAGTACGTGGAATGCTTATGCCAAACTTACGAAATACAGACTGTGTAAATCCCGAACAATCTGTACCGTTCGTCAAGCTGGTACCTCCATATACATAAGGATTCCCAACAAATTGAAGCGCATAGGAAGCAATCTCGCTTCCTATTCCACTGCCCCGACTACTTACATTGCTTGAACTACTTCTTCTCTGTCGTGAAACTGATACAGATGTATTCGATCTGGCAATTGTCTTCACAATCTTTTTTGGCTCCTGCACTTTAACTGCCTTCTTATAAGTATCTACAACCTTAATGTAGTCAGAAGCTACGTAACCGGTCTCTCCATCTACCTTGACCTTGGTCCATTCTTCTCCTTCTTTTACTACCTTAAGAGAGTCCGCTTCTCCTACCATATCAAGAATCTTGGCCTTCGTGCTTTTCTTCTCTCGCACCATCAAAGTCTCTGTCTGTACTTTTGCTTTCTGAATCATATATTTATCACTAATCTTCGCTGCATCTGCTCCGATTGCTAAGTATTCCTTTTTTACATAACCGGATACCTCTCCTGATGTGACTTTGACCCACGATCCTGACCTCTTCGTAATCGTTGCCATGCTTCCTCGATGAAGCTTGCCAACAATCTTACTATCTGTACTCTTCTTTGCTCGCACACATACATAATCCTTCGCAGTAGAAATTCCTTTGTTGGCAACCTTAGACTTTTTCTTTTTCTTTGGTTCTGTCACAGTAATTGCTGATTCAGTCACGGTCACAGCCGCTCCCGTCACACTGATTGCACTCTGCGTTACTGCTGGTAGTTGTTGATCAACCAAAACTGACATACCAGCCAATTGCTGTTCAGAACTAATCGTGGTAGACAAAACAGAGCCCACGCCTGATGTAAGAAAAAGAGAAGTAATAATACCTATACAGATGGCGTTCTTAAGTAACCTGTTATAATGCATATCCTATCCTCCATATATTTCATTAATATTACATTTCTTTGTTAAATATTACAGAATTGTTACATTTCGTTACTGAGTATAACAAGGATATGCACATCTGTCAACCTCTTTTAGATATGTTTTCTCGACATTTTGCGACAAGTTACCAGGATTTGATAATGTTACAATCTTTTTCCATTCAGTTCTACTTGTGTAGATTTTCTTATTATTTAATCTACCAATACAAAAGAAACCATCGCCATGACAATTCTTTTGCCATAGTGATGGTTCCTTGCTATGTTCAATAAAACTCTATCTCTTATCCAACTACTCTTCTTGCACAATATGGTGTACGATAATAAATATTGCTCGTTGTGATTCCAACACTTGGATTACTTGCATGAACAACTCTACCACCGCCAATACATAACGCTACATGATTCACACGTCCACCCGATGCATAGAATATCAAATCTCCTGCTTTCGCATTACTTACACTAATCTTAGCACCCACACCAGACTGCGAACCCGATGTACGAGGCAAGCTAATGCCAAATCTTCTAAATACTGCTTGGGTAAAGCCAGAGCAATCTGTTCCATTTGTCAAACTAGTACCACCATAGACATACGGATTACCAACAAAATTCAAAGCATATGATGCAATTGACGAGCCATCTCCGCTTCCCACTACGCTTCCTGCTGAACCGGATCCAGATGAAATCGTAGACTTCTTTGAACTTGATGAGTTACTAGATGACTTACTACTTGATGAGTTCTTAGAACTTGAACTCTTCTTACTAGTTGACTTTTTAGCCGCTGCTGCCTTGGCTGCTGCCGCTTGTCTTGCCGCTTCTGCTTTTCTAGCGGCCTCTGCTTGTGCCTGACTAGCTGCTTCCGCTGCTGCCGCCTCTGCTGCTGCCTTGCGTGCTGCCTCCGCTTCCTCTTCTTCTATCGATACTGCCTTTTTAAAGCGAACCTTAATCTTAACATAATCCTTCGATACAAAACCCTTTGTTGTATCATCTACTTCAATCTTAACCCATTCTTTGTCTTCACGAACAACTCGGAAATCTTCGCCTTCAGGTACCAGAGTTAAAATTGTACAATCTGTGTTCTTCTCTTCACGAACCTTCAACGTCTCTGTTGTAACAGTTGCCCACTTAGTTCCAAAGTCGTCAATCAACTTCTCGGCACTAAATCCAATTGCAAGATATTCCTTATTTATGTAGCCAGTCACCTTACCAGAACGAATCTTTACCCAATCGCCCTTGCGTTTCACTATCTTCGCCGCACTTCCTCGATAAAGCTTACCAACCACTTTGCTCTCCGTACTAGCTTTCTTACGAACATTCACATATTCCTGTGCAACTGAAATTCCAACATTCTTATATTGTGACTCTGGCTTTGGTGTTGCTGTTGGCTCAACTGGTGCCGCTTCTGCTGCTGGTGCTGCTACAGCCGCTCCTGTCGCTGGTTGTGCTGCATCGTCCACAATACCTGATTCAATCGAAGCCACTTCCTGACCTGTCACTGCCGCTTCTGCTGTGTTTGTCGTAGCAAATGCCACGATTGCCTCTGGATCTGCTACACCTGCATTCGCCTGATTCGTGCAATATTGATCAAGTGCATAAGACATACCTGCCAATTCAGTCTGTCCAGCCATCGTAGTAGATAAAGCCACATTCGACCCTGTTGTGAATATCATCGAAGCCACTATTCCTGTGCAAATAGAAACCTTAATCCACTTCTTATGACTCATCGTATTCCCCCTTGTATATCAACTTTAAATTCTCATATGTTACAGATTTGTTACGTTAAAAAAAGTATAACAATATACGACATCAATGTCAATATTTCTTGCCTAAAATAACAAATCATGCTATAATAATATTATTAAAATTCTAGATTTAGGAAAAGGAGGGATTTGATGGATATTGCAGAACTCTCAATGGGACAGTCTCAGTCAGCTCTGATGTATCAAGTTGGTGTTGCGGTAACGAAGATGAGCATGGACACTGCAGAAGTGGCTGGTGCGAATTTAGTTAAGATGATGGAACAATCCGTCAATCCTAACGTAGGAAGTAACATAGACATCCGATTGTAGATAAGAACTTAGTAAAGGAACCGGCTCTGAATTGAGTCGGTTCCTTTTTTGTGCAATAAGCCGCCAGGCGAGATGCCCAAATTGCATGAATCGAGTAGGAGACAACCTACTCGATTTAAATAGATAATATAATTAGAACGATACATACTAGTATTCCTACAATCAATGGTATCGAGAATACATTTTCCGTCTTTGTCTTTATTCTTTTTACTTTACTAAACGGATTCAGCTCTTGAAAAATCTGTGTCCTTCCCTCTGTGATGCAAACCACATATAGAAGAGCGATAACTCCTGCTAATGCAAAAACGGATATCACGCCATACATACCGATTGCCAAAAGCAAGCTTGTCTTAGGCATCGTTGTTGTGACATTGGCAGATTCCGAAATGTTCGTTCCCATCAGTGACATCAAGTAGGAAAGTGTCGTTGTTGAAGCATTGATGGTAAAATGAATAATCATCGTCGCAAAGAGGGAACCTGTCACTTCGACGATCAGTGCCATCACAACGCCTAACATCATTGCATAACAGAATTGATTCAAATTCAGATGTAACAAACCAAAAAACAATCCCGAAGTAAGTGCACTAATCCATAAGCCTGCCGGTCTAAGTGCTCCAAAAAATACGCCTCGGCACATGAACTCCTCTAATAATGCAGGTATCAATGCCATCACAGAAATCACATAGATATAAGAATTATCTGTAATGATATCTCCTACTGTCGAAGCAATCTGATTGCTTGTAAACAATAGTGAGATACCATTTACAAATGCCATCACGGGGACAAGAAGCACCCCAATTACAAATAACAATAATACAGAAGGAATCCTTATCTTTCGCAAATGTAATATGCTCTTGACATCTTCACTGTGAAATACAAGATAAATCGCAGCAGGTAGAGCGTAACAAAGTTGTCCTAGCGTATTCATCACACCAGTCGGTGCACCGAACTTATCCATAATAAAGTGTGCTAGATAAGAATACCCAATACGCACAATAATCGTAATCAAAAATACGAGTCCAATTTGATTATATTTATTTTTCAACAATTGCTTCAATCTCAATTAACACATCCTTTGGTAATCTTGCTACTTCTACACAAGATCTCGCTGGATAATTCTCAGTAAAATACTTTGCATAGATTTCGTTTACTTTGCCAAAATCATTCATGTCTTTAATAAACACGGTTGTCTTGATTGTATTATTAATATCAGCTCCAGCTTCCTTAATCAATGCCGCTAAGTTGCCAATTGCCTGGTCTGCCTGTGCTTCGATACCGCCCTCAACTAACTGACCTGTAGCTGGCACAATAGGAATCACGCCTGATGTAAAAATCATGCCATTTACCTCGATTGCCTGAGAATAAGGACCGATTGCCTGTGGGGCTTTGTCTGTTGCAATTATTTTCTTCATTTTAAATCCACCTTTCTGATTTTTT
>CAZUGH010000056.1:0-11619 GCA_964619785.1 uncultured Lachnospiraceae bacterium | reverse complement strand
AACACACCTAGCAAGTCCCCCAGCTGTAGGGTTCGTAACGAAATTTGGTTTCCAGCACCTCCGCCGGCCAACACACCTAGCAAGTCCCCCCAGCTGTAGGGTTCGAAACGAAATTTGGTTATCTCTTTTTCTTGCAATCACTCACATGACTACAACCGTCGCATCCCTGGCAGGGATTACCGTGCTTTCTCAAATAGAGAATTGCACCGACGACTGCCATCGCCACAATTGCTAATATAACGTAATCTAGTATACTCATAAAATCAAGCTTCCAATCTGATATACGAGGAATGAGATTAACCAAGCAACGCCTGTTTGGAATAAGACAACGAATATCGCTGACTTGCGGCTTCCCATTTCTCGACGGACAGTTGTAACTGCTGCCACACATGGTGTATAGAGCAAAATGAATGTCAAGAATACAAATGCTGTGAACGGCGTGAACAATGCCGATAACGCAGCGGGCAGGGCAGCTGTACTAGTTCCCATCAAGACAGCCATCGTACTTACTACCGCTTCCTTTGCTGTAAATCCTGTGATTAGTGCGGTTGAAATCTTCCAATCATTGATTCCTAACGGTCTAAATACTGGTGAGATAAACCGACCGATTGAAGCAAGCAAGCTCTCACTGCTATCTGTTACAACATTTAAATGAGCATCAAAAGTCTGGAAGAACCAGATGATAATCGTTGCAAGGAAAATAACCGTAAATGCTTTTGTCAGGAAATCTTTTGCCTTATCCCACAGAAGCATAAATACGCTCTTTGGGCTTGGCAAACGATAGTTTGGAAGTTCCATGACAAATGGCACTGGCTTGCCACGAAAGACCGTTTCTTTAAAAAGCAAACCACATAGAATGCCAATTACAATTCCCATAACGTACAATACAATCATGACGAGTGCTTGATATTTCGGAAAAAATGCCATCGTAAAAACAGAGTAGATTGGCAATTTTGCACTACAACTCATAAAAGGGGTGAGTAAAATCGTCATGCGGCGATCTCGTTCACTACTTAATGTTCTAGCTGACATAACGGCTGGAACCGTACAACCAAAACCGATTAACATGGGGACAAAGCTTCGTCCTGAAAGTCCTATTTTCCTCAAAAGCTTATCCATCACAAAGGCAACTCGCGCCATGTAGCCACTATCCTCTAAGAAAGATAAGAAGAAAAATAATACGACGATTGTTGGGATGAAGGATAATACGCTTCCCACACCGGCAAAGATTCCATCAACAATCAGCGAATGCACCACAGGATTAATACCATAATTCAACAAACCTAGGCTAACGAGACTTGTTACCCAATCGATAAACTGTCCTAACAAATCACTTAAAAAGCTTCCTATTACCCCAAAGGTCAATCCAAAAATGCTTAACATGATTAGTAAAAAGAGAGGGATTGCTAAGTATTTGTTGGTAAGGACATTGTCAATCTTTACACTACGAATGTGCTGCTTACTCTCACGTGGCTTCACAACCGCTGTCTTTACCAGCTTATCAATAAACGTATAACGCATATCGGCGATAGCAGCTTTGCGATCTGTATCAAGCTCTGTCTCCATCTCCGTTACACTATGTTCAATCATATCAATCTCGTTGTCACTAAGATGTAATGACTCTAACAATGGTTGGTCGCGCTCGACCAACTTTGTTGCAATGAATTTAGGTGGAATACCAACAAATTCTGCATGATCCTCAATCAAATAAGTCACCGCATGAAGCGTACGATGCACAGGCCCTGCACAGAAATCCTGACGTTTCGGCAGACGCTTCTCCTGCGCTGTCCTCAATGCCACCTCGATCAATTCAGCTACACCTTCATTTTTACTAGCTGCGATTGGAATGACAGGAACCCCTAGTTCTTCCTTTAGCTGATTAACATGAATTGTTCCACCATTCGAGCGAACTTCATCCATCATATTCAATGCAATCACCATCGGAACTTCAAGCTGAATCAATTGAAGCGTCAGGTAAAAATTACGTTCGATGTTGGTTGCATCGACAATATTTATAATACCATCTGGACGTTCTTTCGTAATAAAATCACGAGTAACAATCTCTTCCGAGGTATAAGGTGATAACGAATAGATACCGGGAAGGTCAACTACCTGATCCTCTGTGCCACGAATCACACCGATTTTACTGTCTACTGTTACACCAGGGAAATTACCTACATGCTGGTTCGAACCTGTTAACTGATTAAATAATGTGGTCTTGCCACAATTTTGATTTCCTGCTAACGCAAATACCATCTACACTTCCTCCACTTCTATTTTCTTGCAATCGTGGATTCGAAGAGTCAATTCATATCCTCGAAGATTCACTTCAATGGGGTCACCCATTGGTGCCACCTTACGCACCATCACCTGGGTCCGCGGTGTCAGCCCCATATCAAGCAGACGGTCTCTAAGCGCACCCTGACCATTTACCTTAAGAATTTTGGCTTGTTTGCCTATTGCTAACTCATTCAGTGTCATGCTTATTCTCCCATTATCTAGGATATTATCCCTGTATTTTAGCTGCATCAATGACCGCGTTAAAAGCAGCCTTAGCGATGAGATTTTCATCAAAGAGCAACGGATAACTCGTCTCGCCCTTGAAATTTGTCAACCAAGAAGAGTCATCTGTAAGTCCCCAGAAGGTTGCTCCTGTGATATTAGCTTCTTTTGCTCGGTCTAAGCGAACCAACATCTTGAACAAATCGCCATATTTCGTAGCTAATTTCTGATTTCCCTCGGTTGTATTGTCTGTGTTGTGAATATCCAACTCTGTCAATTGAATTTCCAGATTTGGTCCAATGCTTGCATACTTTTTGATTGCAGCTTCCACCAATTCAGTATTTGGATAATCCATACTGTAGTGAGATTGCATGCCTATACCATCAAGGTATCCTTTGTCATACAGGTTCTTTGCCATATTGTAAATATGATCACGCTTTGCTGGTGCATATTCATTGTAATCATTATAGAATAATTTCACACCCTCAGCTCGGTACTTGGCCGCGAATTCAAAAGCCTTCTCGATGAAACTTCCATCTTGGTAAATGGTATACCAATTAGAACCCGCATTACGATATCCATTGGCATCTCCACCGCCATCGCTCATCGCCTCATTTACCACATCCCAAGCGTATACAACACCTGGATATTTGGTCTGGCAATATGTCATAACCGTCTTGATATAGTTCTCCATACGTGCTGTCATGACATCCTTGCTGACATCTTTATTTCCAGTGTAATTCTCCTTGAAGAACCACGATGGAGTCTGTGAATGCCAAACGAGGCAATGTCCACGTAGCTTCATGTTATACTTCTTAGCAGTGGAAAGTACATTTTCAAGTGTCTCTGTATTGATTGCAACTTCTGTATTACTCTTCGATGCAACCGTTGCCACTCGATCCAATAAAGATTCCGGCTTCATGGAATTCTCCATCGTCATACTATCGAACTGCTCCGTAATGATTTCAGCTGCTTCTGCATCATTGAATTGATATGTATTTAATGCAGCACCAATGAGGAAATCATTGGCATATGTCTGCTTGAGAGACGCCAAATTCTGCCCCGTCACTGTCAATGAGATGCTTTGTTTGGTCTTGCTATACTTGCCCTTCGCAGTAATCTTACAAGTTCCCTTCTTCAGAGCCTTAACAACACCCTTCGAAGAGACCGTAGCGATTTCTTTATTTGAAGTGCTCCATGTAATCGTATCATTCGAAGATGATGGAGATTTCTTCGCCTTTAACGTCGTCTTGCTTCCTTTACTCAAGCTAAGTTCTGTCAAAGCCTCATTTTTACTATTTGTCAACTTCAGTTTCTTAGCTTTCTTAACAACCTTAACCTTGGCAACTAGCTTTGTCTTCTTACCAGACTTTGTAACATATAGCATAATCTGTGTAGAGCCCTTCTTCACACCAGTTACCTTGCCAGACTTATTCACCTTGGCAATCTTCTTATTCTTCGAACGATAAACAATCTTAGCTTTCCCCTTATTCTTTACCGTCAATTTCTTCGTCTTCTTCTCAAGAAGAACAAATGATTTTGACGAAGTCGCCAATTTAGGTTTCTTTGCTGCTATTACCGGTTGCTGCCCCAGGACAGTACTAAACATCATAACTGCCATCATAAGGGAAAATAATTTCTTCTTCATATTCTTTCACCTTTCTTACTTGATTTTTTTACTTATCTCATGCAAAAACTCGGAAGGTTTTCCTTCTTTGTTGTATCTTTTCTCAACGTACGTCATATGTAAATGCTGCTTCGCACGAGTCATCGCCACATAGAGCATTCGTCGCTCTTCTTCCTTATCCTCTGGCAACACTGCCTTGCGATGAGGTATCAATCCTTCATTGACATCAGGTATCATCACTGTGTCAAATTCTAACCCCTTCGCTCCATGAAACGTCATAATCCATACTGCATTTTCATTGCTTCGATCGCGCTCTTGGTTCTCGGCGAGATCTGACTGGTAGCGCTCAATATATGCTAACCAATCATCTAAGGTCAGTAGTTCATGCGCACTCTCCTGAATATCATCCAGAATCAATAGCCAATCATCTGGCTTAATGCCACGATAGGTCGCATATTCACGCAAAAATGCATCATAGCCAACCTGTCTTCGTATATAATCAATCGCCGCAAAAGGCGGTAGATCGCGTAATGTCATCAAATCCTCTTGAAATTCGTCTAAATAGTTCTCCATCCACGGTTTATCATGATAATACCGATAAAGGTCTGCAAAATTCACCTGTGGCTCATTCAATGCATCATGATTGATGTATCGTTTCGGCCGATTTGCTATTCGTAGAAAAAGTCCTCGATCTCTATTTCCCTGGCTTAGCTTCAGATATGCCAGCATATCCTTTGCAATAAAATGTTCAAAGATATCTGGCAAACGTTCTTTCATGTAAAATGGAACATTGTATTCCGTCAGCTTGCCAACCAAAGTTCTCGCTTGCATATTGGTTCGAAAAAGCACCGCCATTTGACGATAATCCATCCCCATCTCATGATACTTCATCAGCTGTTCCACCAGGAATTGATTCTCTCGTTGCAAATCACTGCACTTCGTAATACGAACACCCTCTTCCTTTCCTTTGACAGAAGAAAGAGCTTTTTTGAAACGTTTCTTATTGTGATCAATCAGGCGAGATGCCGCTTCTAGAATCTGCTGCGAACATCGATAATTGGCGGTCAACGATACTTGCTTTGCATCCCGGTATTTATTAGGAAAATCAAGCATAATATCTGGCTTGGCTCCACGAAATCCATAGATAGACTGGTCGTCATCGCCTACAATAAACAGATTATTCTCTGGCTGAGCTAGAAGGCACACATTTTCATATTGCATTCGATTGATATCTTGAAACTCATCAACTAATATGTATTCAAATTGCCTCTGCCACTGCGTAAGCACCTCTGGCTGTTCCTTAAACAGATGGTTCGTAAGCAATACCATATCGTCAAAATCAATCTGACGGTGTCTCTTCAATCGTTCCTGATAGCCTTTGTAGATGTCACGGAAAGTCTCCGCAGGGCAGTTCGCTGAGTAGTAATACTCTATATCCATATCTTCGCCCTTAACCCGGCTGATTTCCTTTTCCACATCTTGAATAAAATCGCCCATGTCTTCAATCTGAATCTGAGTATCCTTCACTGCCTCTTCCACAAAACGACGTTTGAGAGGGGCTGTAATAATACTTCTCGCGTCATAATGACACGCCTGACCCAATATCTGAAAAAAGACACCGTGAAAAGTTCCAAAGCGAACAGGGTGTTGACCACAGCCCGGTAGCTGATGAAAGCGATCTCTCATCTCAACCGATGCTGCTTTAGAAAAAGTAATCACAAGAATATGTTCGGGTGCAACCTGATGTTCTTCTATCAGCGTCTGAATCCTCCTTGTGATTACGGTGGTCTTGCCAGAACCCGGTCCCGCCAAAACCATCATGGGGCCATCTCCGTGGGAGATAGCCTCAATCTGTGATTTATTGTACTCCATCTAGTAATTCAATACCCTTTCTAATACGACTTAAGGATTCTTCTTTTCCCAGAATCTCCATAATCTCATATGCTCCACCAGGCGTCATCTGCTTGCCGGATACTGCTGTACGAAGTGGCCATAATGCCAATCCATTCTTGCATTCCTTCTGTGCGACATAGTCCATAGCAACCTTCTCAATCGCAGGAATTGAGTAATCATCGAGTGCTTCATAAAGTGGAAGAAGCTCCTTCAATACCTCAAGCGAATTCTCAGAATTTGTCTTCATCTTCTTATGTGTATACATCGCTGTATCATACTCTGGAAGTTCCTCAAAGAAATCAATCTTCTCTGGAATGTCTGATGGAAGCTCGATTCTTGTCTTCACCAAATCAGCAATCTTCTTCACATCAAGAGGTTTCTTAATCACACTCTCAATCGTAGGTAATACATAATCATAATACTGGTTGGTATCCATATTTTTGATATACTCGCCATTCATCCACTTAAGCTTCACCATATCAAATACTGCTGGCGACTTACTCATACGGTGATAGTCAAAGGTCTCTTCAAGCTCCTTCAAAGAGAAAATCTCTCGGTCATCCGATGGGCTCCATCCAAGCAATGCAACAAAATTCACGATACACTCTGGCAGATAACCAGCTTCTACTAAATCCTCAAAAGAAGATGCGCCACTACGCTTTGCAAGCTTCTTGTGATTCTCATCTGTAATAAGTGGACAGTGGATATACTCTGGAACATCCCATCCAAATGCTTCATATAAACGATTATATTTCGGCGCTGATGATAAATATTCATTACCACGCACAACATGGGTAATCTCCATAAGGTGATCATCAACTACGTTGGCAAAATTGTATGTTGGATATCCATCTGACTTAATCAGAATCATATCGTCAAGCTCTGAGTTCTCTACTGTAATATCTCCATAGATTGCATCATGGAATGTCGTTGTTCCTTCGGTTGGATTGTTCTGACGGATAACATAAGGTATCCCGGATGCCAACTTTTCCTCAACTTCTTCCTTAGACAATGAGAGACAATGCTTATCATACATCGTAATCTCCTTGCCAGTCTCCTCAACGCTCTCCTTACGAAGACTATCGAGACGCTCCTTGGTACAGAAACAATAGTATGCTTCGCCTTTCTCGACAAGTTGTTTGGCATACTCTAAGTACATACCGCTTGCTTGACGCTCGCTCTGGACATAAGGTCCAAATCCACCATCTTTATCTGGGCCCTCATCATGATGAAGTCCAGCGGCATCTAGTGTTTTATATATAATCTCTAATGCGCCTTCCACAAAACGTTCCTGGTCAGTATCCTCAATTCTAAGAATGAAGTCTCCTCCCTCATGTTTTGCAATCAGGTACTCATAAATCGCTGTTCTTAAATTACCTACATGCATTCTTCCTGTAGGACTTGGTGCAAATCTTGTTCGAATCTTATTACTCATCTCACTCAACCTTTCTATGTTAATGGTTTATCTGCATTATTATAGCATATCCCCTGGCAAAATAAAAGGGGAACACTTCTGTGCTCCCCTCAAAAAACTAAATATTCAAAAACTTCTCAATACAATCAACTGCGTGGTCAATTCCACCATAGTCACTCCGAATCGCAATATCAAAGTTCTGCATGTTGGCCCAACGGTCACCTGCGTGATACTTATAATAATTCGCTCTTCGTTTATCGTTCTTCAATACTTGTTCTCCCGCAGTTGCCTGTGGCAGGCTATACAATTCCGTAGCACGCTGAATTCGATAATCAAGTGCTGCATGAATAAATACATTCACCACATCCTTACGGTCTCGCAAGATATACTCCGCACAACGTCCAACGATAACACATGGTCCCTCGTCAGCAACCTTACGAATCACATTTGACTGTGCGAGGAAAATACGATCATCAAGCGACAAGCCAGCAAATCCTGATTCCTGGTTCGCATATACATTCATACCCATCGCAATCGAGTATAGTAAACTGTTGGTCGCTTTATCCTCAGCATGTTCAAAAGCTGCCTCTGAAAATCCTGTCTCTTTTGCTGCTCGACTAATAATCTCATTATCATAAAATGGTATACCCAGTCTCTCAGCTAACTTCTTGCCAATTTCACGTCCGCCGCTTCCAAACTCACGACTAATTGTAATCACTTTTTTCATGGGTCCACGCTCCCTTCAAACAACTTTTATTTGTTTAAATTATAGCACAAACCCAAGAAAATTTCTATGCTAAATAAAATTATTTTGCTGCATTTATAAAGTTATAGAATGAGATTTTTGGTGTTAAAGCACCTGTTGTTGCATCATATGATTTGAACAGTAACGGTTTGCTTTCTTTTCTCCATGAAATCGTATCATACATACCCCAGATAGTAAATCCAGTGATATTGGCACCGCCACGTTTCGCAGCTACAATTGCCTTCATCAATGCATCAACATAAACACCCTGGTCAGCCTCTTTCTGTCCCTCAATTTTATATCTACCTTCTTTATTGTTAATCGTTGCATCAAATTCAGTAATCTGAATTTCGAAATTATTTGCCTTGAAAATATCAACTGCAGCGATAAACTCCTCTGGAGATGGATAATCCACATCTAGATGGCTCTGCATTCCGATACCATTACAAATCTTCGTTTCCTCACCTTCATTGATGAAGTTGATAATATCCGTTTCAGACTGAGGATCTACATATGTATTAAAATCATTAAAAATCAAGGATACCTTATCACGAATTCCAAGGTCTTGTAAAACACTATCAGCAATCTGGAATGCTGTTTTTACATAACCAGGTT
Source organism: uncultured Lachnospiraceae bacterium (assembly GCA_964619785.1). GTDB lineage: Bacteria > Bacillota > Clostridia > Lachnospirales > Lachnospiraceae > CAZUGH01. The sequence goes on along the minus strand of CAZUGH010000056.1, from coordinate 2,823 downwards.
TGGTTCCTAATACATTACGGCTACCATAAACAGATGACCAGTTTCCTGAACCATTATGCATATACTCATTTACGACATCCCATGCATATACAGTGTCTTTGTATTTTCCATCATCTAACTGGTATACATGATACATAACACTCTTAATATACATCTCCATACGTGCATCCATCACTGTTGTGGAAACCACTTTGCCACTACCCTGATATCCTGTGCGGAAGAACCATTCTGGGGTCTGACTGTGCCATACTAATGTATGCGCGCGCATCTTAATTCCATTATCATATGCAATCTTCAAAACCTGATCAATTGTCTCAAAATTCAAATGCGGAACTGTGCTCTCCTCATATGAATCAGGAACTACATAGGTACCTGTCATTGTCTTTGCTTCTGATGTATTTACTAATGTATCATTTTTAAGAATTGCTTCTGGTTTCATCTCATTCTCAAGTGTAAAACTATTGAAATGAGTCTTGAATGCAGCTAAGAGCTTCTCATCCTTAAGCTGATTCAATGACAGACAGTTACCAACAACAGGAATCACGTTCGCATAAGCTTCTTTGATTGGAGTCATTGGTGGATATGGTGTTGCTGTTGGTGTAACGGTTGGAGCTGTTGTTGGAACTACTGGTGCAGGAGTCACAGCAGGTGCCGGTGTTGCTTTCTTCTTTGCATTTACCTTAACCTTACACTTCAATGTATAGCTCTTCTTGCCTGCCTTCACCTTACAAGTAATTGTGGTCGAGCCCTTCTTAAGCGCTTTCACTTTCTTGCCATACTTGCCTGACTTCGTCATCTTAGCAATCTTTTTATTCTTGATTTTCCAAGTAAGCTTCTTGCCTTTTGCATTTTTAACAGTGAGCTTTTTGCTTCTTCCTACTGTTAATGTAATTTTCTTGCTTGAAAAAGCAGCCTTCTTCGCTGCATCTACTGTACCACTCTGCCAGCCAGCAAGTGATGTAAGTACCATGGCTAATACTAATAGTAATGCCATTTGTCTTCTACTGTTTTTAAACATATAATACCTCCAATTATTTTAGTATTTTCATTGTAACACAAAAGCCATGAACAATATATCGATTTTCTTACAAGAATGCATTGACAATCTTATAATTTTTTGATAGTATTTTTTTAATGCTTTAGTGCGTTAAATCGCTAATGTGAAAAAGTTTTGTATTGGAGGATACACTTATGCTTATCAAATTATTGTTACTACTCATCTTCTTTGGCGGCATGGTTGCCGTTGGTATCTATGCTAGAAAGCACGCTACCAATGTAGATGGTTTTGTTCTCGGTGGACGTAGTGTCGGCCCATGGCTCACCGCATTTGCCTATGGAACATCTTACTTCTCAGCCGTTGTCTTTATCGGATATGCAGGACAATTTGGCTGGAAATATGGTATGTCCACTACCTGGATTGGGATTGGCAATGCCATCATCGGAAGTCTGATTGCCTGGTTAGTTTTAGCGAAACCTACTCGCCGCATGACCAATAAGTTAGATTCCACTACTATGCCAGATTTCTTTGGCAAACGATTCGACAGCAAATCCTTGAAAATAACTGCTTCAGCTATCGTTTTCATTTTCTTGATTCCATATACCGCATCTGTATATAATGGATTATCTAAATTGTTTAAGATGGCTTTTGATCTTCCATTCTGGGTATGCATCGCAGGAATGGCTATTCTCACAGGTGTTTATGTAATTCTCGGCGGCTACATGGCTACCGCAATTAATGATTTTATTCAAGGTATCATCATGTTGGTCGGTATTGTCGCAATCATCGCTGCCGTATTAGCTGGTAAGGGCGGTTTCACTTCAGCTGTCGACAGTCTCTCTAAAATTAGTGACACTGGTGTAGCTGCTGGTTCCCTCACATCTCTTTTTGGGCCTGACCCATGGAATCTATTAGGTGTTGTCATCCTGACATCACTTGGAACTTGGGGTCTACCACAGATGGTACATAAATTCTACACCATCAAAGATGATCGTTCGATCAAAACCGGAACCATCATTTCCACGATTTTTGCCATCATCATTTCGGGTGGTTGTTACTTCCTCGGTGGCTTCGGTAGACTCTTTGAGCCAGCCATGGAAAATGGAAAGATTGCATTTGATACCATTATTCCAAATATGCTTTCTACACTACCTGACATTCTGATTGGTGTCGTCGTTGTACTTGTTCTCTCCGCATCCATGTCCACTTTGTCTTCTCTTGTATTGACATCGAGTTCAACCTTAACACTCGATTTAATCAAAGGCAATATTGTAAAAGACATGAGCGAGAAGAAACAATTAATCATCATGCGAGCATTGATTGTATTTTTCATTGTACTTTCCGTTGTTATCGCATTAAATCCACCAATGTTTATCGCACAGCTCATGGGTATCTCCTGGGGTGCACTTGCAGGTGCTTTCCTTGCACCATTCTTGTATGGCCTGTACTGGAAGGGTGTTACTAGAACTGCCGTATGGGCAAGTTTCGTCGTGGGTGTTGGTATAACCGTGTCAAATATGTTCCTCAACTACTTCAGCTCACCAATCAACGCTGGCGCAGCCGCTATGATTGCCGGACTTGTCGTTGTTCCTGTCGTAAGCTGGGTGACACCTAAGCTGCAGAAAAACGTGATTGACCAATGTTTTGGCGAGTAACGCTTGTTTTTCCTTTTTGCTATGAATATAAAAGCAAACGCTCATCACTTGATTGCTGATGAGCGTTTTTGTTATTCTATGTTTTCACTACTTGTTTTTGTAAGCTGGTATCTTGAACTTCTTCTCGCCTACATAAACTGTTGGATCTTCATCTGGGTGATAATCTCCATC
>CAZUGH010000055.1:0-11620 GCA_964619785.1 uncultured Lachnospiraceae bacterium | reverse complement strand
CCCCAAGCAAGCCCGCCAACCCCACAGATGGCAACCAAATAAAAAAGCCGCTGCACCCTAACTGAATAATCAGCTATGGTGTAACGGCTTTTGAATTGTCTTGTGTTATTCCTCTTCTTGTGTTATCTCTTCCCATTCTTCTTCGTCTACTAACTCTTCGAAAGCATCGGTAGCAATCTCAAGTTCTTCTTCGTCTTCGATGTCGCAGAGAATGGATTCTTCCTCATCATCTTCGGATGGCTCAAGACGGAAGAAGTATAGTTCCTCGGTCTCTTCATCTGCAGGTGTAAGGGCAATGTACTGTTTGTCATTCGTTGCGGGATAGATTGCAACGACCTCACATCTTAGTTCGCTGTCGTCGTCTAGTGTAAGTGTAACGAATAGTGACTCTTCCTCGTGGCTGTGATCGTGACCGCATCCACATCCACATTCGTGATTATGCTCGCTCATTGATTTACCTCATTTCTTATTATTTTATACGTTTATTGTATTGTATCTTGGACAAGAATGCAATACAATATTTATTATAGAAGAAAAAAGGATGATGTTAGATGGATATGGTGAAGATATCTGTCCGGAATTTGGTTGAGTTCATTTTCAGAAGTGGTGATTTGAACAGTACGGGTTCGGGAGTAAGGGATACTGAGGCGATGCAGGCAGGAAGCAATTTGCACCGCAAGATACAGCGAAGGATGGGACCAGAGTATCAAGCAGAGGTCCCTCTTTTTGCTGACCATATTTTGAAGAGTGGGGATGATTCCTTTGTACTTCGTGTTGAGGGACGTGCAGACGGTGTGATACATGGCGAGAAGACCGTGATTGATGAGATAAAGGGCGTGTATTTTGATATTTACAATCTAGGGGAACCTGTTTTTGTACACAAAGCGCAAGCGATGTGTTATGCCTACATGGTGGCAGAAGAAGAGGAACTCGATGAGATTGGTGTACAGGTTACCTATTGTCATTTGGAATCTGAGAGTGAGCGTCGATTTGTGGACACGTTTACATTTGCGGAGATTGAAGAATGGTTTTTAGACTTGATTGAACTGTATTCGAAATGGGCGATGTACCAATACCAATGGAAGAAGAAACGTGATGCGAGCATTCACCAGCTTGAGTTTCCATTTTCATATCGAGAAGGACAGCGTGACCTGGTTGTTGGTGTATATCGGACGATTCAGCGTGGGAAGAAGCTGTACCTAGAAGCTCCCACAGGTGTTGGCAAGACGATTTCTACTGTATTCCCCGCGGTGCAAGCGATGGGGGAGGGACTAGTGGATCGTATTTTCTACTTGACAGCGAAGACGATAACAAGAACGGTAGCGGAGCAATGTTTTGAGCTGCTTGCTGGGGAAAATCTGACCTTCAAGCCGGTGACGCTGACGGCTAAGGAAAAGTTATGCGTACTTGATAAGGTAAGTTGTAATCCGATTGATTGCCCTAGAGCCAAGGGGCATTATGATCGTGTAAATGCGGCGGTATATGACCTTTTGGTGCATGAGGAGAAGATTGATAGGGAGCTTATCTTGGAGTATAGCGAGAAACATGAGGTATGCCCATATGAGATGAGCTTGGACGCAGCGCTATTTGCGGACGCGGTTATTTGTGATTATAATTATGTGTTTGAACCTAATATTTATCTCAAGCGATTTTTTTCGGAAGGCAAGAAGGGGGATATGGTATTTTTGATTGATGAGGCTCACAATCTAGTAGAACGTGGGCGTGAGATGTATAGTGCGGTTCTTGTGAAAGAAGATTTTCTTGAGATTAAGAGGATTGTGAAGAAGATGTCCGAACATGAATTTGAGGACCGCTTGAAGATTAAGATGAGAAAATTCATCAAAACGCTGGAATCTGGTAATCGTCAGATGCTTGAGTGGAAACAGCAATGTGATGAGTTTCGAGAGCTGGAATCTACCGGGTTGTTCGGCTTTACCGTTTTGCGAGTGTTGGGAGAATTTGAAGAGTTTTTGAAGGATAATCAGCCGTTACCCGAACGCGAGAAGATTCTCGATTTTTATTTTTCACTGCGACATTTTTCTCATATTCTTGATCAGATGGATGAAAAATATGTGGCTTATACCGATTATGACGAGGATGGAAAATTCCGAATTAAGCTTCAATGTATGGACCCCTCCACGCAGCTTTCCCATGTATTGATGCGTGGTAAGAGCGCCGTGTTTTTCTCGGCAACACTATTGCCAATTCGTTATTATCGCGAACAACTAGCAGGAGAGCCAGAGGATTATGCGGTCTATGCACCATCATCCTTCTTGCCGGAGAATCGGCGGATTTTCATTGCAAAAGATGTGAGTACAAAGTATACAAGACGCAATGCTACAGAATATAACAAAGTGGCAGATTATCTGGCGGCATTTGTGGCGGGGCGACAAGGTAATTATCTGGCGTTTTTTCCATCCTATGCTTATATGGAAAATGTGAAGGAGATATTCGAGGCTAAGTCGACAGCCAAATTGGTTTGTCAGGAACGTTCGATGACAGAGCCGCAGAAAGAAGAATTTTTAGAATCATTTTCCCAGGAAAATGAAGAGACACAGATTGGATTTTGTGTGATGGGAGGAATCTTCAGCGAGGGGATTGACTTGACCGATGACCGGTTAATCGGTGCCGCCATTGTGGGAACGGGTTTGCCGATGGTATGTAACGAGAGAGAGTTATTTCACCGATATTATGATGCCGTGAAGGGACATGGCTTTGACTATGCCTATCTATATCAGGGAATGAACAAGGTTTTGCAATCTGGTGGACGAGTGATACGAACTGCGACGGACCGTGGAATCATTTTGCTATTAGATGAACGCTTTTTGGGACGCAGCTATCAGGAACTCTTTCCAAGAGAATGGTACCCATACGAAGTGGTAGATAAAGAACAGATGGAGAAGAAAATTCAAGAATTCTGGAACAAATAAAAAAGGGGCTATCAACATGATGGCCCCTTGTCTGTAAAGCTTAATATGCATTTTTATTAACAAATCCCTTAAAGAAGGTAAGAAGTATAATCTTGAAATCTAGCGTCATGGTCCAGTTCTCAATATAATACAGGTCACAATCGATACGCATACGAATGGATGTGTCACCACGATAACCATTGACCTGAGCCCAACCAGTAAGGCCTGGCCGAACCTGATGTTTAATCATATAACGTGGTATCTCTTCCTTGAACTTCTCAACAAAGAATGGTCGTTCTGGCCTTGGTCCTACCAGACTCATATCACCCTTTAGAATATTAAAGAGCTGTGGTAGCTCATCAATACTAGTACGTCGAATAAACTTACCAATTGGTGTGACACGTGGGTCGTTGGCGGTTGTCCATGCCTGCTTTTCTTTTGAAGGATCTTGCACTCTCATTGACCGAAACTTGTACATCATAAAGGAGCGATTGTGCAATCCAACACGTTCCTGCTTATAAATCAGAGGTCCTGGCGAAGACAATTTAATAATCAGTGTAACAATTAACATCGGAATACAGAAAAGTATCAATGCCACAGTTGCTCCGAAGATATCCACAGCGCGCTTAATAAAGCTGTTAAATGAGTTGCTGAGTGGAACCATACGAACATGAATAACTGGGAGACCATCTAAGTCCTCTGTGTATGGCTTTGTTGGTAAAATGTTATTGTAATCCGGTACGAACTTTGTGTGTACACCAGATTTCTCTGTTGTTGAGAGAATCTCTTCAAGGTGTTCATATTCGCTCAGACCCAATGTAACGACGATCTCATCGTAATCATTTTCCTCAAGAACCGATGCGAGCTGCTCAATGTTGCCGATGACATGCACATCACGATAGTCCTTGCCGATACGCTTGCGGTTGTCTAGGATGCCATGAATCTTGTAACCCCATTCAGGATGAGCTAGCAAACGGTCAATGTAGCCCTCCATGGCACGGCTGTAGCCGACGAGTAATATATGCTTCATATTCATGCCGCTCTTACGCATCTTCTTCAGAATCCCCGCGATAATCATACGAACAATAACATCAAGTGTCATATTGCATGCTAGGAAAATGATGAGGAACAAACGTGCATAGCTGGCATTTTTCATAAACCATAATGCGGATGTGGTATATAAAATACCAACAATATTTGCTTTAATTAGATTCAGAATCTCGCGCTTTCGACTATTCGATCTCTTAGGATTGTATAGGTTGAAAAAATAATACGATGCAATATAGCAGGGAACAATAAATATCAACATCTGCATATATTGTGCAAAGGTTCCATATAGTCCTAAAGGTTCATCGATAATCTCGTTTATAATAAGAAAACTTGTCTCTTCGTCAAATCGCAGATTGTAAGCAAGTGCGAAGGAAAAGACGATAATGAAAGCGTCAATCAATACATGAAAAAGATTCAGAAGCTTTTGATTGTCTTTAATCAATAGAAATCCTTCCTTTCTCGGTAGTTCACCTAAACATAATACCTTATTTTACGTAATTTCACAATATAAAAATAGTTTATTTCACAAACTAAACACAATTACACGTTATAATTAGCCTAATTATACGAGAAAGGGTGAAGACAAATGGATTATAATGACAATGAAAATATATCTGGTTCAGATGATTCAATACAAGAACCTGTTGTGCAGGAGCCAGTTGTAGAAGAGCCGGTTGTAGAAGAGCCAGTTGCACAAGAGCAGAATGCATACCAGTACCAGCAAAACACCTATGGACCAAACTATGGTCAAAGTGAGAGCCAACAGACTCCACCTCCATACTATGGATATCAGCCACCAAAACAGCGAATCCCACGTAAGAAGCGTACTGGATGGAAAGTTGTTCTTGGAGGAATTGGATTTGGACTGATTGCAGCCGTATTCTTTATTGGAGCAACACGTGTACTAGATGCCGTGTTCCCAAGCAATAATACGCCGATAGGAACTGTCAAGGATAGTCCAGTCGGCAGCGTAAACAATGTTACAGGTGGAGCAATCAATCAGATATCAGATGTATCAGGGATTGTAAGCAATGTAATGCCATCGATTGTATCCATTACGCAGAGCCACAAGCAGACCGGTTATTCTATGTTTGGACAGTATTATGAGGGCGATGCGACAGGAAGTGGTTCTGGATTTATCGTGTCACAGGACAATGATGAATTATTAATTGTGACGAATAATCATGTTGTAGAAGATGCAGATAAGATTCAGGTTACTTTTATTGATGATTCTACTGCTGAGGCTACTGTGAAGGGAACGGATTCGACAGCAGATTTGGCCGTTCTTACGATTAAGATGAGCAAGTTAAAAGCAGGCACTAAGAAAGCAATTAAGGTTGCGAAGCTTGGTGATTCTGATTCGACTAAGGTTGGACAGATGGCAATTGCAATTGGTAATGCCTTAGGTTATGGCCAGTCGGTTACCGTTGGATATATTAGTGCTAAGGACCGTAAGGTTACCATCACAGATGAGTCGAATAATAAGGAAAATGTCATGACTTTATTACAGACGGATGCTGCCATTAACCCTGGTAATAGTGGAGGTGCATTGCTTGATATCGATGGCAATGTTATCGGGATCAATTCCGTGAAGTATGCTTCTTCAGAAGTTGAAGGAATGGGTTATGCGATTCCTATGAGCAAGGCAATTCCAATTATCAATGAATTGATGAAGCGTGAAGTTCTCAATGATGATGAAAAAGGTTATCTAGGTATTACAGGACGTAACATCTCAGAAGAAGTCAGCAAGAGTTATGGTATGCCAGTAGGTATCTATGTGGTTGAGGTTGGCAAGAGCGGTTCGGCTTATGATGCAGGAGTGAAAGTTGGTGATGTAATCACCAAGATTAATGATACAGAAGTATCGACGATTGAAGAGGTACAGCAGCGTGTAACCGCGTACCGTGTAGGAACTGAGATTAAGATGACTGTCAAGAGAAGTGATGACGGTGTATATAAGGAAAAAGTTCTTACGGTCAAATTAAAGGGCTCGAGTACATTAGATGATTTGGAGACTGCACAGGATAGCGAAGACAGTAGTCAAGGCAGCAATGATGGCAGTAGCGAGGATCAGTCTGGTGGTCAGGCAGTGCCTTGGGGCGGAAGCTTGTACTAATTAAATTCAGAATATTTTATTAAGAGGGACGTAGCTTCGCGGCTGTGTTCCTCTTGACCTTTTTGTGAAAATCCGTATACTAAAAGTAATGAAGAAAGTAGGTGAGTGCATGAGCGATGAGAAGGATATAACGAAGAATCCAGATGATGATTACGAGAAGATTTGCTATTTGTGTCATAGACCAGAGAGTAAAGTGGATAAGATGATAACGATTCCTAATGATATAACGATTTGTTCAGATTGTATGCAAAAGACCTTTGACCAGATTGGGATGAAGGGGCTGACAGATATGCCATACATTCCGGGAATGAATATGAATGGTATGAAGATTGATGACGATGTGCTTGCCAGCATTCCGAAACCACAGCAGGTGAAACCAAAGAAGAAGAAAAAAGAAGAAGCAACACCAATTCTGGATTTTGAGAATTTACCCGCGCCTCATGCAATTAAGGACAAATTAGATGACTACGTGATTGGACAAGACCAAGCGAAGAAAGTTATGGCAGTAGGTGTTTACAATCATTATAAAAGAGTTTTGGCTGACAGCACAGATGGCGTGGAGATTGAGAAGTCGAACATGTTGATGCTTGGACCAACGGGCAGTGGCAAGACCTTTATGGTTAAGACATTGGCTGGGCTTTTACAAGTGCCACTAGCAATTACGGATGCTACTTCCTTGACAGAGGCTGGATATATCGGAGATGATGTTGAAAGTGTAATCTCAAAACTTCTTGCCAATGCGGATAATGATGTGGAACGAGCTGAGCATGGAATTGTATATATCGATGAGATTGACAAGATTGCGAGGAAGCAGAATACAAATAGTCGTGATGTGAGTGGTGAATCAGTACAACAAGCATTGCTGAAGTTACTTGAGGGCGCAGATATCGAAGTTCCTGTTGGCGCTAGTTCGAAGAATGCGATGGTTCCAATGACAACAGTGAATACGAGTAATATATTGTTTATCTGCGGCGGTGCATTTCCAGGACTTGAGGATGTCGTGAAGAAACGCTTAACAAAGCAGAGTTCGATTGGATTCTGTGCGGATTTGAAGGATCGATTTGACCAGGAGAAAGATTTATTTTCCAAGGTAGAGTCAGAAGACTTGAGAGAATTTGGTATGATACCGGAGTTTATCGGCAGGTTACCGGTTGTATTTTCCCTAGAAGCGATGGATGAGGATTTGCTTGTAAGAGTATTGACAGAGCCAAAGAATGCGATTACGAAGCAATATCAGAAATTATTGTCTCTCGATGAAGTGGACTTAGTCTTTGACGAGGATGCATTACATAGTATTGCAAAGAAAGCAGCACAGAAGAAGACTGGTGCTAGAGCACTTCGCTCCATTATTGAAGAGTTTATGCTAGATATTATGTATGAGATTCCAAAGGATGAGATGATAGGCAAAGTTACATTGACAAAGGATTATATTGAGAATAAAGGTGCACCTCGAATTGAGATGCGAAAGAACTAATCAATTCCCCTTACGTATACTAATAATAATGCGTAAGGGGGATTTTTGTTTTGGATTGTAAAGAAGCGATTTATTCTGACATGGTGGTCGACTATATCATAAGCAATTACAAGTCGGAAGATAATCTTATGGGGGAATATGCGACAGACTGCTATCAGTTGTTAGATGGTGATATGGCTGTCATCTACCGGGAAGAAGCCTCAATAACCGGGCAAACAATTCGGCAATATGGTTATCTTGCTGTGCCAAAATGTTATGGTTTATTGGACCAATCCGCACTAGAGGCGAGTGGGGTGCTGCGTCTGCGACGTCAGCCGGCTTTTGATTTGCTAGGACGTGGCGTGTTGATTGGTTTTATTGATACGGGAATCGATTATACGCATCCAGCCTTTATCGCAGCGGATGGGGAGAGCAGAATACAGGCCATCTGGGATCAGACGTTGCGTGATGGCGACCCACCTGCAGGCTTTCGATATGGTCGCGAGTTTACCAATCAGGAGATTACCGATGCGTTGTCGGCAGAAAATCCGTCTTTAGCATTGCCAACGTGGGATGAGTCAGGTCATGGCACGTTTTTGGCGGGGGTGGCAGCAGGCAATATAAGCAGAGAAAATGATTTTTCGGGCGTAGCCCCCCAAGCGGAATTACTCATTGTTAAATGTAAGGAGTGCAAGCAGCTATACTGCGAGTATTATCGCATCATCTCGGGTGTTCCGGCATATCAGGAAAATGATATCATGGCGGGGATATCTTATTTGCTTGACCAAGCGAATCGTCTTGAACGGCCAATTGTAATTTGTATTGGCATGGGGACAAATATGGGAAACCATGGTGGAGACTCGAGGCTAGGTTATATGATGGACCGTTATAGCGGTATTCCGGGAGTGTGCATGGTTGTCCCTGCGGGTAATGAGGGAAATGCCAGGCATCATTTTTATTCTTTAGCGGATGCTAGAACATATGAGTTCGTAGAAGTGGATATTGATGTGGAAGATAATTATTTTGGTTTTATCGCCGAGGTATGGTGGCGCAGCCCTGGACTTTTTGATATCGAAGTTGTGAGCCCGAGTGGCGATACATTTCCACGGGCCACTGTATATCCGACCATAACACGCATGCGCAAATTTTCCCAGGAAAATACCACGCTGGAAATTTATTTTGGCGTCATTCTCGAGCAGACGCGAGATCAAGTTATTTTCCTCAGGTTTGAAAATAGCAAGCCGGGGATATGGAAGATACGTATTTATCCGAATGAACGTATTCTCACGGGGTTTCATGTGTGGCTTCCATTGACGGAGTTTCTCGATGGCGATACATTTTTCCTGCGCCCTGACCCCGACACGACGATATGTGAGCCGGGCAATAGTCCACGCGTGCTGACGATGACGGCGTACAATGATTTGGATGGTTCGCTTTTTCTGCGGGCGGGGAGAGGGTTTACAACGCAAAATGAAGTGAAGCCGGATTTGGCAGCGCCCGGAGTGGATATATATGGCCCGCTTCCGAGGGGGCGTTATGGGATGTTGACAGGAACGAGCGTGGCAGCAGCATTGACAGCGGGAATTAGTGCCTTGATTTATGAACAATTTCCAGATAACGAGTTAAGTGGAGTGACGATTATTGAGATTTTAATTCAAGGAGCCAATCGAACGGACCGCCTATATCCGAGCCGTGAATGGGGCTATGGAATGGTCGATATCTACCAGAGCATTATACAAATTCAAACTTGACAAAGCAGATTGCCTAGAGTACGATAATTCATAGAAAATACGCAAGGAGAGATTCTCATGATAGCAAAAAAAATGACGCAGTTAGTATCAGGTAATTCGATGATTCGTGCCATGTTTGAAGAGGGCAAGGAACTTGCCAACAAGTATGGTAAGGAAAATGTATATGACTTTAGTTTGGGTAATCCAAGTGTTGAACCACCGAAAGAGGTTAAGCAGGCAATCTTCGATGTTTTAAATGAAGAGGACCCATCCTTTGTTCATGGATATATGAGTAATGCAGGATATGAAGATGTAAGACAGACAATTGCAGAGAGTTTAAATGGTCGATTTGGCACAGCATTTTCCCAGGAAAATATTATTATGACAGTCGGTGCTGCTGGTGGTCTGAATGTTACGTTAAAGACCCTCCTTGAGCGCGGTGATGAGGTCATCACCTTTGCCCCATTCTTCGGGGAGTATCGTAATTATGTTGAGAATTTTGGCGGTGAGTTGGTCGTTGTCGCTGCAAATACAGCAACATTTATGCCAAACCTAGTTGAATTTGAACAGAAGATTACAAGCAAAACGAAGGTCGTTATTGTGAATAATCCAAACAATCCTACTGGTGTTGTTTATGACGAGGCAACGATTATTCAATTGACTGACATTATGAAGAAGAAGGAAGAAGAGTTTGGTCATGAGATTTATTTGATTTCAGACGAACCTTATCGTGAATTGGTTTATGGCGATATTGAGGTTCCATATTTGACAAAGTATTATGATAACACAATCGTTGGTTATTCTTATAGCAAGTCTCTTTCGCTTCCAGGTGAGAGAATTGGTTACTTGGCAGTGGCAAATGAGATGAAGGATTTTGAAACCGTTGTCACAGCACTAGGTATTGCGACTCGTATTCTTGGCTATGTCAATGCCCCATCGCTTCAGCAGAGAGTCATTGCTCGATGCATCAAGGCAGATGCGAAGGTTGATGTATCAATTTATGATAAGAATCGTAAGCTGCTCGTTGAGAATCTGAACAAGTTTGGCTTTGAGTGTGCGAGTCCAGACGGTGCATTCTACCTCTTTATCAAGGCGATGGAAGAGGATGATAAAGCATTTTCGAAAAGAGCGAAGAAGTATAACCTGCTTTTAGTACCAGGTTCTGGCTTTGGTTGCCCGGGATATGTTCGTTTGGCATATTGTGTAGACTACGATATGATTCAGCGTGCATTACCTTTCTTTGAAAAATTAGCAGAGGAATATAAGAACTAGATAGTTCAAGTTGATGAAATGAGGTAAATTGTGATGAATAAATGGGAAGATAATATTAGAAAAGTGGTTCCTTATGTAGCTGGTGAGCAGCCAATAGGTACCGACATTATTAAGTTGAATACGAATGAGAATCCATACCCACCAGCTCCCGGTGTTGAGAAGCTGAGTCGTGAGATTGACAGCTCTCGCTTCTCCTTATATCCGGATGCGGATGCCGTAGCACTGGTTGATGCTCTGACCGCTTATCATGGGTTGCAGCCAGGCCAGCTGTTTGTTGGTGTTGGTTCAGATGACGTTTTGGCACTGGCTTTCCTAACATTTTTCAATTCGAAAAAGCCAATTCTCTTCCCAGATATCACATATTCATTTTACCCTGTATGGAGTGACGTATACCAGATTCCATATGAGACCATTCCCGTTGATGCTGACTTTAAGGTGAATCCCGCAGATTATGCAAGGGAAAATGGAGGCGTTGTAATCGCTAATCCCAATGCACCGACATCGATTGCAATGGGGCTTGATCAAGTAGAGACCATTATTCAAGAAAATCCAGATGTAATTGTGATAATTGATGAAGCATATGTTGATTTTGGCGGCGAGACTGCCCTGCCACTTCTAGACAAGTATGAGAATCTGCTTGTTGTTCGCACGTATTCAAAGTCGCGTTCAATGGCTGGTATGAGAATTGGTTATGCCATGGCAAATACACGCTTGATTCAGGCGATGAAGGATGTGAAGGAATCCATTAACTCTTACACGATGAATATGGCTTCTATCATTCTAGGTGCCGAGTCAGTGAAAGATGATGAGTACTTCAAGAATAGAATCGCACAGGTCGTTGCCACGAGAGAACGTGTAAAGGAAGCTTTGACACAGATGGATTTTGACGTAAAAGATTCAGCTACTAACTTCTTGTTCGCGGGTCACAGTAATATTCCTGCCAAGTATATATTTGAGCAGTTAAGACAAAAGAAAATATTTGTTCGTTATTTCGATAAACCACGAATTAATAATTACTTGAGAATAACGATTGGTACAGACAAACAGATGGATACAGTATTGAAAGCGATTGATGAGTGTATTAAGAATT
>CAZUGH010000054.1:8859-12025 GCA_964619785.1 uncultured Lachnospiraceae bacterium | reverse complement strand
TTTTAAAGGGAAACCATGGAAAAGTCAAGAGCTTTGGTCAGCTAACTCGCCAACCAAAGCCCATTTTAGATGTTTCTATTATGATACAAAATACGTTGCCAGCTTCGTCACTTTCTTATCCGAAAGATGTACCATCTTAGATATCGTGTCAGAACTGTCATTCGTATAAGTCAACATGATGTCTGCTCCATACACTCCTAATGAGTACAATTTCTTCTGTTTTGCAACACATACCTTCTTGCCCGTCTTGATATTGTATTGATAAACTGGGCACTTCTTGCCATACTTTACTTCTTTAATATAATAAAGTTTACCAGTCAATGCATCTACCTTCGATACATATTGCATAATATCCGTTGCAATCTTCTTGACCTTACCCGTCTTCTTGTTCTTCGCATAGAGTGAACCAATCTGCTTCTTATAATTGTAACTTTCGTAATAAATCGTATTGTCATAGTAGCCTATGATAGATTGGCTTGCTGATAATATTTTCTTACGATTATTTCCTGTCAAACTCATCTGATACGTTCCCTTGTCTGTGCGATAGAAAATGGATGCGCCATCACAAACAACCTTGGATACCGTGCTGCTACTGAGGATTTTCTTCTCTCCCTGTCCTGCAAGATCCATGGAGTAGATTCCCATCGAAGGATATACCTCTGTGTCAGATGATTTCTCTGCTTTCTGCTTAATGTAATATATTTTATTGTTTGCTATCGTTACACTGTAGCCAACCCCGAGTCTTGTTTGATTATTACCGTCTACATCAATGCATTCAATATATGGATAAGAACCGCCAGTTCCCGCATACTCATCAATCACGATATATAACTTTTGATTATAATACTTCACACTACGAATATTGAAACAATCGAGTTCCTTCACAACATAACTCTTACCTGTCTTTAAGTTCATCTTATAAAGAGTATTGTAAATACTATAGTAAAAATTATTGCCTGTTGTACAGCCCCTCGCTGTATATCCCTCATCATTCCATGCGTTGCTATAATCAATGCCCTTCATGTTAGCGCTTGCCTTTGCTCTTTTGTTGGGACTTGAAATCACGGAACCTGCTGCCGATACGGTCTCTGTTCCATCCTGCTTAGTAATTCCTGATACCAACATAATTCCCATAAACACAATTAACGTGGCGAGCACTGCTCCAACTGTCCATTTCGCTCTCTTCATCATGATCATTCCCTTCTTTTTTACACTGTTTATATCATACCCATAATATGTTACAATGCTAGTGTCAACATCATTAAAAAATGTTACGATTTCTTAACAAGAAAGCGAGAAGATAGGAAAATGAATCACAATATATTACGAATTGGATCACATGTTGGTATGCGCGGGAAGGAGATGTTCCTAGGCTCCGTCGAAGAAGCTCTCTCCTACGATGCCAACACGTTTATGGTATACACTGGTGCCCCACAAAACACGAAACGCAAGGAACTCTCTCTACTCAATATTCCTGCTGCCACCGCTAGAATGACCGAGATGAAGATGTATCCGTTCATCGTACATGCACCTTACATCATCAATCTTGCCAACACCGTAAAGCCAGAAGTTTATGAGCTTGCACTTGAGTTTTTGGCACTCGAGATTGACCGCACGCATGCGATGGGTAGCGATATACTAGTGTTGCACCCAGGCAGCCATGTTGGTGCTGGGGAAGATGCTGGAATCTGTCAGATTATCAATGGGTTGAATCAAGTACTGACGGCAGATACGCCTGTCAAAATCGCATTAGAGACCATGGCCGGTAAGGGCAGCGAACTAGGTGCCAATTTCACGCAGCTTCGCCACATCTATGAAGGTGTCAAGCACCCCGAGAAGTTACGAATCTGTTTTGATACTTGCCATGTGAATGACAGCGGATACGATTTGGTGAATCACTATGAGGAAGTCCTACAGGAATTTGAGCAAACACTGGGGCTAGACCAGATTGCTGTCATTCATCTCAATGATAGCAAGAATCCTCTAGGTGCTCACAAGGATCGACATGCCAATCTAGGTGCGGGCACTCTCGGCTTTGAAACACTACATCGTATTGCATGGGATTCTCGATTTACCCAGATACCAAAAATTCTCGAGACCCCTTATATCAAAGATCCCGAGAACGAGAAAAAGTCCTACCCTCCATACAAAGAGGAGATTGCACGACTTCGCAAATAATCAGTGGCGATTCTTGTCCGCCGCCGGTAGACTGATTCGGCAAAACCGACGCAGAAACTGCTTAGAGCTAAATGGGAAGATTGGATAAATGTAACTCTTCCCAGCAATCGTTTTATTTCCAATAATCGAAAGTATCGTAATC
The DNA here is from genome assembly GCA_964619785.1 of uncultured Lachnospiraceae bacterium. Taxonomy (GTDB): domain Bacteria; phylum Bacillota; class Clostridia; order Lachnospirales; family Lachnospiraceae; genus CAZUGH01. Next base: position 9,705 of record CAZUGH010000054.1, on the reverse strand, counting down.
AGAAGTCCTAGTCCGAATCCCCATACGCCAAAGAGCGCTGTCAGACTCAAGGTAATCAGCCGCATAAATTTCAGCGCATATCCTAGTTCAAAACTCACCTGTGTGTAGTTGGCCACCGCGACAAACGCCATATATAACATAACTTCCGAATTGAACCATCCCGAGCTGACCGTATAGTCCCCTAAGACGATACCTGCCACGACACTAAGCGGCATACTAAGCATATTGGGCGTATTCAAAGAAGCCATTCGCAGACCATCAATCGCAAACTCCAAAATCAGAAATTGCACATAAATGGGGACATTGACCGGATCATGAATCTGTATAAATGCCAGGCTCTGCGGTATCCACTCAGGATACTTCATTAATAACAGGAACAGGGGCGTTACCACGACCGCCAAAATATTGATAACCATTCGCGACAGACGCAGATATGTTCCCGTCACGGGTGGAAAATAATAATCATCTGCATCTTCGATAATATCAAACACCGACGTAGGCAGAATCATCGCCGAAGGTGAATTGTCTACAAGAATTGCAATGCTTCCTTCTAAAATACTCGCTGCCGTTGTGTCTGGTCGCTCCGTAAACTTAAACTTTGGAAACGGATTGAACCACTTGTGCTGGTAGAGGCACTCTGCTAGACTCTCTTGGTTCATCGTCAATGCATCGATATCAATCTTCGCAATTCTCTTGCGTATGTTGTCGAGCATGGATTCTTCAACCCTTCCCTTCATATATGAAATCACAACATCAGTCCGCGAACTTTTTCCCACGGTATGCATCTCCATCACCAAATCAATCTCTCCATAAGGAATCTTTTTCTTCAGGAAATCATGCGCTGTC
>CAZUGH010000054.1:0-8759 GCA_964619785.1 uncultured Lachnospiraceae bacterium | reverse complement strand
CACCAAATCAATCTCTCCATAAGGAATCTTTTTCTTCAGGAAATCATGCGCTGTCTCCGGCATCTCCTCCGGCGTTATCTTGTATAAAAACTCCATCACTTTCTCAAGCACTTCATCCTTGCAAAAACCATCGATAAAATAGAAGCACGCATTTCTTCCACCGATATGAACCACTCGATAAATCAAATCAAAGCTAGCAACCACACCCAACAGCTCATCAATTTCCTTCTTATTGCGGGCAAAATCAGACCCAAACTCACTCTTACTCATCACATTCCTCCTTGCCGAAGCAGTTTTTTTGCTGAAGCAGAATTTTCATTGCTTTAGTATCTACAAATAAGCAAGAATGTATACCCTTGACATGCGAAGATATGATTGATATAATCGGGAAAACGAAAAGAAAGGTTCTAAGATTATGTTACCAAAAGATCCAATTATACTACTAAGCTACGTAAATACTCAATTGCGGGACAACTTCGATTCTCTTGACGATATGTGCAAGACTTTCTCGAATGGCAAAGTGACCTCAGCAATTTTACTAAAACAAAAACTCACAGCCGACCTCTCAGGTATCGACTATGAGTATGATGAGTCTACGAATCAGTTTATCTAATTAGCATGGAGTGTGAAGGTTTGTTGAACCTGACCCTCCATATTTTTATGGGAAAATGTACCGTCCTCATAGACGATATATCCGTGCACGCTATCTTCTTTTGGAATCGAGACAGAGCCCGGATTCATATAAATATAGTCTCCACGGTCTGCCATCACTGGCACATGGGTATGTCCATGAAGCAGAATGTCACCCTTTTTCAACATTGGCAAATGCTCTTCATTATGCACATGCCCATGTGTGAAGAAAATCATTCGCTCTTCTAAATACCAGATTCCGTAGTCAGCCATCACTGGAAACTCAAGCACCATTTGGTCTACCGGTGCTTCGCAATTTCCTGCCACACACAGCAAATCTTTCTTCCTAGCATTAAGCATCGCAATGACTTCCTTCGGTGCGTACTCTCTAGGCAGGTCGTTCCTTGGACCATGGTAAAGCAAATCACCCAATAAAATCAATTTATCTGCCTGTTCCCTATCAAATGCATCTAACATCTGCCTACAATAATATTTCGATCCGTGTATATCGGATGCAATCAAAATTTTCAAACTATTGACCTCCTTATTCTTTTGTGTTACCTTTATTTTATCAATTTTACGAGGTGCCGTCTATGAACGATTCCATTGAATTTACCAATACCATATCTGTCGACGATTATGATGATCTACGTCGTTCGGTTGACTTTGTCATCACAACGGAGAAGCGTGTTCGTATTGCCCTATCCAATTCTCTCTATACCATCGTGGCAACCATCGATGGCAAGCCAATTGGTATGGCGCGTGTCGTCGGGGATGGCGGTTATGTATACTTCATCTGTGACGTTATCCTACGCCCCGAGTACCAGTCCCATGGCATCGGTCGTAGCCTCATCACACAAGTTCTCTCATGGATTGAGAGCCAGGTCGAAGAAGGTGAAACCGTCATGGTCAATCTTATGAGTGCCTATGCCAAAGAGCCTTTCTACGAGAAGCTCGGCTTCAATCGTCGTCCCTTCGGCAATCACGGCTGTGGAATGAGCAAGTGGGTTAGTCGTTAGCCGAATATCGATAGAACCCAGCCTCCCCCATCATATAGAAATGATTCTCATCTGCCACTGCGAAGGTAACGGGGTCGCACTGGCCCATCTTGTATTTCTTCGACTCCTTTAGGAGCTGCTGCCATTTCTGCGAATCTGCATCATATCGGAACACTCCCGTCATATATTTCACATAGAGTTCTCCATCGCAAAGCGCATAGGCAAATGCCTGATTGCGATAATAATCATCTCCTGCTTTGTTCCACTCCGTGCGGTCCTGCGCAGTCTTGCGAATAACACTTGCCGGAATCTTCTGTTCCACCTTTCCATCTTCCGGATTAACAACTAGTATCGTAGTAATCAGATTCTGGTCCACCTGGTCTCCGTAGATTTTGCCATCCGCCACCAGCCGCATCTCCCAGCTCTGGCTATAGCGCTTCACAATTTTTTGGCGATCAATATCAATCAAACAACAAACCTTCTCCTTAAGCGTACCCGCCTTGTCATAATAACTCAGGTTCGCAATCACTTTATTCCCCTTGTACCAATACCAATCATGAATTTCAAAGGTTCCCTTACCAAACATCTTCTCCATCTTCGCATCCGCAATCGTATTGCCTTCTTCATCAATCTTGTAAATCACATTGTCATCTGCCATGAGTATCGTCTCATCAAATGCTGTCACAAGATAATCCTTCATCTTCGTTACCTGAACGCGGTACTTATTTACAAAGTTAGCGATAATCTGATTCGCTGACTTCTTCCAGGCGCCATTTCCCTTTTTCTCATACAAGGAAAATGTATTGCTGCCAGATGCATTGGAGTCATGACAGCGAAGGGTGTTATCCTTCGCCAGCGTGAAGTTATCCACACCTTCAAGCCCTTCCATGTCGATTGTCTCTTCCTCATACTTCTTCACGGTCTTCGTGACCAGGTCCGAGACCTTGTTCTGACCGGTCTTCGCTGCTGCAGTCGCTTCTGGCTCACTGGTTGCTTCCGCCTCGTTAGACGGTGCCGGTGACCAAGTTGGAACTGGTGTATAATTTGGAATCGCCAATGTTGTATCGGTCTTTTGTTCACCACACCCACACAATAGGAGTGCTACGCATATTACTAGTGCATATTTTTTCAAATCTTCTGACCATCCTTTCCTCTGACAAAGTACTGTATCATAATGAGCCCAATCGGCCCTAGTAAAATTCCTGCTATACCAAATACTTTAACACCAACATAGATAGATATCAACATATAAAATGGAGAAATGCCCAGACAATTTCCCAGCAAACGTGGCTCCAAAACCTCGCGTATCAATAAGGTGATAACATAGATTGTCACTAGAATTGCGGCTTCCATCATATTGCCTCCTAGCACATGAAAGACGGCCCATGGTACAAGAATACTTCCACTTCCCACGACGGGAAAGGCGTCAAAGATTGCAATCGCAATGCCAAATAACAGCGCATACGGATTTCTGATAATTAGCAGCCCCGTTACACACACGACCGATACAATAAAAATCAAGATCACCTATGCCTTTAGATAGGAATAACCAGCTGTCTTAAGATGAGATAAGGATGGTTGCAGCTTTTGATAAATCAAGCATCGCCCAGCTTCCTTTCGCAGTTTTTCTCGGTCTGAGAGCACCATAATCGTTGCAATAAAAAAGATAAATGCCAGCAGACCAATTCGTCCAACGGATAAAAACATCTCCCCTGCATAACCCGTAATTCCTGGGAGAATTCGCTGAGACAACATTTTCCCCGCTTGTAATAACCATATCATCGTCAAGCCCGGGCGCAGACCAAATGCGCCATCCATGCAGCAGCATAATTCCTCCATCGTTCCATACCATACGTTTTGGTAGTGTGGCATCTGCTTTAGCAATATTCCAAACTGGCGACCACACGCTACAAGTATCGTTCCAAAAAACACAAGCAAAGCGCCCACTGACACAACCAGAAGCACCATCGATACGAATCTCTTAGGAAAATACAAGCGCGCATAACTCCACTCCACTGCTGGTTCTAGCATTCTAGCCACAATCACTGCCAATACAAAAGGAACAACGAGCGGTAAGAGGTATCTCAAGATGAGATATACTACGCCAGTTGTTCCTATAATATACAGAATTCTCTGATTGTCCTTCTTCATCACTGCCACCACCCGTAATTAATCTATCACATAGTATGGGCAAATGATGCAAATTTATCCTTAGAGTTTGAAACGATATCCTACGCCCCAGATTGTCTCGATGTAGTCTGGCTTGGAGGTATTCTTCTCCATCTTCTCGCGAATCTTCTTGATATGAACGGTTACTGTTGCGATATCGCCAACGCTTGTAAAGCCCCAAATCTCTGAGAACAATTCTTCCTTTGTGAATACACGATTTGGATTATTGGCAAGGAAATAAAGTAGGTCAAATTCCTTCGTTGTGAAGTTTCTCTCTTCTCCATCAACATATACTCGACGAGCAGTCTTGTCAATCTTGATTCCACGAATCTCGATAATCTCATTCTCCTTGTACAAGCTATGAGTCAATCTTTCATAACGTGCCAAATGTGCCTTCACACGTGCTACCAACTCGCTTGGGCTAAATGGTTTCGTCATGTAATCGTCAGCGCCTAGACCAAGTCCACGAATCTTATCAATATCTTCCTTCTTCGCCGATACCATCACGATTGGAATGTCCATCGCACCACGAATCGTCTTGCAAATCTCAAAACCATCCATACCCGGCAGCATCAAATCCAATATAATCAAGTCATATTCTCCACTTAATGCTTTCTCAAGACCTTTGCTTCCATCTTCTTCGATTGTTACTGTGAAATCGCTCAGTTCGAGATAATCTTTCTCTAACTCTGCAATTGGTAACTCATCCTCGATAATTAATATTCTACTCATTTTTTGTATCCTCCTTCATTTGCATCCCTCTATCCTTATTTAAACGGAACAAGATAGCAGTACCTACTGTCTCCTTGCTCTCAGCCCAAATCACTCCTCCGTGATCCTCGACAATCTTCTTCGTTATGGCCAACCCCAGGCCACTTCCTCCTGTCGTAGATCTCCGTGAACTATCTGTTCGATAAAATCGATCGAATATATATGGTAACTCATCCTGACTTATGCCATCTCCATTATCTTCGATGCGTATTACAATCTGTGGTCCATCATCAATTACTCGAACAATTATGATACCTTGATTATGCCGAATGTACTTCGCTGCATTCCCAACAATATTGTTAACAACACGCTTAATCTTCTCAACATCAATATGAATCTGTGCTTGGTCATCAACATCTGATTGAAAAATCAAGTTGATACTCTTCATCTCCAAATCCAGAGATAATTCGCTAACACAATCACTAAAATAGCGACTTGCTGGAACATCGGTATAATTATAAAGTACATCTTTTTGATTTATCTTTGTGAAAAAGGCAAGCTCATCTACCAGACCTGCCATATCTGATGCCTTCGTATAAATCGTTCTAACATACTTCTCAATTCGTTCTGGTGTTGATGCAACCCCATCTAAAATACCCTCTGCATAACCTTTAATCGCAGTTAATGGGGTCTTCAAATCATGTGAAATGTTACCGATTACTTCTCGTGTCAAAAAATCTGTCTTCTGTTGCTCTTCAACGGATTCCTTCAAGCGCAATCTCATCCGGTCAAAATCCTCATACAACCCAATGAATTCTCCTTGACCTTCCATACTTATATCCACATCTAAATCACCATCACGTATTGCATTCGTCGCTTTCTGTAAGGTCTTGATGGGTTTAACAATATGATAATATGCATACCCAACGACTACAACAGAAATTACTATGATTACTATTAGTATAGCAGTGAATAACATATAATTCAAGAACTTAACATGAGGAAGAGCAAAATTGGTTCGTGTTACGATATAGACATTGTAATCTGTTCCCTCAAGCGTTCTAGCTTGAATTCCCTTAACCAATATGGAATGCTTCGCATTCTCAAGGTAAGTAGCATCTCTTGATGAAGCTGACGTAATCTGATTCGCTAATCTTTTTGATAGGAAGTCTTTATACGCTGTGTCTCCGAAATAAATAAACTTATGATCCTGCTCTACAACAAGAAATGAGTACTTCTGCTTCAACGCCTGATCAAACTTCTTTAATTGGTTCACATCGGATAACCAGTCCTGATTATTCTTAGCCATCGACTGAATCTTCTCATAATCATCTGCCGTATAAGAGCTCAACAAAAGCATCTTATCAAACACCATAAATGAAATATCCATATCACTGTCACGCAAGTTATAATGTTCACTAATGACTTTCTCTTCTCTAGCCATCACAAATGAGACAAATAAAACCAACGCAACCATCGGTCCAACTGCTAAAATCAGAAACATATTGCGATGTTTGTCACCTGCATTCTTCTTCACATATTCACCTCGCAATCTGACTTTATTATTATACCATAAACTATTTAGAAAAAATAGACATATTTTGTATTTTTCTTAACTCAATGTACTTGACGATACCTTCTATATGGTGTATCCTTTATACGTTACAATTAAATACGTTTCTCTTATTCCGAGTGGTGGAGAGTTAAGGCTCTGTGAAACCACGGCAACCCCATCCTTTGGAAGGTGCCAATCTAAGCGATTTTTTCGAACAATGAGAGGGTTTGATACGAAACAATCAAGTCCGCTTTGGCGGATTTTTTTTCGCTCAAAAAAGAGGAACCAATTTTTTTCACATAAGTGAAGAATGGAGGATACAATGGAAAAGCATTTATTTACATCTGAATCCGTTACAGAAGGTCATCCCGACAAAATCTGTGATCAGATTTCAGATGCAGTCCTTGATGCCATGCTAGCTCAGGACCCTATGAGCCGTGTTGCTTGCGAAACAGCAATCACCACTGGTCTAGTACTTGTCATGGGCGAGATTACAACACAGGGCTACGTTGACATTCAAAAGATCGTTCGTGATACAATCAATGAAATCGGTTACAATCACTCTTCCTATGGTTTTGATGCAAACACCTGCGGTGTTATGGTATCCCTAGACGAGCAGTCATCCGATATCGCCATGGGCGTTGACAAAGCACTTGAAGCCAAGTTAAGTGATAGCGAAATCGATGCCATCGGTGCTGGTGACCAAGGTATGATGTTTGGTTATGCAACAAACGAGACAGATGAGTACATGCCATACCCAATTTACTTAGCACACAAGTTGACACGTCAGCTCACCAAGGTTCGTAAAGATGGCACGTTACCTTATCTTCGTCCTGATGGTAAATCTCAGGTTACAGTAGAATATGATGAAGCAGGTAAACCAATCCACATCAATGCCGTTGTCATCTCTAGTCAGCACGATGAAGCAATCACATGGGAGCAGATTCAGACAGACATACGCAAGCATGTCATTGACCCAATTCTCCCAACCGAACTCATCGATGAGGATACAAAATACTACATCAACCCAACAGGTCGATTCGTAATCGGTGGACCAAACGGAGATAGTGGTGTTACTGGTCGTAAAATCATCGTCGATACCTACGGTGGATGGGCACGTCACGGTGGCGGTGCTTTCTCCGGCAAGGACCCAACAAAAGTCGATCGCTCCGCAGCCTATGCCGCTCGTTACGTTGCCAAGAACCTTGTAGCAGCCGGTCTCTGCGACAAAGCTGAGATTCAATTATCCTATGCCATCGGCGTAGCAGCACCAACATCTGTCATGATTGACACCTTCGGCACCGGCAAAGTTTCTGATGAAAAGCTCATCGAAATCATTCGTGACAACTTTGACCTACGTCCAGCCGGTATCATCCAGATGCTAGACCTGCGTCGCCCAATCTACAAGCAGACAGCTGCATACGGTCACTTCGGCCGCAATGACCTGAACCTGCCATGGGAACAGCTTAATAAAGTAGACGACTTAAAGAAATACCTCTAGAATAATAAAGTAAGGGAACCGCTCAATTGATATGATTCCCCTTAAGTAGACAAGGTAAATAACCAAAATCTACTTAAGGGGGATCATATCAGAGCGGTTCCCTTTTTGTGTTCTAAAACAAATCTAAAACATCACTTAATAATCAAATCATTCAGCGTCATATTGTGACGAACGCCCTCGCAACACTGATGGAATTCCTCCATCTCCTCTTTGGTAAGGTCGAGCTCAATCACCTCTTCCACACCATTTGCACTAACAATCGCTGGCACACCAACGAAAATATCTTTTTCATTATACTCTCCATCTAACTCCATACTAACAGGCATAATCGCCTTCTCATTGTGGAAAATGATAGAGACATCTCTTGCTAATGTAGAGCAAATTCCATACTCTGTACACTTCTTCCCATCAAATGTAACCCATGCCCCCTCGAACACCTTCTCTTTGAGCTGCTTTGTATCAAAACGAAAACGCTCATCATTCTGAAGGCTAGCGACACTTTTTCCACGAAAAGCAATCTGCGACATTGGCACCATAATATCAGCACCATGCTCACCTAACATATATGCTGTAATCGACTTTGGATCAATATCCGTCTGCATCGACAATGCAGACAACAACCTTGAAGTATCCAGCCCAGTTCCTGTACCGAAAACATGCCCCTTGGGCAGCTTAGCAATCTTGGCAATCTGCCTAGTCACGATATCACATGGATTGGTAATATTGATAATGATTCCATGGAATCCACCAGCCATAACCTTTGGCATATAATCCGTAACCTCTTTAATTGTAAAATTCAACTCTGTAATTCGATCATGTGTCTCAAGCAACTTCACCTTGCCAATTGCGTTGACAATAACATCTCAATCACCCAGCTCATCATAATCCGCAATCGAAACTTTCACCTTATGTGGACAATACGCAACGGCATCACGCAAATCCTGACATTCAGAAATAGCCTTTTGCTTATTCTTGTCAACCAACACCAGCTCATCCACCAAACCCTGCAAAATCAACGAGTAGGCACAGTAAGCACCAACATGACCAACACCAATAATTGCAACTTTTCTCGACTTAATCATTTCATGACCTCCCTACAGAAGCATGTGCTTCCTGATGTTTTTCTTTGCATTCTACTCCCATAAAACTCAAAAGTAAATATCCGAGTTGACACGTCATAAAATAAAAGGTAAAA
>CAZUGH010000053.1:7644-12384 GCA_964619785.1 uncultured Lachnospiraceae bacterium | reverse complement strand
AATCAATACATTACGTGGTGGCAATCCCACGAAAAAAATGATTGACCCATAATTTATGTAAAATTTATACGATGAGAATTGTAAAATGAGAATACCTATTATATGATATAGAAGAGTACAAAGGGGGATCGTGATGAACGAATTTTCCAAGGAGAATATCAAAGAACGATACGATGCAGACATGAAAGTGATTTATCGACAGATGCTTGACGAGGAAGAAACCAAGCTAAGTGAGATTAACTCAGAATGGAATGATAGAAAACGCGAAATGTTAACAGCAATTGCAAAGTATGATGTAGCGACCAAGGGCGGAAAAAGCCGCGATTTGAACACACTTAATGTGGAGATTATCACAAGAATAGAGAAGTTTCGAAGTTGTGATCAGAATCCAGAGCGAATTGAGAAAGCTGAAGCAGTTGAGAATAATATCAAAGCATTGAGAAGATTATTAAACCTATAGAGGGAGCGGTATGAAGCCGCTCCTTTTTGGTAGACAAAAAAAGTGGAGATGTGCTATAATTGATAATTGATTGACTCTTTATAGAAGAGTAACAGGAGGAACAGATGTCTAATATTAATCAAGATCATATAAGAAATTTTTGTATTATAGCACATATTGACCACGGTAAGTCTACACTAGCTGACCGTATTATTGAAAAGACTGGATTACTTACTAGTCGTGAGATGCAAGCGCAGGTTCTTGACAATATGGATTTAGAGCGTGAACGTGGTATTACGATTAAGGCTCAGACAGTTCGTATTGTATATAAGGCAAAAGATGGCGAAGAGTATATATTTAATTTGATTGACACCCCAGGACATGTCGATTTCAACTACGAGGTATCAAGAAGTTTAGCGGCTTGTGAGGGAGCAATTCTAATTGTTGATGCAGCACAGGGAATTGAAGCGCAGACATTGGCGAATTGTTATCTGGCGATTGATCATGATTTAGAGATTATGCCAGTTATTAATAAGATTGATTTGCCAAGTGCGGAGCCAGAACGTGTCAAGAGTGAGATTGAGGATGTCATCGGTATTGAAGCGCAGGATGCACCACTGATTTCTGCCAAGATGGGACTTAATATAGAAGAAGTGCTTGAACAGGTAGTTACCAAGATTCCTGCTCCATCAGGAGATGCCAAGGCTCCTTTAAAGGCTTTGATTTTCGATTCCGTATATGACTCATATAAAGGTGTTATTATCTTTTGCCGTATTTTTGAGGGTACCGTTAAGAAGGGGACATTACTTCGTATGATGGCTACGGATATGGAAGAGGAAGTCATTGAGGTAGGTACTTTTGGACCAGGCCAGTTTATACCAAGTGATGAATTGTCAGCAGGTATGGTTGGATATATTACAGCTAGTCTAAAAAGTGTAGATGGAACACGTGTAGGTGATACCGTTACGGATGCACAGAATCCATGTAGCGAAGCATTGCCTGGTTACAAACAGGTTCAGCCAATGGTATATTGTGGATTATATCCAGCGGATGGTGCAAAATATCAGGATCTTCGTGATGCACTAGAGAAACTTCAACTCAACGATGCAGCATTACAATTTGAAGCTGAGACCTCGATGGCACTTGGATTTGGATTCCGCTGTGGATTCCTTGGACTTTTACATCTTGAGGTCATTCAAGAGAGACTTGAGAGAGAGTACAATTTAGACTTAGTGACAACCGCACCAGGTGTTATCTATCATGTATATAAGACAAATGGTGAGATGGTAGAAGTGACCAACCCATCGAATTTACCAGATCCTTCGGAGATTGATCATATGGACGAGCCTGTTGTGACCGCAGAAATTATGGTGACGACAGAATTTGTGGGAGCGATTATGACATTATGTCAGGAGCGACGTGGCATTTATCTCGGAATGGAATACATGGAAGAGACAAGGGCACTCCTTAAGTATACATTACCATTGAATGAAATTATTTATGATTTCTTTGATAGTTTAAAGTCTCGCTCTCGAGGCTATGCGTCATTTGATTATGAGATGAAGGGATATGAGCGAGCAGAGCTTGTGAAACTAAATATCTTAATCAATAAGGAGGAGGTAGATGCCTTATCCTTTATCGTTCATGCGGGTAGTGCACAGGAGCGAGGACGTAAGATGTGTGAGAAATTGAAGAAAGAGATTCCTAGACAGCTTTTCGAAATTCCGATTCAGGCTGCCATAGGTAGCAAAGTTATTGCGAGAGAGACAGTTAAAGCAATGCGTAAGGATGTACTTGCTAAGTGTTACGGTGGTGATATCTCTCGTAAACGTAAATTATTAGAGAAGCAAAAGGAAGGTAAGAAACGTATGCGTCAGGTTGGCAATGTGGAGATACCACAGAAGGCTTTCATGAGTGTACTGAAGTTAGATGATGATGAATAAAAAAAGGCTAGGGTTATATCTTCATATACCATTTTGTGCTCGTAAATGTCTCTATTGCGATTTTTTGTCAGGACCTGCATCGGATGAGGTGATGGAAACGTATGCAAAGGCACTTTCGAAAGAGATAGGTCAAGTGAATATTGTTAGCGATTATGAAGTGGACTCTATATTTTTCGGTGGGGGTACTCCTTCGGTTATGAAGGAGTGTTTCATCGACTCTTTTTTTGAACAAATTCATGCAAAGTTTAAGATGACAAAGAAGGCAGAGATTACAATGGAATGTAATCCTGGAACTGTGACCAGTGAAAAGTTGCAATCGTATCGTCGTGCCGGTGTGAATCGACTTAGTTTTGGATTACAAAGCACTAATAATAAGGAACTTAAGTTGTTAGGAAGAATTCATAGCTGGGAAGATTTTTTACATAGCTATGAACTGGCGAGAAAATGTGGATATGATAATATCAATATTGATCTTATGGCATCTATTCCAGGACAGACAAGAGAGAGCTATGCAAATTCTTGTAATCAGGTGATTGCACTTGAACCAGAACATATCTCGGCATATAGTCTCATTATAGAAGAAGGAACCCCTTTTTATGAGAAATATCATGAAACGCCACCAGTTGATGAAGAACTAGATCGAATTTTGTATGCGGATACCAAAGAGATTTTACATCAGTCAGGATATGAACGATATGAGATTTCTAATTATGCAAAGGAAGGGTTTGAGTGTCGTCATAATATGAAATACTGGTCTATGGATGAGTATCTAGGACTGGGTGTAGGTGCGTCCTCTTATTTAAAAGGAGCACGATTTTCTAATGTAAGTGATGTGAACAAATACTGTGAATTGGTTCAACAAGGGAAACATGTGGTGGATGAGTATCATCTGAATCAACAAATTGAGGATATGGAGGAATTCATTTTCCTTGGACTTAGAAAAACCAAAGGAATATCAATCGAAGAGTTTAGAAAAATATTTGGAATAACCTTGCAGAAAGAGTATGGAAAAACGATAGAAACATTGAAAAAAGAGGGTACATTAGATGTTGAATCGGGATATATAAAATTGACAGAGTATGGCCTAGATGTCTCGAATTATGTGATGTCTCAGTTTATACATGATAAAAATCTCAAGTAATGAGAAGTTTTGTCGATATTATTTATAGAGGTATGGTTAGAAATTGTAACTGAAAGAAATTCAGATGGAGGAAGTGTTATGAAAATTACGAAAATGAAAATGGTTGCATTCATAATGATATTTACATTGTCAGCCATTACATTATTTCAAGAATTTGGAGGCAGTGTATTTGCAAGTGATTCAGATTATTCGGTTGAGTCAATACTAAGTAAGTATCAGTATTTCGTCAAAAATGACTTAGTGATTACAAATGGTCATACAGTAGGTGGCCTGGTTGTAGGTGGTAAGGGAACTATTACAAACTTTGGAGACGCTGCAGTAGCTGACTCTTATATTAATGAAATCATCACAGTGGGAAATTATACCAATAGTGGGTGGCTAGCACCTGACTATCCAGAAATGAATTTTGATCAGTGCAAAGTGTTTTATACAACGAATAGCAGCACTACAAATGTATCTGGTAATTTGTCTTTTGAGCAATGTGCAAAGGATGCCAAGATTGATGTCACATCTGCATTTACACAAATAACAGGACAATCAAGTGCCTGGGTTACACAGTCAACAAAAAGTTATTTGGCGACAGATGCTGAATTGAAGAAATCATCTAGTGTGAAACAGGTTGAGATGTGGGGTTCAAAACTCAATGCTTTATATATTGATAAAGCAGATGATATTGTTAATGTTGATGGAGATTTGTTTAACACCAATGTACTTGATAATGGTACAAATTATAGAGCTATTGTATTAAAGGGATATAGTTCGTTAGATGACTTGATTACAAAACAAAAAGTTATAAATATAACTGGTTCATCTTCGTTCAAACTAGGTAATGATAATAGTGGACCAACATCTTCAAACAATCGAATCTTTATCTATATATGTGATGAAGATGGAAACAATCTCAAATTAATTGATTCAAACACTGGATTGAAGCAATTAACGGGAGTAGATCAGTGTGGTCAGTTATATACCAAAGGAATGAAGTTGATTTGGAACTTCCCTGAAGCAACAAATATAAATGCAGATTTTATTCCAGGACATGTAGTTGCACCAAAAGCAGACATCGCGATTAATGGAGGAAACTTTGAAGGAAATTATATTGGAGCTAATGTTACATCAGCTGGCGAGGGACATTTCTTCCCTTATAATGGAGTTGGAGTAGAACCGTCTCCATCTCCAACCGTTGAAGTGGTAACCCCAACTCCAGTAGCACCAAC
>CAZUGH010000053.1:0-7544 GCA_964619785.1 uncultured Lachnospiraceae bacterium | reverse complement strand
AGCACCAACACCAAGTCCAACAGTTCTTGTTGTAAACCGTGTAACACCGACACCATCATCGGATGATGATAATGATAGTGATACAGCAGGTGCAGATGCAGATGCTGATACCGATACATCGAGTTCAAGCTCTGCAAGCGATGAGGGAAACGACAGTGCGGTACAGACAGGTGATAACTTCCCATATGAAATGGCAGTCGTTATTATGGCATTGGCAGCTTGCGGATTAGTTGCAGTGATTAGATTACGTAAAAAACAGGAAGATTAATAAATTTATTGCATGATTGATAGGACGACCACACAGTTTCGTGTGGTCGTTTTATGTTAAATAATGAGTTTGACATGATTCGGCTCACATGATAACATTCTAACAATGAATGAAAATGTTCGGAAATGAGGTTTAGTATGAGAATATATGTAGTGAGACACGGGGAAACTAGTTACAATTTGGATAATAAGGTATGTGGATTGACTGATTTACCTTTGACAGATCGGGGAATGTTACAGGCAAAGCAGTTGGCTGAACATATTACGGATTATGGGATTAACAAGGTTTATGTTTCACCGATGCTTCGTGCTAGACAGACGGCGGAGCCACTTTGTGAGCGTTTACATCTTGAGGCAGAGGTTGATGAGAGGTTAATTGAGCAAAACTATGGGAGTTGTGAAGGAATGGATCGGTTGGCATCTGTTTTCCAAGAGGGTAAGAGGAAGTTCGTAACAGCCTATCCGGATGGTGGGGAATCGATGTTTCATTTGGCGCAACGGGTTTATAATTTTCTTGACGAAATTATTGAAAAGGATGAGGGTGAGAATGTACTATTAGTTTGTCATGGAGGTGTGAGTCGAATGATACACTCGTACTTTTATGATATGACCAATGAAGAGTTTCCTGTGTTTGGACTAGAGAACTGCCAGGTTGCCAAATATCTTGTCATCGAGAAGAAATCATGATATTATATGAGACAGCGAAAGGATGATGGAATGAAGAATTTTAGAGAACGTTTAAAACGGGATTTTATTATATTAGATGGAGCAACTGGCACGAACCTACAAGAGCAGGGTATGCCAAGTGGAGTATGTCCGGAGAGTTGGATATTAGAGAATCCGGATGTTTTTCTTGATTTACAAAAGCAATACATTCAGGCAGGTAGTGATGTGCTATATGCGCCCACATTTACCTGTAATCGTATTAAGCTTGCGGAATACGGTCTTGCTCAGAAACAGAGTGAACTGACGGAAGGGCTGGTTGCACTTAGTAAAAGAGCGATTGTGGAAAGTGGCACGAAGCGAGATGTCTATATTGCCGGTGATATTACGATGACTGGTGAGCAACTATATCCGATGGGTACACTGACATTCGAAGAATTGGTTGACATCTATAAGGAACAGGTTTCATGCCTATTAGCACAGGATGTGGATTTGTTTGTTATTGAGACGATGATGAGTCTGAATGAGTGTCGTGCTGCGTTACTTGCGGTAAAGGAGAGTTGTGATTTACCTGTTATTGTTACGTTGACGTATGAAGCTGATATGCGAACGCTGTATGGAACGACGCCAGAGACTGCGATGGTCGTTTTAGAAAGTATGGGTGCAGATGCAGTGGGATTGAATTGTTCGACAGGGCCGGACCAGATGGTCGAGGCTGTGCGTCAGATGAACAAATATGCGAATGTACCAATCGTTGTGAAGCCAAATGCTGGTTTACCAACACTTGTTGATGGAAAGACGTGTTATAGCATGGGACCACAGGATTTTGCACAATCCATGATTGATTTAGCAGATGCAGGAGCAACTGTTTTGGGAGGATGCTGTGGTACAACGCCAGAGCATATTCGCAAGATGGTTGAAACGATACAGAAGAAGACACCAATACATGAAGAAGAGAAATCTCTACGTGTGCTTACAACGGAACATAATGTAACACCGATTGAACTTGATGGACCTTTTATGATTGTAGGCGAGCGTATCAATCCAACCGGTAAGAAAGAATTGCAAGCTCAGCTTCGAGAAGGCAATTTTGATTTAGTAACATCGATGGCAGAGGAGCAGGTAAAACTAGGCGCAAAAGTACTAGATGTCAATATGGGAATGAATGGTATTGATGAGAAAGAACGTATGCTTGAGGTGGTTCATCTATTGACTCAGACAGTAGAAGTACCACTTAGTATTGATTCAAGTGATGTCAAGGTAGTGGAAGCAGCACTTCGGATTTATCCGGGACGCGCACTGATAAATTCAATATCATTAGAACCTGAAAAATTTCAGAAGCTAATTCCTCTTGCAAAGAAGTATGGCACTATGTTTATCTTATTGCCTTTGTCGGAAAAAGGATTGCCTGAGAATTTACAGGAGAAGAAAGAGATTATCCATGTTATTCTTGAAGAAGCAAAGAGGCATGGACTGAGCGAATCGGACATCATCGTGGATGGGCTTGTTACAACCGTTGGTTCGAATAAGAATGCAGCAAGAGAAGTATTTGAGACCATTCGACATTGTAAAGAAGATTTGCATTTGGCGACGATTTGTGGCTTGTCCAATATTTCTTTTGGCTTGCCAGAACGAACTTTTGTAAATAGTGCATTTGTAACAATGGCGATACAGGATGGATTAACGATGGCAATAGCCAATCCAAGTCAAGACTTACTCGTGAATGCAACACTTGCTTCGGATTTACTATTAAATAAAGAAGAAGCCGATGTGACATATATTGAAAATGTAGTGACATTAACAGTTGATAATCAGACACAGTCAGTACAATCTAGTGATTCTCTCATAGAAAATAAGGGACCAATTTATGAAGCAGTTGTGAAGGGAAGACGTGAAAAGGTCTTGCCACTTGTTGATGAGGAATTAAATCATGGAACAAAACCTGCACGTATCATTGATGACTATTTGATTGCGGCAATTAATCAGGTTGGGCAGTTGTTTGAAGAGAAGAAATACTACCTTCCTCAATTGATTGCGAGTGCGGAGACAATGGAACTAGCCATTGGTAAGCTTGAACCTCTGCTTGAACAAGAACGAAGTGGTCAGAAGATGGAGACAATCATTGTAGCAACAGTAAAAGGGGATATTCATGATATTGGTAAAAATCTAGTTGCTCTTATGTTAAAAAATTATGGTTATCATGTTATTGATTTGGGAAAAGATGTTGATTCCGAATTGATTGTAAAGACAGCGAAAGAACAACAAGCAAGAATCATCGGATTATCAGCACTTATGACTACAACAATGATGGCGATGAAGGATGTTGTGGATTTAGCTAAACAAGAAGAACTAGATGCCAAAGTAATTATTGGCGGAGCTGCGGTTACCGATAGTTTTGCTGAAGAGATTGGTGCAGATGGGTATTCAAAGGATGCGCAAGAGGCGGTAAAGTTAGTAAATCGTCTGCTTCATAAGGAAGGATAGAATAGTGTTAGATGTGATAATTCCAGTATATCGACCAGATGATAAGATAGAACAATTGATTACAATGTTGGAAAAACAAACAAAACAGCCGGAACACATTTTCTTCATGCAAACGATGGTGGAAGAAAAAGAGAATGAACGAGTTCGTAGCGTATTAGAGAAATCGTCCAAAGGAATCATTGTTCCGATTGACAAGAAAGATTTTGATCATGGCGGAACGAGAAATCTAGGCGCATCAATGTCAAAAGAACCTTATATGTTATTTATGACACAAGATGCGGTACCCGTGGATGAATACCTGATTGAGAAGATATTGCAACCATTTTCCCAAAGTGATAAGATTGCGACTGTGTATGGTAGACAATTGCCAAGTGATGAGGTTGGCATTGTAGAGCATTATACGAGACAATTTAATTATCCAGAGGAAGATAGTGTGAAGTCGTTAGATGACTTGGAACGCTTGGGAATTAAGACTTATTTTTGCTCCAATGTTTGTGCAATGTATCGTAAGGATGTATATGAAAATCTTGGGGGATTTGTCACCCAGACGATATTTAACGAAGACATGATTATGGCGTCGAAAGTAATCCAGTCAGGATATCAGATTGCTTATGCTAGTAAGGCAAAGGTGATTCATGCACATCGTTACACGTATCGACAACAATTGACAAGAAATTTTGATATGGCGGTTTCACAACGTCAATATCGTGAAATATTCGAAGGAATCAAATCTGAGTCAGAGGGAATGAAGCTTGTAAAGCAGACGATAGGATATCTATTTCGTCATGGAAAATGGTATCTCGTTCCAGACTTGATTATGCAAAGTGGGTTTAAATTCATCGGTTACAAGATGGGAAAGCGCTATGATAAGTTGCCAATGTGGCTTGTTAAGAAGTGTTCGATGAATAAAACTTACTGGAATGGAGGAAACAAGGAATGAGCCAAGTGCACATCGTCCTATCCACCTATAATGGAGAACAGTTTTTATCAGAACAGCTAGATTCAATTTTGAATGGAACATACCAGAATTTTACGATTGAAGTGAGTGATGATTGTTCGACAGATAGAACGGTTTCAATCGTCAAGCAATATATTGAGAAATATCCTCAGAAGATTTCGTTACATGTAAATGAAAAAAATCTAGGCTATACCATGAACTTTTTAGAAGGGCTTAAAAGAAGTCAAGCACCTTATGTGATGTTTTGTGATCAGGATGATATCTGGATGCCTGAGAAAATAGAACATACGTTAGCGCATATGAATAAGATAGAAAAAAATCATGAGAATGAGCCAGTCTTAGTGTATTCTGATGCGATGATGTTTGATAGTAAAAGTGGTGATGAGATGGGACTATTTCACAAAAATAGTCATTTGAGCACAGAAAAAGTTGACATATCTCATCTTTTGATAGAAAATAAGTGTATTGGCTGTACGGTGATGTTGAATCAAAGGGTGAGGGATTACTTGGTTCAATTACCAGAAGGAATCCGAGTTCATGATTGGTGGCTGGCATTGATATGTAGTAGTTTTGGACAGATTGGCTATCTTGATGAGCCAACACTTTATTATCGGCAACACAGTAAAAACATGATTGGTGGAACTTCTTTTGTACAGTATTTAATAGGACGGATTCGTTCATTAAAGGACCAGAGAGAGACAGTGTGTCAGTGCTGTTGTCAGGGGAAAGCATTCTATGAATTGTTTTCGGACCAATTGACAAAGGAACAGGAGAATGTATTTCAAGCATTTATCAGTTTGTTTGATGTGAACTGGTTGGCTAGAAGGATTCGTTGTATACGTTATGGTTTTTGGAAATCAGGAGTAAGTAGAAATATCGGATTACTAATTATATTATAGTATTCGCAATGGAGGAAGACATGGCTAAGAACAAAAAGAAGAAAAAGCTAGCGAAGAGAATCTGGCTTATTGTAGGAATTGTTGTGTTTTTTACAATCGGAAGTTTAGTGGCTACTGCACAGCATAAGATTAATGGTACACTGGGCCTTATGAATCTGAATTCAAAGGATGATTTAGATAGTGTGGATTTGTCAGGAATTGACTTGAATTTTGATTCGGATGTAATCAATATCTTGTTAGTTGGTATTGATAATAGTAAAAAAAGAACCGAGACCTATAGTGATGTCAACAATACCGATACCATGATGATTGCAACGATGGATTTGAAGCATAATAAATTGAAGATTACATCTTTAATGAGAGATATGTTTATCCCGATTGCAGCACCGAAGAATGCGGATGGTAAATTAAATTCTGCTTACTCAGCTGGTGGAATCAAATGTCTCTATAAGACAATTGCACAAAATTTCGGAATCAAGATTGATGGCTATGCAATTGTGAATTTAGATGCGTTTGTCTCTGTTGTCAATGAGATTGGTGGAGTAGAGTTGGATTTGACAGACTCTGAGGCATATAATCTAAACAATACGAACTACATTACGAAGAGAAGATATCGTAATCTTACAACCGGCAAGCAGGTTTTGAATGGCTGGCAGGCATTAGGCTATTGCCAAATCCGACATGGTAAAAAAGGCGATCCGAAGTGGGCGGTCTATAGTAAATCTGGTAAAGCTGATGATTACGGAAGAACAGAGCGTCAACGCCTCTTTATGCAAGCATTATTTAAAAAAGTGAAATCTATGTCATTAAGCAAGTGGATGAATATTGTCAAGGTGGTTATGCCAAATGTAACGACAGATGTCAAGACCGATGAGATATATTCCTATGTTATGAAGGTGATTCAGATGGGAACAACGGACATTGAACAGTTCAGAGTCCCAGTAGATGGAAGCTTCCAGGAGCAGACAATAGGTGGTCAGGAACAACTAGTTCCAGACTTAGCATCGAACAAATCACAGCTCTATAATTTCATCTATAGTAAATGATGATGTCTTGACAATGATGGGTGAAGTTGCTACAATGACAGATAGGGCAAAGTTAGGAGGACATAACAATGCGTAGAATGGTTTTATCAATTCTAGTAGACAATACTTCCGGTGTGTTAAGTCGAGTGGCTGGATTGTTTAGTAGAAGAGGGTATAATATTGATAGTCTTACTGTAGGTGAAACAGAGAATCCTGCCTATTCGAGGATGACGGTTGCGGTTACAGGTGATGATAGTATATTAGAACAGATTGAGAAGCAATTAGCTAAGCTTGAAGACGTCCGTGACATTAAGGAATTGAAGGACGATGCTTCTGTCTGTCGAGAGTTGATTCTTGTTAAAGTGGAAGCGGGCAGAGATGCACGCCCATCGATTAACGCAATTGTAGAGATTTTCCGTGCTAAGATTGTTGATGTAGCGGAGTCATCTATGATGATTGAATTGACTGGCAACCAGGCAAAGCTGGACGCATTTACCAAGTTATTAGACGGATACGAGATCAAGGAGTTAGTTCGGACGGGAATAACCGGCCTGACACGTGGCTTTTTAGACGAATAACCGTTCAATATAGTAATACAATATTTTAGGAGGCAATATATTATGGCAAAAATTTTCTATCAAGAAGATTGTAATCTCGCTCTATTAGAGGGCAAGACAATCGCTGTTATTGGCTATGGTAGCCAGGGACATGCACATGCTTTGAATGCAAAAGAGTCAGGATGCGATGTTATCATCGGATTATATGAAGGAAGTAAATCCTGGGCAAAAGCTGAGAAGCAGGGATTTAAAGTATACACAGCTGCAGAAGCTGCTAAGAAGGCTGATATCATTATGATTCTGATTAATGATGAGAAGCAGGCTGCTATGTACAAGAAGGATATCGCTCCAAACTTAGAGCCAGGTAACATGTTGATGTTCGCTCATGGCTTTGCAATTCATTTTGGACAGATTGTACCACCTAAAGATGTTGATGTTACCATGATCGCACCTAAGGGACCAGGACATACTGTACGTTCTGAGTATCAGGAAGGCAAGGGTGTTCCTTGTCTTGTAGCTGTTCATCAGGACGCAACAGGTATGGCACAGCAGATGGCACTTGCATATGCAGCAGGTATCGGCGGAAGCCGTGCAGGTGTTCTTGAAACAACCTTTAAGACAGAAACAGAAACAGACCTCTTCGGTGAGCAGGCTGTTCTTTGCGGCGGCGTTACAGCTCTGATGAAGGCAG
>CAZUGH010000052.1:2769-12628 GCA_964619785.1 uncultured Lachnospiraceae bacterium | reverse complement strand
TCAGCTGGATAGAGCGTTTGGCTACGGACCAAAAGGCCGGGGGTTCGAATCCTCTAACCCACGTATTAGAACCATTACAATTATGTAGTGGTTCTTTTTTTGTGTAAATAAAAGCTGTATGGACAATCGTAATCGTTTGCGAAAGTTTTTCGACAAATAATCATACAATTATTGACATATATAATATAATAGTGATAATATGGAAGTAATGAATAAGATTAAAGGAGAAGTCCTATGAAAAAGCTCATTGTTATTGTGGTTTTGATTGTAGCTGGATTTTTTACCTTTCGCTATTTTAACATGAGAAGCGATAGGACAAGTCAGCTGCAACAGTACAAGAAGGATATCGAATTGTCAATGGGGAGACTAGATGAGTTCTTTTTAAGTGTTGATCGAGTTCTTGATGAGAAGGATGTTTCTAAAATCAAGAATGAGGTGAAGACACAATTGATTCCAGACCTGAAGACAATCGAAGGTACGATGGTGATGATTGCATCGAAAGATCCTGATACACAGAAGTTACATATGTCGATGTATAAATGTGTAGGAGAAACAAAAAAGTCCTTAAAGGCAGTGGCGAAGAGTAAGAAACCAAAGAAGGTATTGTCTAAGGAAGTTAAGGCGATGGCTGAAGAATACGAAGAATTCACAGCGACACTTGAGAAGTGGTATAGTAAGTATAAAGTGAACAGTGGTGATAAACCAGATGCGACCAAAGCACCAACAAAATACGATAAATATAATAGTTATCTTGATTCTGTACAATAGGATTGCATTTTTATGGGAAAAAGAGTACAATAAAGTTAGGTATATCTGCATATGATAGGCAGATTACCTGACTTTTTCTCTATAAATTATATCGGATGTAGTATTCGATAACTTTAGACTAGTGGATAAAGAGGTGATAGCATGATCGTTCAACATAATATGGATGCCCAATTTTCTGCCCGTATGGGGAAGGAGAATAGTGGTAGAATTCAAGAACTTACTTCGAAGTTAAGTTCTGGATATCGGTTGCTCCACACGAAGAATGATGCTGCTGGATCCACGATATCACAGGAGATGAGAAGCCAGATTCGAGGACTTGATCAGGCAAATCAGAATGGACAGGATGGCATCTACTTATTAGATGTGGCAGATGGTGCCGCTTCACAGATTCATTCTATGATTCAGCGAATTCGTGAATTAGCAGTTCAGGCTGCGAATGATGTGTATTTAGATTCTGACCGGCAGATACTTGATAATGAATCAGCCAAATTGATAGAGGAAGCGGATCGTGTTGCAACAGAGACAGAGTATAATACAATGAAGATTATAGATGGTTCATTTTCTTCTGTAGGGAATGGGCTGGACTTGCAACTAGGAGCGAATAGCGAGCAGAATATTGAAGTATTGATAAAAGGATTGAAAGCATCGAACATTGGACTAGATCAGATTGATTTAAGTAGTAGAGACAGTGCATCAAGTTCCATTACACAATCAGACGAGAGCATTGCAATGGTATCTAGTATTCGAGGAGAACTCGGCGCAGTGCGCAGCCGCCTTTCATATGCTATTCACAATACCAGTAACATGTCAGAATGTTTGCAATCTACAGAGTCACGGATAGCAGATACTGATATGGCGGAGACAATGGTCGAGTATTCTAAGGAATCAATTTTGAGGAATGCGATTAGTGCGATGCTCAGTCAATCGATGAAACACACTTATGGTATTGCATCTTTGCTTCAGCAGAGAGACTCTTCGAATAGGTCAATGGAATTGAAAGATAGTAAGCAGGAATCGCAGCAGAATATAGCATAGAATATGTAATATATATTAACTGGGGTAGTGTTGGACGTTTGACATCCGATGCTGCCTTTATCTAGTCTAGTACAGAAGATGTTGTAATAGAAAAACATGCAATGGGAAGACTAGGAGAGAAAGCGAGGAAAATATATGAATACAGATTATGATATTATAGTAATTGGTGGAGGACCAGCTGGTTTTTCGGCAGCCATTTATGCTGTGAGAGCAGGGTTAAAGGTGCTTCTATTGGAGAAGCTGATGTGGGGTGGACAGGCTGCGATTACACCAGAGATTGAGAATTATCCAGGAATTGAGAGTATTAGCGGATTTGATTTTGCCATGAAACTGCATGAACAAGCGAATAAACTTGGTGTAGCAGTTGACAACAAGGAAGTAATCGGGGTAGAATTAAAAGGTTCTGAGAAAAAGGTTATGACAGTAGATGAGACTTATGAAGTGAAAAGCGTGGTTATTGCAAATGGCGTAACAAGACGGCTTCTAGGATGCTCGGGCGAGAAGGAATACACAGGCAAAGGCGTTTCCTACTGTGCGACTTGTGATGGCGCTTTCTTTAGAGAGAAAGATGTAGCACTCGTTGGTGGAGGCAACACAGCACTTGAGGATGCGATGTTTCTTAGCAATCATTGTCGCAAGGTTTATCTGATTCACCGAAGAGATGAGTTTCGTGGTGATGAGATATTGGTGCGAAGTGTACTGTCAAGGGACAATATAGAGGTCATTTATGATAGTGTGGTAACCGAGATTTTGGGCGAGGATGATATGGTTACATCATTGAAGCTTCAGAATAAAAAGTCGAAGGAGTTTCAGACTATATCTGTGCAAGGGGTATTCATTGCGATTGGTTATCGGCCAGATAATGATATGTATCAGGGACAGTTAGAACTGACAGAACAGGGATATTTTCTGGCGGGCGAAGATTGCCATACGAAGATTGATGGGGTCTACGTTGCGGGAGATTGTCGAGATAAGAAGTTGAGACAGATTGTAACTGCGGCAGCAGATGGTGCAATGGCAGGATTTGAAGCAGCAAATTATTGTAATACAAGATAAAGAGATGAGGTTAACGATATGTGGATAGCAGATGGATGGAAGGATTATCAGGTGTTAGATACATCAGCGGGGGAGAAATTGGAACGCTGGGGTAAGTATATACTAGTGAGACCGGATCCTCAGGTGATTTGGGATGCAGGACATACTGCACCCGAATGGAAGAATAAGAATGGACACTACCACCGAAGCAGTAAAGGTGGTGGACAATGGGAGTTTTTCAATCTTCCCGAACAATGGACAATATCATATGAGGATTTGACGTTTCATTTGAAACCATTTAGTTTTAAACATACAGGTTTGTTTCCGGAACAGGCAGTGAACTGGGATTGGGCAAGCAATCTAATTCGTAATGCGGGCAGGCCAGTGAAGGTATTGAACCTTTTTGCATATACGGGTGGTGCTACAGTGGCTTGCGCCAAAGCGGGAGCGAATGTGACTCATGTAGATGCATCAAAGGGGATGGTGACCTGGGCGAAGGAGAATGCAGTGGCATCTGGGCTTTCCGATGCTCCAATTCGCTATTTGGTTGATGATTGCGTGAAATTTGTAGAACGAGAGATACGACGTGGCAATACATATGATGCCATCATCATGGACCCACCTTCTTATGGAAGAGGTCCTAAGGGTGAGATTTGGAAGATTGAGGAGAAGATACATCCACTTGTTCAACTATGTACGAAAGTGCTGACAAAAGAGCCTTTATTTTTTCTGATTAATTCTTATACAACAGGTCTGCAGCCTGCCGTGCTTGCATATATGCTTGGGCTTGAGATGCAGTCTAGATTTGGTGGTAGTGTTACAGCAGATGAAATCGGTCTACCGGTAAGGAACGGTTTGGTCCTTCCTTGCGGTGCGAGTGGTCGATGGGAAAGATAGAATGGAGAAATGTATGAAAGAGGATAAGACTTCCGTATTTTCAAACGGATTAATATGGTTTGGTGCAGCGGTATCGATTGCGGAGATTCTGACAGGTACGTGCTTTGCACCATTAGGTTTTGGTAAAGGTTTGGCAGCAATATTGATTGGCCATCTGATTGGTTGTATCTTGTTATTCCTGGCGGGAATGATAGGTACACGCACAGAGAAGAGTGCGATGGAGACGGTTAAGCTGTCATTTGGAAATAGAGGCTCACTTCTGTTTTCTAGTCTTAATGTGCTTCAGTTAGTAGGCTGGACTGCTGTGATGATTGTAAGCGGTGCCACAGCAGCACAATCCGTTATACATCTTGGCGGTAGCTGGATGTGGAGTGTGTTGATTGGTGCTTTAATTATTATTTGGATTCTGATTGGAATCAAAAATTTAGGCAAAGTAAATGTAATTGCAATGGGTGCGCTATTTATCCTGACAATTATTCTTAGTACTGTTGTGTTTGGACATGACAGCATTGGTGCCTCGGGTGAAGCAATTAGTTTTGGCGCCGCAATTGAGTTGTCGATTGCCATGCCGCTTTCATGGCTTCCATTGATTTCTGATTATACAAGAACGGCTGCAAAGAAGAGAAAAGCTACCATTGCAAGTGCGTCAGTTTACTTTGTGGCAAGTAGTTGGATGTATGTGATTGGAATGGGCGCAGCAATCTATACAGGTGAAGGCGATGTGGCAACAATTATGATGAAAGCTGGGTTTGGTATTGTCGGCTTAGTTATCATTATATTCTCAACCGTTACAACCACATTCTTGGATGCGTATTCAGCTGGTGTTAGCGCAGTTAGTATATCGGGACGATTGAAGGAAAAATCTTCAGCAATTGTTGTATGTGTCTTGGGAACATTGTTAGCGGTATTCACGCCAATTAACAGATTTGAAGATTTTCTCTATCTAATTGGTTCTGTATTTGTACCGATGATTGCAATTCAGATTGTGGATTATTTTATTTTTAATAGAGATGCAAGTGCGAGAAAATACAATGTTATCAATTTGGTAATCTGGGTGATTGGTTTCGTGATTTATCGTATATTTATGAGAATTGATACACCAATTGGAAATACGGTTCCTGTTATGCTGATAACGGCAGTTCTTTGCTTGGCCGGTAATGTGTTGTTTGGAGGACAGAAGGAAAATGAATAATCTAGGAGATATGCTTGAGCGTGTAAAAAAAGAGCATCCCTTAATCCATAATATTACGAACTATGTTACGGTAAATGATTGCGCCAATATCATTCTTGCCTGTGGAGCATCGCCGATTATGGCGGATGACCCAGGAGAAGTGGAAGAGATTACATCTTTGTGCCGGGGCTTGAATATTAATATCGGCACCTTGAATGCAAGAACGATTGAGTCTATGATGCGTGCAGGTCACAAGGCAGCAGAACTTGGGCACCCATTGCTTCTTGACCCAGTAGGAGCTGGCGCTTCCGCCTTGAGAACAACGACTGCAGAAAAATTGATGGCTGAGATTCCATTTTCCGTGATTCGCGGTAATGCTTCTGAGATACGTACACTAGCAGAGGGAACGCGGACAACACAGGGAGTCGATGTCAATATTTTAGATGCAATCAGTGAGAAGAATCTAAGCGAGTATATCTGTTTCGCAAGAGAGTTTGCCAAACAGTATCAGGTGATTGTAAGTATATCCGGAGTTTATGATATTGTATCTGATGGGGAAGAAACGGTAGTGATTGCGAATGGTTGTGCTAAGATGTCGGAGATTACCGGAAGCGGTTGCATGCTGAGTGCTTTAACGACATCATATATAGCGGCGAATCCAGATGATAAATTCAGCGCAGTTGTAGCTGCCACATGTGTGATGGGGCTAGCTGGCGAGCATGCGATGAATCGAATGAGAGAGCTTGATGGTAATGCATCTTTTCGGACGTATCTGATTGATGCGGTGAATCATATGACAAAAGAAGATTTATTAGAAGGAGCATCCTATGAGAGTAGATAGTAAAGCAATGCGGCTATATGCTGTGACTGATCGGAGCTGGTTGCGTGGCCAGACATTGTATCAACAGGTAGAAGAGGCGCTGCAAGGAGGGGTAACCTTTCTTCAGTTAAGAGAGAAGAATATGGCTGAGGAGGATTTTCTCCAAGAGGCGATTGAGATAAAGAAGTTGTGTAAGAAATATCAGGTTCCTTTGATTATCAATGATAGTGTAAAAGTGGCACTAGCATGTGATGCAGATGGCGTACATGTTGGGCAGAGTGATATGGAAGCGGCTGATGTGCGTGGCTTGATGGGACCGAATAAAATTATCGGTGTTTCTGCAAGAACAGTGGAACAAGCAGTAAAAGCCTATGAGCATGGAGCGGATTATCTAGGCGTAGGTGCGTGCTTTTCGACGTCAACCAAATTAGATGCCAATGATGTTGATTGGAATGAAATGAAGAAAATCTGCCAGACAGTTGATATACCGATTGTGGCAATCGGTGGGATTACCA
The DNA here is from genome assembly GCA_964619785.1 of uncultured Lachnospiraceae bacterium. GTDB lineage: Bacteria > Bacillota > Clostridia > Lachnospirales > Lachnospiraceae > CAZUGH01. Next base: position 6,387 of record CAZUGH010000052.1, on the reverse strand, counting down.
AGGAAAATGTTATGCAGCTACAAGGAACAGGTGTAGATGGAGTTGCAGTGGTATCAGCTATTTTCGCACAGGAGGATATCTGTGCGGCATCGAAGGAATTGAGGGATTTGTCGGAGAAGATGGTTATGGGAACAGATATGAAGAAAGTATTGACGATAGCAGGTTCGGATTGCAGTGGTGGAGCAGGTATTCAGGCGGACATCAAGACAATTGCTGCACATGGGATGTATGCGATGAGTGCAATTACTGCATTGACAGCCCAAAATACGCTGGGGGTAACCGGTATATTAGAAGCAACACCGGAGTTCGTCGGCCAGGAGTTGGATGCTATTTTCACAGATATTCGTCCAGATGCAGTCAAGATTGGTATGGTTTCGAATAGTCAGATTATAAGCGTAATCGTAGATAAACTCAAGGAGTATGAAGCGACAAATATCGTGGTTGATCCTGTTATGGTTTCAACAAGTGGAAGCAAGCTATTATGTGATGAAGCTAGTGATGCGTTGATTCATCAATTGTTGCCGTTAGGAACTGTTATCACGCCTAATATTCCGGAAGCAGAAGTGTTGTGTGGATTTGCTATTGACTCGAAAGAAAAGATGATAGAGGCGGCACGCGTAATCAGTGCGAATGTTCAGGGCGGTGTGCTTGTGAAAGGTGGACATTTCGCAGAGGATGCAGATGACCTACTATATATAGAAGAAACTCCTCATTGGTTTGCTAGTGAAAGAATCGACAATCCCAATACACATGGTACGGGATGTACATTATCTTCGGCGATAGCATGTGGATTGGCAGGTGGCTTGCAACTTCCTGAGGCGATTGCTGGGGCAAAAGAATATATTACAGGTGCATTGAGAGCACAGATGAATTTGGGGCATGGAAGTGGACCATTGAATCATATGTATCAGTTATCCAAGTGAAATGTTGGATTGAAATTAAAATAAAAAATTTACAAAAAATGCTTGCAATGGCAGAATATATAGTGTATACTAATCCTTGCTGTGACATTGATAGCGTAGAAGCGTGAGGTTGCCACATATATTATGTGGGTTTTCCGTGGAGCGAATGTCAAGAGGTGAGCATGACTCACCAGTAACCCTGACGGCAAGTCACTGTACAAAACCATACATTCTGCCTAAGAGCAGATAAACGTGAGTGTTTCAGTCGCATAAGTGCGGCATTTTCTAATGAACCGATAGGACACACACGGATGAGTGTACAGTCACCACTTGTCGTACTAGAAAATAAGAGTACGAAAAGGAGGCGGCTTTTTTTATGGCAAGTCAAGTAATGAGAATTACATTAAAAGCTTATGATCATCAGTTGATCGACAGTTCAGCAGCAAAGTTAATCGATACTGTTAAGAAGACAGGAGCAAAGGTGAGTGGACCAGTACCACTTCCAACTAAGAAAGAGGTTGTTACAATTCTTAGAGCTGTACACAAGGACAAAGACTCCAGAGAACAGTTCGAGCAGAGAACTCATAAGAGACTGATTGATGTATTGACACCATCTCAGAAGACAGTTGATGCATTATCTAGATTAGAGATGCCAGCTGGTGTTAACATCACAATTAAGATGAAATAGTCTTGAACGAAGTTCAGGTTATTTAATAAAGAGTCCCGTGATAGTGGGACCGCCTAGGGAGATTGTGATAGAGGCTTTTTGGTTCATGAAGCGGATGTGATATGACCCATCTAGGATGATCGGAATTCCAATGCTTATTATATAGGTAAGAATACGATCCGCTGTAGATATTGCCAATAAGGCAAGATTAGGAGGAAAAGAAATGAAGAAAGCTATAGTAGCTACAAAAGTTGGAATGACTCAGATTTTCAACGAAAATGGTGTACTTACACCAGTTACTGTACTTCAGGCTGGTCCATTGGTTGTTACTCAGATTAAGACAGTTGAGAATGACGGATACAGTGCTGTACAGGTTGGTTTTGGCGACATTCGCGAGAAGTTAGTTAATAAGCCAAAACAGGGACACTTTGCAAAAGCAGGAGTAGAGAATAAGAGATTCTTAACAGAGTTCAAATTCGAGAACGCTTCTGAATATCAGGTAGGACAAGAAATCAAAGCAGATATCTTTGAAGCAGGAGACAAGGTTGATACAACTGCAAAATCCAAAGGTAAAGGATTCCAGGGTGCTATTAGGCGTCATGGACAGGCTTGTGGACCTATGGCTCATGGTTCGAAGTTCCATAGACATGCAGGTTCTAACGGTTCAGCATCTGATCCAAGTAAAGTATTCAAAGGCAAGAAGATGCCTGGTCAGATGGGTGCTGTAAAAGTAACAACTCAGAACCTGGAAATCGTAAGAGTAGATGCAGAGAACAATCTGTTATTAGTTAAGGGAGCAGTTCCTGGACCTAAGAAATCTACTGTAATCATTAAAGAATCCGTAAAGGCATAACTTTCGGGAAGGAGGAACATACAGATGGCAAAAGTATCTGTTTATAATAAGGAAGGCAAAGAAGTAGAAAAGATGGAATTAAATGATACTGTCTTTGCTGCACCGGTTAATGAACATTTGGTTCATATGGCAGTTGTATTACAGCTTGCAAATAAACACCAGGGAACGCAGAAAGCCAAGACTCGTTCTGAAGTTCGCGGCGGTGGTAGAAAGCCTTGGAGACAAAAAGGAACAGGTCATGCAAGACAGGGATCTATCCGTGCTCCACAGTGGACAGGTGGCGGAGTTGTATTCGCACCAGTACCAAGAGATTATTCATTTAAGATGAATCGTAAAGAAAAAGCAGCAGCAATGAAGTCTGTTTTATCTACTAAAGTTAGTGAAGACAAATTTATCGTTGTAGATTCTCTTAGCTTTGAAGCTCCAAAGACAAAAGAGATGAAAGCAGTTCTTGATAACCTTAAGGTTGAAAAGGCATTAGTTATTACAGAGAAGGACGCAGCTAACGTTGCACTTTCTGCAAGAAACATTGCTAAAGTAAGAAGTGTATATACAAACGGAATCAATGTATATGACATTCTGAAGTATGACACCGTTGTTATTACTAAGAACGCTGTTGCAGAGATTGAGGAGGTGTACGCATAATGGCAGATTTAAAATATTATGACATTATTACGAAACCAGTAGTTACTGAGAAATCAATGGCTGCTATGGAACAGAAAAAGTACACATTCTACGTTAATCCTGATGCAACAAAGACTCAGATCAAAGAAGCGGTTGAGAAAATGTTCGAAGGCGCTAAAGTGAAAAAAGTCAACACAATGAATGTTCAGGGTAAGAACCGTAGACGTGGTGCAACAACTGGTAAGACAGCTGCTAAGAAAAAAGCAATTGTTCAGTTGACAGAAGAGAGTAAAGAAATCGAAGTATTTGAAGGCCTATAGAAAGGAGTTTGAATCATGGGAATCAAAAAGTTTAACCCATATACACCTTCTAGAAGACAGATGACAAGCTCTGATTTTGCAGAGATTACAACATCAACACCTGAGAAGTCACTCACATCATCTGTTAAGAAGAATGCAGGACGTAATAGTCAGGGTAAAATCACCGTTAGACATCGTGGTGGTGGTTCTAGAAGAAAATATAGAATTATTGATTTTAAGAGAAACAAAAAAGATGGTATTCCAGCTAAGGTT
>CAZUGH010000052.1:0-2759 GCA_964619785.1 uncultured Lachnospiraceae bacterium | reverse complement strand
TATGCAGATGGTGAGAAAGCATACATCTTGGCACCAGCTGGTTTAAAAGTTGGTCAGGAAGTTATGAATGGAGCTACTGCAGAGATTCATCCTGGTAACTGTCTTGAGTTAAAAGACATCCCAGTTGGTACTCAGGTACACAACGTGGAGTTATATCCAGGAAAAGGTGGACAGTTCGTTCGTTCCGCTGGTAACAGCGCTCAGTTAAAGGCTTTGGAAGGTAAATATGCAACACTTCGTATGCCATCTGGCGAGATGAGATTGGTTCCAATCAACTGCCGTGCTACAGTAGGTGTTGTTGGAAATCAGGATCACACCCTTGTAAACATTGGTAAAGCAGGACGTAAACGTCACATGGGTATTCGCCCAACAGTTCGTGGTTCTGTTATGAACCCTAACGATCATCCACATGGTGGTGGAGAAGGAAAGACCGGAATCGGTCGTCCAGGTCCATGTACACCTTGGGGCAAACCTGCTCTTGGACTTAAGACAAGAAAGAAAAACAAACAGTCTAACAAGATGATTATTAGAAGAAGAGACGGTAAAGCGTTAGCTAAGTAAAAGGAGGTTACGATAGTGTCACGTTCATTAAAAAAAGGACCATTTGCGGATGCCAGCTTATTGAAAAAAGTTGATGCAATGAACGCAAGTGGAGACAAACAGGTAATAAAGACATGGTCACGTCGTTCTACAATCTTCCCTAGCATGGTAGGTCATACCATCGCAGTTCATGACGGAAGAAGACATGTGCCTGTATACGTATCTGAGGATATGGTTGGACACAAGCTCGGTGAGTTTGTAGCAACAAGAACAAACAGAGGACATGGTAAGGATGAAAAGAAGGGTAGATAGATCGCTTCCCCTTCTTCAGAAGGGTAGATAGATCGCTTCCCCTTCTTCAGAAGGGTAGATAGATCGCTTCCCCTTCGACAAGCAACATCGACCAATTGATATAACAAGACAAAAAAGAATATGTGTATTTTTTGAAAGGAGGTTTCATCCGTGGCAAAGGGACATAGATCACAGATCAAGAAAGAAAGAAACCAAAATAAGGATACTAGACCATCCGCTAAATTGTCATATGCAAGAATGTCTGTACAGAAAGCATGTTTCGTATTGGATGCAATCCGAGGAAAAGATGTACAAACAGCATTAGGAATCTTGGCTTACAGCCCAAGATATGCTTCATCAGTAATCGAGAAGATTCTGAAGTCTGCTATCGCAAATGCTGAGAACAATAATGGTATGAATCCTGAGAATCTTTATATTGAAGAGTGCTTTGCTAACAAAGCAACTACAATGAAGAGAATCAGACCTAGAGCTCGTGGAATGGCTTACAGAATCGAGAAGAGAATGAGTCATATCACAGTAGTTTTGAATGAGAAATAGAAAGGAGATCCACAATGGGACAAAAAGTTAATCCTCATGGCCTTAGAGTCGGAGTTATCAAAGACTGGGAGTCCAGATGGTATGCAGATGCTGCAGACTTTTCAGATAACCTTGTAGAAGACTACAAAATCCGTGAGTTTTTAAAGAAAAAACTTTATCATGCAGGAATTTCCAAGATTGAGATCGAGAGATCTGCTGACAGAGTTAAGGTTTTAGTTTATACTGCTAAGCCAGGTGTTGTAATTGGTAAAGGTGGAGCTGAAATCGAGAAATTAAAAGGTGAGTTATCTAAGTATTCTACTAAGAAAGTATTAGTTGATATCAAAGAAATCAAGAGACCAGATAATGATGCTCAGTTAGTAGCTGAGAATATCGCTACACAGCTTGAGAATCGTATTTCTTTCCGTCGTGCAATGAAATCTTGCATGGGAAGAGCTATGAAATCAGGTGCTAAAGGTATTAAGACATCTTGTTCTGGACGTCTTGGCGGAGCAGACATGGCTCGTACAGAGACATACAATGAGGGAACAATTCCTCTTCATACACTTCGTGCAGACATCGATTATGGTTTCGCTGAAGCAAATACTACTTATGGTAAAGTCGGAGTTAAGACTTGGATTTACCAGGGTGAAGTACTTCCAACCAAAGGTGTAAAGCCAGCTAAGGCTAGTTCAAAGGAAGGGAGCGATAAATAATGTTAATGCCTAAAAGAGTAAAAAGACGTAAACAGTTCCGTGGTTCCATGAAGGGCAAAGCTCTCAGAGGAAATAAGATTAACTATGGTGAATATGGTATCGTTGCTTGTGAGCCAGCTTGGATTAAGTCCAATCAGATCGAGGCAGCCCGTATCGCTATGACACGTTATACAAAGCGTGGTGGTCAGGTTTGGATTAAAATTTTCCCTGACAAGCCAGTCACAAAGACACCAGCCGAAACTCGAATGGGTAAAGGTAAAGGTGCTCTTGAGTATTGGGTAGCAGTAGTTAAGCCTGGTCGCGTAATGTTTGAGATTTCAGGTGTACCAGAAGAAACGGCTAAAGAGGCGCTCCGTCTTGCTACACATAAGTTACCTATTAAGTGTAAAATCGTTTCTCGCGCAGACTTAGAAGGAGGTGCGGGCAGTGAAAACTAAGGAATTTGTAAAAGATTTAACAGATAAATCAATGGCAGAATTAAATGATGAATTAGTAGCTGCTAAAAAGGAACTTTTCAATTTAAGATTCCAGAACGCAACAAATCAGTTAGACAACACAAGCAGAATTAAAGAAGTTAGAAAGAACATTGCTAGAATTCAGACAGTTATTTCTGAACAAGCTAAAGCTAACTAATAGTGTTAATTGATTATAGAATCTGAGAAAGGAGACAATTGT
>CAZUGH010000051.1:0-13129 GCA_964619785.1 uncultured Lachnospiraceae bacterium | reverse complement strand
AAGAAGTTACAATATTAAATATAGATATTAATGTAGGTGCAAAAAATAAGTTTAAGACATTTCGATTACCCTCTAAAATTAAAGGAAAAAAAGTGACTAAAATTGGTGGGTGGTGTAATGATGAATATTGTTTTCGAGTAAATGTAAATTGTGATACATTTATCGTACCTAACACGGTTAAAACATTGCATAGGGGTTGCTTTAAAGCACTAAATGCAAAAAAAGTTGTTCTTCCAGACCATATAAAAACAATACCAATGTATTGTTTTCAGGGAAGTACAGTGAGGGAATTCAAGATGCCAAAGAAGGTAAATAAGATTGAACGAGGGGGCTTCTATGATTGTCAAAAACTCAAAGAAATAAGTTTGAATTCTTCAACGATGCAGCTCGGAGAGAATGCATTTTGGTGTTGTAAGTCGCTTGAGAAAATCGAAATACCTAAAATGATAACAGTAATACCAGGTGGTTGTTTTCAAGGATGTGCAAAACTTGAAAAAGTAACCATTAATGGGAAGATTACAACGATTGGGAATGGAGCATTTTCACATTGCAAGAACCTGAAAGCAATCAGACTACCCAATACCGTAACCAATATTGGAATGGCAGCCTTTGGTGGCTGTGAGAGAATGCGAGAGATTGTCATACCGAAGACGATTACTCAATTGAGGCAGCAACTATTTTATAAATGTAAATCTTTAAGAACAGTTATTATTAAAGCAGATAAGATTATTGTGGATAGTTTTGCATTTTCTGGCTGCAAAAGTCTTGTTGCCTTTCCTCTTGAAAAGATAACTCAATGCGATGAATGGGCTTTTGATGAAAGCCCATTCCAGGGCTACAAGGTAGGAGCTTAGCTTCGCTTGACCGATGAAAAAAATCGTGTTAGTATAACAACATCAAAATTATTTTAGGAGATCGTTTATGTTAAGCATTGTTCAGGAATAAACAACGAAACTGTTTATATTGAGACCGAGAAACACTTGTGATACAAGGGGGAAGTCTGTCTTGCCTAACCAATGCTTCATAGAAATCTTGACTACGGAACTTAGACCGTGGAGATTTTGCGTTAGGCAAAACTCTGCGGTCTTTTTTGTGCAATAAGCCGCCAGGCGAGATGCCCAAATTGCATGAATCGAGTAGGAGACAGCCTACTCGATTGTAGAAAGGAAGAACAAATCTTGAATCGTGATAACATAATAGAATTTGATGAAATAAAGAGATTGTGGGCTGGATATGCCCTTACAGAGGCTGCGAAGAAGCAGATTGACGATGAAATGCCGTCATTAAATGAAAACGAATTGTGTGTGAAGTTGAGAGAAACGTCGCAAGCTTATGATATGGTAGAGAAATGTGGCAATCCACCACTTGTTTCTCTACGCGGAATTTCAGATTATATCGAGGCGACTAGAAAAGGTGATTGCTTAGCTGCTGTGCAGTTGTTAGAGGTCGAGTCTGCCTTGGTGGCCGTGAAACGTATGAAGGGCTATCTGACACGGGGACGTCAATTTGAGATGGGATTGGCTTATTATGATGAACAGTTAGAACCTTTAGAGGAGTTACAGGATGCGATTAATTCTTGCATCGTAGGGGAACAAGTGGCTGACTACGCATCAAGTAGACTGAAGGAACTACGTAGTGACATTGCAATTGCACAGAGTAAGATGCGGGAGAAAGCAGAGCGCGCAATTCGTGCAAACAAGGATTGTATGTCGGATCAATTTAGTACGTTTCGTAATGGACACATATGTATTCCTGTGAAAAAAGAGTATAAATTTCGTATTGAGGGAAATGTTATCGACCATTCGGCGACAGGAAGCACCGTATTTGTTGAACCAGAAGCATCGGCAAGGTATTATGAAGAACTGCAAGGATTGAGCTTGGAGGAGGATAATGAGGTGCGTCGGATCCTCTATGAATTGACAGCTATGGTGGCAGATCAACATGAGATATTTAAGGATGATATTCGAATGATGGAGCGGCTGGACTATATTTTCTCAAAGGGAAAATTCAGTCTATCGTACCAGGGAATTGAACCAACGATTACACAGGAGCGTCGAATGGAGTTGATCGATGCGCGACATCCTTTGATGCCACAAGAAGAATGCGTCCCATTGCAGTTTGCGATTGGGGGAAAGACGCGTGGTGTTGTGATAACAGGTCCGAATACAGGCGGTAAGACAGTGGCAATTAAGACAGTAGCGCTAAATGCAATGATGGCTCAGTGCGGATTGCATGTAGCGTGTAGAGAGGCTATCGTGTGTCAAGAGGCAAATGATAAAGGTGTTCTTCAAGTTCAGCTGCCCGGTCATAAAATCTGGATTAATCATAAAAGAGTAAAGCTCCACGTGGCAGCATCCGAACTTTATCCAGAGGACTATGACTTTTCAATTATCTTTGAGGGCGTCTCGGAGAGGAAAATGAGACACCAGATGGAGCGAAAACTAGTGGAAGGTGAAGTGCGAATCGATGCCAATCTATAGATTTTCCAATTCCTGAATCATTGACTTGAGCATGGCGAGGCGTTCGCTGTATCCATGACACTTAGAATATGGTGGCTTTGAAAATTGCAATAGGTATTCACGACAGGACTCTGCTACATATGGTTGAGAAATCTCAAATACAGTAAGTGGAGTTCCCGGTCTCATGAGAATTACCTGACGTCCTTCCTTGACAAGAATAGCATGAATATCAGGACCACGGTCACGGAAGACAGGATGATAGTTAGGATAGTTCTCGATATAATATATGATGGATTGAAGATGGGCGATATAGGTCTTTGGAGTATAGTGGATTGGAGGCACCTGACAGAGATATTCACATCCTACAGGGACCTTGCCTTCTTTGATATCCTCAATGGAAGCTAAGCTATGGATATCAATAAATTCAAAGTCTGCAAGGCTATGAACAAAACGTTCTTGTGCATTTGATAGTGTCTGTATAATAGCAGAAGTATCTTGCGAAGGCGCGTTGCTAGCAACCTCTTGAATGAGGGAAAGAGGTGCGGTAATAGAAGAAAGAGTGGTACTCTGTTGTATACGATTTCCTCTGTCGCTTTCAAATTGTGAGATACAACGCAGCAAGTCCTCGGCATTACCCTCAGAGGAATGCGTAGTTATCATTGGTTTACAACGAGAGAGCAAATCGTGAAAATCGCCTGCAAAACACTCAAGCATGCGCGAATCCTGTGATAATAGGGTATAACGATTCTTTGTCTGATTGCCAATTGAGGAGGAGAGGACAGAAGCGACGCCAGGTAAAATGATCATCGTTCGGTGATAAAGGACATCGCGTAATCGTGGATAGTAGTAGGCGTCAATCTGACCGGTTAAATGTAATGGAAGCCAACGGGAGAGGGTGTCAAAACCCTGCTCTGCTGTTTGAATGGGTGCAGCGATATAACAGATGCGAAACCCTTTCTTGACTAGGCTTAACATCTGACTCATCAACTGTGCGTGATAATCTCCTTCGTAGAGCCAATCTAAATTCTCATCGGTAGATAGTAATACAGTGCCAGGTTTATCCTGGGCTTGCAAAATATCAAGAAAAGTATTGATGGCACCACGTTTGCCCTCATCACCAAAATAGCTATAGTTGAGTGAACGAGATAGCGAATCTGGTTTTGTGGCGACAGTTTTTCTTTCTTTGACTTCTTCAAAAGAGAATTGCTCAAAGGTATTTAGAAATTGCCCGACTTCATCGCGACTGTCTGTAAGCCAATCAAAGAGAATGGCGGAGAGCTGTTCGGTATCCATTTGCACAGGAAGGTACTTGCGATTTAAAGCTTCTGAGAGGGCGATGCGCTGATAGTTACCCACACATTTTTTCGAAAAATATGTGGCAACGGCATCCATATATTTATTGTTCTTAGGTACTTGGCGTTTGCCTGAACGAAGCATGCTAATCAAAGAGGGGTCCACATGGGCAACGATAGCAAGTTGTTTATTTGATGTAGATGTGATGTTTATTAAAAATGTAAGTTTTTCTGCAAAATTCATGCGGTAACTCCTTTTTGGGGCTTTTTTTACTCGAATTATTATAACACATGAAAAAGTGACTTCAATCCATGTCACGAAAAATGACATAAAATGTCATTGACAGTTGGATGATGTCACTTTTTTGCTGTGTCAAAATAAGGTAAAATATATTTTGTATTTAACAATGTTATGGAGGGACAATAATGGACAAGAGCTTGAAGGAAAGATTAGAGCACTGTGAAATTGACGTGGAACAGGCGGTACATCGTTTTGCTGATAATGAAGAGTTATATCTGTCTTGTTTAGAAATGTTCGCAGATGATCCCACTATGATAGAGTTAAAACAGGCAATCGATGAGTGTCGCTGGGATGAGGCTTTTACGGCTGCCCATGCGATGAAAGGCGTGACGGGTAATATGGGATGTGCTTCGCTCTTTCATACGACTGCAGAGATGGTGATTCGAATACGTAATGGTCAGTTAGTAGGAATTAACCAGGTGTATGAAGAGATGAAACATAATTATGATGAAATTGTCGTGGCAATACGACAGTATTACATCGCAAAGGGAGAATGCATATGAATACAGATGACACGGACATGGGAAAAAAGTACATAATCGGAATTGGAGCTTCGGCAGGTGGTTTAGAGACGTTGCAAAAGTTCTTGCAAGCGTTGCCACCCAATACTAGTTTCTCCTATATTATTGTTCAACACTTGTCACCAGATTACAAGAGTCTGCTCGGTGAAATCTTAGGAAAATATACGGACATGCCAGTGATATCTGCAGAGAATGGTATGGAAATCAAGGAGAAGCATGTATACGTAATACAGCCGGGTAAGAATATGAGGGTGGAGCGAGGGAAATTGTTTTTGACACCCCAGCAGGAGAAAGAACTCAATTTGCCGATTGCCCTATTCTTTCGCTCACTTGCCAAAGAGGCTGCGGACAATGCTATTGCAATTATTTTATCAGGTACGGGCTCAGATGGCTCGAATGGGATACGAGATATCAAGGAACATGGAGGCCTGATTATTGCACAGGATTATGAGTCCTCCAAATTCGATGGAATGCCACGTAGTGCCATGAGAACAGGGCTGGTAGATGCACAGATTACACCCGAAGAAATTGCACTGGAGTTGCAGCATATTTCTGCTACAAGCAAGCAACCCCAGACACTAAAGACAGAGAAACAGATTGATGATGAGTTGATGAAGAAAATCTATATCATCTTAAAAAAGATGAGTAATATCAACTTTACACATTATAAACAGACTACCATTTTACGTCGTATTGAGAGGCGTATGATGCTAGTTCATAAAGAGACACTGGATGAGTATGTAGATTATCTATATGATTGCCCAGATGAAGTCAAGACATTGTCGAAGGAGGTACTAATTGGAGTCACAAACTTTTTTCGTGATCCTGATCATTTTTGTTGCCTAAGAGATAAGGCACTTCAGGACATCGTTCTTCATAGTACAGAAGATGAACCCATCCGTGTGTGGGTGGCAGGTTGCTCAACAGGTAAAGACGCTTGTTCCGGACGAGCGAGAAATCACAACAAGCCGCAATAAAGTGTTCTTCATGAGAGTGTCACCGTATCGTTCGATTGAGAATAAAATTCTTGGATGTGTTATGACTTTAATCGATATTACAAAGCAGAAGCAGGGTCAGATTCAGTTGGAAAATACGGAACAGAAGCTATCATTGTACGCGAAGAAGTAGAGGCGAAGACGGATTATTTGTCAAAGATTTCTCATGAGATTCGCACAACGATGGGGGCATTGGTGGGACTGATTCGAATGGCTAGGCAGAAGTATGATGATGCAGAAAATCTGGATAAAAATTTGGAAAGCATCGAGAAAACGATTGAGTATATGGCGGCACTTGTGAGTGATATTTCAGAGGCATCAAGGTTAGAGCGAGATGTTCTTGATCAGGTGAAGAAACCATTTTCCTTAGAGGAGGTAATGGATAATATTCATACACTGATTCTTGGTCGGGCAACAGAGGCTGGACTCACTTTTGAGGTGTCCCACAAGGATGATTTTGCGCCGAAGTATATCGGGAATAAAACCTCGATTCAACAGATCTTAGTGAACTTTCTCAATAATTCTTTGAAGTATACGCCAAAGGGTGGCGCGTTGTCTCTAAAGGTTTTTGAGGATGAAAATGTAAAGGTGAAGGATAATGAGGTGTCGCTTTTCTTTGTTGTTAGCGATACGGGAAATGGAATCAAGAAAGATTTTATTCCAAAATTATTTGACCCATTTACGAGGGAGCAGGTAGGCGACGCAAATGAAGCTTCAAGCATGGGACTCGGGTTATCGATTGCGCAGAAATTGATACAGTCGATGAAGGGTGATATTCAAGTTGAGAGCAAGGTGGGAGAAGGAAGTACATTTACAATACATTTGACGGTTGAGAGAGATGATGGCAGGCTGCGATATCAGGTTGTGCCAGAGTATAACAATGTGAAGCTGGCTGGGCGCAATGTGCTGTTAGCTGAGAACAATCCTTTGAACCGGACAATACTTGGGGCAATCCTAAATAGTGAGGATATCACTTATGTGGAAGCGGAAGATGGAGAGAAAGCAGTTCGTCTCTTTACCGAGTCGCCAGAGGGGACTTTTGATTGTGTCTTGATGGATATGCGTATGCCAAAGATGGATGGAATCAGAGCAACGATGGCGATTCGGGCTTCCGAACGAATGGATGCGAAGACGGTTCCGATTATCGCTGTTTCAGCGAATGGGTTCAAGGAAGATGTGGAGCAGGCGAAGGAGGCTGGTGTGAATGAATATACAACCAAGCCGATTGATAAAGATCGATTGTTTGCTACGATGAAACAATTACTAAGATAGATTTTTTGACAATCTGTGATATAATAAAAGAAAATATTGTAGATTGGAGATTATTTTATGAAAGTATTGATGTTGAATGGAAGTCCACATAGTAAAGGTAACACCTCTATCGCTTTGCAGGAGATGGAGAAGATTTTCGCAAAGGAAGGAATCGAAACGGAGATTGTACACTTAGGTAACAAAGATATTCGTGGGTGTATCGCATGTAACTCATGTGGGGAGACAGGGAAATGCGTTTTTGATGATATGGTAAATGAGGTCGCTCCTAAGTTTGAGGAGGCGGACGGTTTAGTAGTGGCTAGCCCGGTTTATTATGCTTCGGCTAATGCGACCCTAGTTGCTATGCTTGACCGCCTGTTCTATAGTTCACATTTTGACAAGACGATGAAAGTAGGAGCAAGTGTAGTGGTTGCTAGGAGAGGTGGCTTATCAGCTACTTTCGATGAACTGAATAAGTATTTTACAATCGCAGGCATGCCAGTTGCATCGAGTCAGTATTGGAATAGCGTTCATGGAAGAGTGCCAGGTGAGGCAAGCCAGGATGCAGAAGGTTTGCAAACGATGAGGACACTGGCACGCAATATGTCATTTCTGATGAAGAGTATTGCGCTTGGGAAGAAGGAATTTGGCATTCCAGAGAAAGAAGCATCCCAGATGACACATTTTATTCGATAGTTTACGTTGCGAATGCAATTCGGAGGCAGATATGAACGAAATGACTGAACAGGAGAGAGATGGAACTGCAGGAAAATGCAGAGCTACTCGAGGTTGCAATAAGTAGTGTGGATATGACGGTGTGGGATTATGATCCGTTGAAACGAACCATTACACAGACTGTAGCATCGATTCGACAGCATGGATTTGATAAGGTTATCGAAGACGTGCCTGAGAGTCTGATTGCGGATGGCTATGTACACCCAGATAGCGCAAATGCCTATCGCACTCTCTTTCAGTCAATCGATGATGCGAGAGAGATGATACAAGGAGATTTTCTTGTGCGTTCACCAGGAAATGATGGATATTGGTGGGAACGCGTTATCTTAACCCCGATTTTTGATTCAGCCGGGAAACGAATTAAAATAATTGGTACTTCAATTAACGTAACAGAGCGTAAAGAAAAAGAAGCTAGATATCTGCGGCAGTTAGATTCGATGTCAGAAGTGGATGATGAGAATCTGATTGCCAAAGGACGTCACAATATAACGAAAAATATTAACGAGTTCTATTCTGGAAGGAAAGAGGGCTCTCTTGTTTTGTCAGAAGGTGGAAGCTATGATGAAGCGATTGAGAGACTGGCAAATTCTGCTGTCGATGCTGCCAAACAACAAGAGATACGAAAGGCTATGTCAAGGGCGAAGCTTCTGTATGATTTTATAGAGGATATGGATGAAGGAAGTCTAGAATACAAGCGGCTGATGCCAAATGGAGAGACGTCTTGGGTTTTGATTCGCTATTCTTTATATGAAGAACCATTAACCAATGATGTGATTGCTTTTATTTATAGTTATGATATTACAGAGCGTGTCATTGATAGCCAGATTGTTTCAAAATTGAGTAGCATGGAGTATGACGCACTAGGACTACTTGATGTCAAGACGCACCAGTATGCATTGCGCAATATTTTAAACCGGATTGAGGGACCTACGGTAATAGGTCAAGGTGATTTTGATGATCGTGTTCGAAATCGTTTACCGAAGGTGCTAGTTCCGTCGGAATGTGAGGATGTGATTAAGAAGTTTAACGTAGATAGTATTGTCGCGAAGCTAGAGAAGAAGGATATTTACTTTTTTACTTATTCCATTATTGATGATAAACATGAGGTACGGCGCAAAAAGTGTCAATTCTCTTATCTAGATGAATCGAAGTCGACGATATTATATTGTCGCAGTGATATCACAGAGATGTACCAGAAAGAACAGGAGCAGCTTCGCCAAACAGAAGAAGCTCTTCAGATAGCAGAGAAGGCAAATCAAGCTAAATCTGTATTCTTATCACAGATGAGTCATGATATTCGAACGCCGATGAATACCATTATCAATCTTACCAAGTTGGTGCGAGAGGAAATTGACGATAAAGAAGCGGTACTAGCGGATCTTAAGAAAATCGAGACATCGAATCAATTCTTGTTGTCTTTGGTCAATGATATTTTGGATATGTCTCGGATTGAGCAAAAGAAGATTGAACTTCAGCCGGAGCGTTATAGTTATCGAGAATTTATGGACTATATTGAAAGTACATTCGTACCATTAAGCAAGGAAAAAGGAATTCAGTTCACGATTTCGCAAGGCGAGGTGACTGTAGATGTTATCATTGATAAGGTTCGCTTTAACCAGATTTGTTTTAATCTGATTTCCAATGCAATTAAGTATACACCAACAGGAGGGCATGTGCAGCTTGTTATAAAGAATGACAAGATTGTGGATGGTGTTTTCCCGTGCCATATCTATGTGATAGATGATGGAATCGGAATGAGTGAAGAGTTTCAGACAAGAATGTTTGAACCTTTTGCACAAGAAGGTCGTGCCTATCGTTCGGTAGAGGGAACTGGCCTGGGATTATCAATTGTAAAAGAGATTGTTGAGTTGTTAGGCGGAACGATAGAAGTTACGTCGGCAGTGGATCAAGGCTCTACTTTTCATATCTATCTTGAATTAAAGGTGGCGGACGAACAAGAAAAAACTGTTGCACCAACAGAGCAGGTAGACATATCCTGCTTGGCAGGAAAACGCGTTTTATTGGCAGAGGATCACCCGTTAAATCAAGAGATTACCCGTCGTTTGCTTAATCATGTAGGTATGGAGATGGAGGCGGTTAATAATGGTAAGTTGGCAGTGGAAGAGTTCTTAAAAAATTCAGAGGATTATGATGCTATTCTGATGGATATGAGAATGCCTGTGATGGATGGCTTGACAGCAACAAGGATGATTCGTCAGCTAACATTAAAAAAAGCACAATCGATTCCCATTATTGCAATGACAGCCAATGCCTTTGAGGAAGACCGTGAAGCGTCAGCGAAAGCAGGGATGAATGCGCACCTTGCAAAACCAATTGATGCGAAGCTGATGTATGAAACATTGGCTCGCTGTATTAATCATATATAACAACAAAAAGGGGGCTGTTGCAAGCAACAGCCCCCTTTTTGTATTCTCTGGAAATTTATGCGATACAAACGTTAACAGCCTGATCACCCTTATTACCCTGAGTAATATCGAAAGTTACAGCCTGACCCTCTTCGAGAGTTCTGAAACCTTCTGAAGCGATTCCTGAGAAATGTACGAATACATCTTCTCCGTTAGATGCGTTTGTGATAAATCCAAATCCTTTAGTTGAGTTAAACCATTTTACTGTACCGTTATTCATATTAGGTACCTCCATTAAATTATATTATATTTATATGATAAAAAAAACACACATTTCGCGAATCATTATACATGGATAATGACTTACTAAATGCGTGAATCAAATAAACAAGATAAATATTGAATTCATTATAACCCGCCACAAATGAAATGTCAAGTCTTTTTAAAAAATAAATTATATTTTAAAAAATGCTAGGAAAGTGATATAATAAAACCAATTTATACGGATGAAAATATAGAACGATTTACTAATAGGAAGGATGAATCAAATGACAAAGAATAAGATGAGAAAAAAGGAAAAAGGATAATTGCAAGATTACTGGTAGTAGCATTGATATTTACAATGCAAGGAATTGCAAGTGTTAATGTAAATGTGGCTAGGGCAGCTGAGTTAAGTCAACTGACGGCAGCAGATTGTACCCAATATGGTCTAAGTAGTGACTATGTAGGATATTATGGTATCACATCGCCGGATGATTTGATGGCGTTCGACACCTTGGTTAATGGTGGCACCACCACTCCTAATGGAGTGGTGATAACCGACATTGATATGACAGGAAAAACCTGGGTACCTATCGGAAAATTAGAATATCAGTATGGTGGAACTTTTGATGGTAATGGACATGAAATTCAAAATTTGAACTTAGGTAATTCGAACATTACAAAGTACCTTGGTCTGTTTGGATATCTGAACAATGCAACGATTAAGAAGGTTGGTTTGACGGGAACCGTAGCCTCTAATATGAATAATACAACCGACAATGTTGGTGGAATAGCTGGACGAGCAACTAATGGAAGTAAGATTTTAAATTGCTATAATGAGATAACAACTACCATGGCAGGAGAATATATTGGTGGTATTGTAGGGTATTTAGACAAATCAATTGTTGAAGACTGCTATAACACAGGAGACTGTAAAGGCTGGTATGTAGGAGGCATAACAGGAGAGGTGAGCATTCATAACTTTGGGGGAGCAGATATCGATAATTGTTATAGCGGCTGCACCTTAACAAAGGCAGCGGTCAATTATACAATACCTAGTGTGGCAGGAGGCATTTTGGGCGCTGAACAAGGTTTATCGAGTGGTGAAACGGATTGTTATGTGACAAATTGTATTTATGACAGTACGGCATTCCCAGAGGGCAATGTCTATGGGAAAGCGGCAGAACCAGACCATATAGTTAATTGCGAAGGCAAAGCAGGAACTGCATTTTCTAGTGGTGAGATATGTTATCGTATGAATAACAGCCGATTCGCAGATGATGCCGTGTGGTTTCAAAACTTAGATAATGATGGTACGGTAGATGCTTATCCTGTTTTGGATTCAACCCATGGAGTCGTATACAAGGTAAAT
Source organism: uncultured Lachnospiraceae bacterium (assembly GCA_964619785.1). Classification (GTDB taxonomy): domain Bacteria; phylum Bacillota; class Clostridia; order Lachnospirales; family Lachnospiraceae; genus CAZUGH01. Next base: position 1,576 of record CAZUGH010000051.1, on the reverse strand, counting down.
CAACGATATTCCAATGACCCCAATGGTGTGGTGGCAGAATTTAATACGATTGCATTGGCGCATAATGCAACACAGATCGAGGAGAGGACGGATTCTATCACTACACCAACGGCTCTTTCTTTGACAAAGGGCGATGTCTTTACTTGGCAGGGTAGCGGAAGTGCAACCATACAATATTATGTAGATAAAGAAGGAAACTTAACTACCACGGCCAATAGTGGTGCAACGAACAATGGAACGGCACCTGCCACACCTGGTACCTATTATGTAAAAGTAACTACACCTAAGATTGGCGTTGAGTATAAGGAGACCACTTCTGAGTATTTTACTTATGTTCTTAGTTACAATTGTGAAATATCAATAGGAGATAATAGAATCCCACATTGGTATACAGGAAATCCTTTACCAATCTCTCTTGATATTGAAGACGAAGATATTACATGGGACAACGCAGGAACCGTTACAGATAAAGAATGTACATATTATGTTGATAAATCAGGCACTGAAACGACTAGAACCAACAGTGGTGCATTGGCAGAGGGTGGTGCACCCGTTAATATTGGAGATTATTATGTGAAAGTAACTTTGACTTTTGATGATGTTATCAAGGTAACTTCTGAATATTTACCATACACCATATATAAACATTATGCACAGCCAAAACAGAAAGAAGATGGAACCTATTTATTAAGTTCTAAGGATGATTTATATTGGTTCGCTGGTTACGTTCGATGGGATTATATATTTATTGGAAATGATGTACTTGGTGATAGTGAGCATGGACACATTAATGCAGAACTGACTAGTGACATTGTAGTGAATGAAGGTGATGTGACAGGTTGTCAGGGCGTCAATACAGGAAACTGGATTGAGTGGCATAGTATCGGAACTGCTAGTAGTAACCAAGGATATTATGGTAAATTTGATGGAAAGGGACATACCATAAGTGGGTTATTTACCAAAGATGGAAATGGACTTTTTGGTGTCTGCACAGGTGCGGAAGTTAAAAATGTAAGTGTGAAGAACTCTTATATTGAAAGTGGTAGTAGCAGTGTGGGTGGAATATGTGGCAGTTTACATGGAAGTATAAGTAATGTCAGTTTTGAGGGGACGGTCATAGGCAATGAGAATGTGAGTGGAATTTGTGGCGAAAACGCAGGAATTGTACAAAATAGCCATAGTGTGGGACGTGTCTATGGAAATAGGCATGTAGGAGGCATAAGTGGTTTAACAGATAATTATAATAAACCTAGTGGAGCTGTCGAGACAGGGGAAAATGTTAATTGCTACTATAAGGAAGGAACTCTTTTTGATGCTGAAACGGGTCTTGCACTGGTACAAACGGAGAAACCCGCCGAAGAAAAAAGTAGTAATGCATTTGCTAGTGGTGAAGTAGCTTATTTACTAAATCAATTTACTGACACAACAATAGGACAGATGAAATGGTATCAAAATCTAACTGATACAAAGGATGCTTATCCTGTATTAGATGCCGCTCATAAAGAAGTGGTAAAGGATCCAAGTGGTGACAATTTATACATGAATCCTAATTCAGGAACACCGAATCCAGGAACAC
>CAZUGH010000050.1:11180-13318 GCA_964619785.1 uncultured Lachnospiraceae bacterium | reverse complement strand
AATTATCTATATTGTACCCACTTTTACGCAAAAGTGCAACTCTTGCTTTCACCCAATTCTCTACTCTTCCATATAATAATCATAAGTTCTCATAAGGAGCACAACAATATGTCTGAATATAATAAAGAATACACACGATTTTTCTTTGAGAAGCCCCTGATTCCCCAGCTCCCTCCCATCTTTGGTGCGGATAAGATGCTTGAGCAAGATGAAGATTACCAATACCTAAGATATATGTATCCACAGATTACACGCCATCTGCTAAGCTGTATTGAAGATGAATGCGACCGTATGGAATACGAAGGAAGCCCCATGTTCGATGCCTATCCTGATCGGACATCGTTCCAGCTAATGGCTAAAAAAATCACCAAGCAATGTATAGAAAAAGACCCCGACCGGTTCTCAGAGGATAAATCCTTACTAGAGAACTTAGTTGAAGTCCTGTTATACCATGAAATATTATATCGTAGAAACCGCTATCGCAATCGTAGACGACTCTACTTCTAGACATTCTCTTCTAAGTAGACCAACCGTTCAAATGCGGTGACTTTCATCGGTTTCGCGAAAATGTATCCTTGCACGAAATCACAATTCATCTCTCGCAGATAATCTACTTGATCTTGAAGCTCAACACCTTCTGATACCGTCCTCAGCTGCAAGGCCTGGGCAAGTCCGAGAACACTGCGGATAACGTCCTGGCCTCGTCTGCTGTTATCGCCCTGACTAAAGAAAACCCGGTCAAGCTTGAGCACGTCCACACGCACATCCTTAAGCATATTCAAAGACGAATAGCCACTTCCAAAATCATCAATGGAACAAGAAAATCCCAAATCATGAATCTCATTTACCAAATCATTCAACGCTTCAAAATTGTTATATAATAATGACTCCGTAAATTCAAACTCAATAGAGCCCTTCGGAACATCATACTTCTTCACAATATGCTTATAGGCATCGAAGAAATTCGGTATTGCAAAATTAGCTCGCGACAGGTTCACTGAAATCGGTATAATACGGCAACCCGCTGACTCCCAACGGTCAACCAGCTTACATACCTCTTCAAACATAAATAAGTCTAGTTGCACAATGAATCCATTTTTCTCAAAAAGAGGAATAAAGTCATTTGGGAAAATCATCCCTTCCACTGGGTCAATCCATCGAACCAATGCTTCCGCACCTGCGACTGTCTCATTCTTCAGCTCATACTTAGGTTGCAGAAATGGTACAAATTCACCATTATCCAACGCTTTGTGCATCTTCATCTCAAGCTCACGTTCGCGGCTTAACTGCTTCTTCGCACTCTCGTCATAGATACCCATCGCAACCTGGTGTGCATTCTTAATCACATTGGCCCGCGCCAGATTCGCACACTCCATCACCGACTCCAACAACACATCTTCCGCTTCGACAATATAGATACCATATGTCAACGTGATACCATAAGGTGCTTCTGATTCATCGCGCAAATTCCGAATCTGCCAACTAATGCGATAAAGCCGTTGATCTAGCTTTTCAATGGAATGAAAACGCATCAGCATACCAAAATTATCTGCCATGATACGACCCGACACCTCATCCCAACGCAACTCTTCATTGATGATAGCGTGTACTTTCTTCAATATCGAATCACCAATTGTATTGCCATACATATCATTAATCAGCTTAAACCGGTCAATATTGGCATACACCATTACATAGCTCTCTTCATTCGTAATCAGTCCACTGGCAATTCGTTCAAACTCACGCTTATTATTGCCACCTGTCACATCATCTACACCATGACGTTGATACAAAATATAATATCGTACAAAGACACAGACCAAATACAAAATAGACAGAATAATATTAAGGGCAATACCTAGATAGACATTATCCATTCCTCGAAAGGTCCATTGCATCGAATAAATCCATATGATTCCCATGAAAATATCCATTATCACTAATCCCAAAAAGGGCCGTAACTTCGTCCAGAAAAATTTCACTGGTTATCCTCCTAGCCTGTAATTATAACTTTCTACCATTATAGCAAATAGTTTCGGAAAAAACTAGTGTGAGCTTCTTACTCATACACAACATTCTTATCAATTTCCTCCGTTTTCACAACGATATACGGATAGCTCTTTTTTCCTTTGACCACC
>CAZUGH010000050.1:0-11080 GCA_964619785.1 uncultured Lachnospiraceae bacterium | reverse complement strand
AATTTCCTCCGTTTTCACAACGATATACGGATAGCTCTTTTTTCCTTTGACCACCTGACCCTCTTTCGGTCCCACCAGACTAGTCCCAATCGCCAAGTCCTCACCCCGTTCCTTTAAGTATTCCACTCGAATGCTGTAACCACCCGTCTCCTGCTCACCATAACCCACGGCGATGTAGAGATACCCCTGGTCTGTCATCGACAGGGAAAATGGATTCACCTTGTGCTTCTCTATCTGCGTCACCAACTCCGCTGGCACATCTTTACCTGGAACCACTGTAAAATCGTAGCTTCTACCGCTCTTTGTCGAAACCTTCGTACAGCCCACACATAAAACCATCATCAATAACACCAACCAAAATTTCTTCACATAAACCACCTTTTATAGCGACTTTCTCCCCATATTCTATTCAAAATGGCAACAAAAAAGAAGAGAATCCACCTTGTGAAGCGAATTCTCTTCTGAATTAATTACTAACCTTACCGATAAACTCCTGAATTCTCGCATTACTACTAGCGAACACCTCTTCCGGAGTTCCCTCATGTGCGATGACACCATTTTCCATGAAAATGATATGGTCAGCCACATTTTTTGCGAAATTCATCTCATGTGTAACAATAACCATGGTCATATGCTCTGCTGCCAAATCCTTGATAACCGTCAAAATCTCTCCCGTTAATTCCGGATCCAGCGCCGATGTCGGTTCATCGAAGAACAACACCTTAGGGTTCATCGCCAATGCGCGAGCAATCGAGACACGTTGCTGCTGCCCACCAGATAACTGGTGTGGATAAGCATCTTCACGCCCCTCTAGTCCCATCTTGCGAAGCAAATCTCTCGCCTGTTTCATCACTTCATCCTTCGGTCTCTTCTGAACATGAAGTGGCGCATCGGTAATATTCTTCAACACCGTATAGTGCGGAAAAAGATTGAAGTTTTGAAACACCAACCCAAAATTCTGTTGCAAGCGACGTAATACTGCTGGTTTCTCATAAACCGTCTTGCCATCTATGTCGGTAGCTGCGTGCTCACCCACATAGATAAGGTCACCAGAATCCATCGTCTCAAGCATCGTCGCCAAGCGAAGTAATGTAGACTTGCCAGAACCAGATGGGCCAATAATCGCCAACACCTTGCCCTCTTCCACCTTAATCGATATATCTTTAAGGACTTCTAGACCATCGAAGCTCTTCTTGCAATGATTCATCTCTAATATAGTCATAAGCCGCCTCCTAGTAGTAGTCTAGTTTCTTCTCAACACGTTCCATAATAAATGCCACCAGTAAATTCATCACATAGTAGAAAATACCCGCCACCAAGAATGGAATCATACTCGTCTGCGCCGCCGCAATCGCCTGCGCCACTGTGAACATCTCCGTAACCGCAATGACAAATGCCAGAGAAGTATCCTTCACAAGTGTAATCGTCTCATTGGTAATCGGTGGAACAATCCTCTTAATCACCTGTGGGAGAATTATCTTAAAGAAAGTCTGAGCCCTACTATATCCTAGAACCTTAGCCGCCTCATACTGACCAACTGGCATCGACTCAATACCAGAACGGTATATCTCTGCAAAATAAGCCGCATAATTCAAAGCAAAACCTATGAACACAGCAATCAATCGATACTCTCTGCTAATACTCATGCCAAACAGATAGTATGGTCCAAAATAGACCACCATCAGTTGCAGCATCAACGGCGTACCTCTCATAATCGATATGTAGACCTTGGCAATCACTCGAATCAACATATATTTTGACATTCTACCAAAGGCAATAATCAGTCCCAGCGGCAGAGAACAAATCAATGTCACCGCGAAAATCTCAAGCGATACACCCATGCCCTCGGCTAACTGGCTAACAATATTAGCAATATTCATCGCTACGCTCCATCCTATCCTGACTTATTCTGCTTTCAAGCACACTGCATTCTCAAGCTTCCATTTCTTCGCGATCTCCATGAACTTGCCATCCTTAACCATTGCTTTCAATGTCTTCTGAACGGTATCACGAAGTTCTGTATTGTCAAGCTTAAAGCCGATACCATACTGCTCGGTTGAAAGCTTCTCATCTAAAATCTTAAACTTGTCTGCACCACGCTGCTCAAGCTGATACTCAGCCACACCGATATCCATCGCAATTGCATCACCAGAACCAGCTTCAAGATTCAAGAAAGCTGTATTGTATTCAGGAACCTCATCCAAATTTTTAAAAGAATCCTTAAGAGCCTTATTATCCTTCGCCTTCAATGCTTCAAGTGCAGAAGAATCTGCCTGAACTAAAACATTCTTGTCCTTCAAATCCGCCTTAGCTGCAATACCAGAATCCGCCTTCACAACAAATACTTGACTGTTATCCACATAAGGCTCGGTCCAAGCGTAAGTATCTACACGGTCTTCACTCATCGTAAAACCATTCCAAATACAATCAATAGCTCCCGTGTTAAGCTCCATATCTTTTGAATTCCAATCAATCGGCTGCTTAACAAGTTCCCAGTTATTTCTCTTACAAACCTCTGCTGCCAAATCAAGATCAAATCCAACATACTCCCCGTTATCATCCTGATAACCATATGGTGGGAAAGCTGCGTCAAATCCAACTGTGAACTTCTTCTTCGCATCACTGCCGCTCGCCGCATCCTTATCACTTCCACAGCCTACCATAAGGCCCATTGCCATAACTACGCACAATACAAGTGCTAATGTTCTCTTCTTCATGTTCTCTCTCCTTCGTTAATCAATATTTACTGTAAGGCTATCATATCATAATAACGTCTGAATATACAATAGTGTTTCTACGATAAATCGTGGATGATCAAATGCAATCCCATCATTTTCAACTACATGGAACACCTTTTCTCTCAAGAGTCCCTTCGCGTTCTGTACACGTTCAACCACCGCATGAAGGTTAATCCCCTTCTCTTCATTATGCAGTTCCAAGGAAAATGTATCGATAACCTTCTCTTTGCCATCCCTTACTTCCGTTCGAGAATCAAGCGGATGCATCGTAATCTCAACAAAGGCAGCGTCAGCCGCATCATCCCCGGCTTGAACCTTACCCACCGAGTCGTCAACAAGCGCCACATAAGAAGACGTAATAATTCTGCCTCGCGGATCGCGGTTTGCCTCACCATATGTCGTCACCATCTCTATACTTACATCTGTAAGCCCTGTCTCTTCCTCAAGTTCACGCTTTGCCGCAGTCTCTAAATTCTCATCTACATTGACAAAACCACCTGGCAATGCCCAACAGCCAATCGATGGGTGATTGCGTCTCTTCACCATCAGCACCTTCATACCCGTCTCAACTTGACTAAAACTCTCTGGATGCCACAACACCAAAATATCTGTCGTCACCGACGGATTCTTATAATGATATGGATCATACTCCTCTAAAAATTCTTCTAAACTTAAACCATCTTCATTGCATTCACCCGTTCCATAAAACGGTGTAATATCTTCTAAAAATGCTGGCATGTGTCTTCACCCTTTCTTAATCATGATACTTTTGTATTATAGACAAAAAAATAGCATAATACAACAAAATTTTCCTTGGCTTGTTATATTATGCTATTGATAGATTATTTCTTTACAACACGAAATAGTATTCCATTATAAAAAACTCTCTTTGGCGCTTTTTTACTCCTTCGTAACGCCTTGACCTTGTTTCCTCTACGATTTGACTGAATCACCTTATACTTTTGTCCATACTTCGTAAATACTGTGCCTTTTTTTTCATACTTTTTATACCACATTGCCTTCATAATCAGACAATCCCCTTGACTCTGTGACTCACCTGCAATCTCACACAATCGTCTAACTGTCGTCACTCTGCTCCCATTTATAAGTTGCCATCCAGCAAAACGATAACCTTTCTTCACCATTTTTTTCTTAGGAGGATAAATCAAGTCATTCCACCGTATATTTATCTTAGGACCTATCTTAGTCTTACATCCAGTAACATACTGTATCGTATAGTGTTTCTCAATAAAATGACCATATATCATGCCTTTATCTGTTAAATTATCATTGTTATACTGAGACATATGAATATCCTGATACGTCATCTCATCAGTAACACGAACCGAACATGCAGCATCCAAAAACCAACCATCAAATATATAACCGGCTAACTCTGGTTCATCTGTCGGTAGCAAACTGCATTCATCCCATGATATATCTGTCTCATCAGACGGCACATTTTTTACACCTTGTATAAGACCCTCTGGCAAATTGAGTTTCAATCGTAGACCATATCCCGATTTCATCTTCCAAATTGCGACTAACTCAAGTTCTTTCTTCCTGTCATTTCTAGCAACCTCTCCATAATCGTATTGCTTTTCTGTGTTCAAAATAGTTTTGCCACATTGCCATCCACTGAGCTGATATCCTAAACGTATCGGCTTCGCGCTATCCCGTGGTAAAATATCACCCTTATCCCATTCAAAATTTTGCCTTTTTAAATTTAGCATTTGTCCACCATTAGGGTTATAAATTACTGTGTATTTCTTTTTAGACCATGCCGCATATAGTGTAATTGGTTTTTGCAAAACTTCTCCAAAATTCCATCTATCACTTTCAAAGCATTCGGGACTTTGATACCACCCCTCAAACACATATCCCTTTCTTTGTGGTGTATCCGGTGCATAGTCTGCGGTGTTCAATGGAAAATACTGTGGCAGAAGCTGTTCGCCACTATTAGTCTGATACAACTCATACTGACCCACTTGAAGGGACATTGTAATATGCATACAAGAATCCATTGCAACTTTATCCTCTGTCCCTAAGCTGTAATCATACGAAATCTGATTCATAATATCAGAGCACTGAATAACACCTGTCTCCTCATTGTATCGGCTATTGATTCCATCGAATTGGCCACCATCAATCCTGACATTTGAAACTCTTGTTAAATCTAAATTCCTGCTCCAATCTTTCAATCGTACCTGGTACCAGCCATTCTCAAGTATTTCAAACCCTTCAAGATTCTGATACATACACGCTAATTCTACTAGTTTCATATTTTTACTAGTATCTAAACTTGTCAAGTGACACTCACTTGCAAATAACACTTGTAATCCTTGACATCCCGTCAAATCAAGCTCACGAATCGCTGTCTGTCCACAATGTAACTCTTGTAAACGTGACAACCTCGATATATCTAATTTACTAATTCCTGATTTGGCACAATACAATTCACGGAGCTTTGGGAATGCTTCAATTCCATTTAAACTTTGTATATCATCTCGATTGGTAACTGATATGACACGAACTTTATCACACTCGTCCTCAGAGAGAACTCCATCTTGATTAAGATCAAATGGGTATCCCACATAATCTCCGGAAACAAATATTGCATTCTTTAGATACTTTAAAAAAGAAGAATCCTCTATCAGCTTCTCTCCACCAGCATCTTCCCCTGTCATGAGAGAAATAGGATACATGACATCTGATGGATTATCAAGTGGTTTAGTATAAGCTGATGCCGTCATGGCACACATTACAGCAACCACTAGTACCATACCATATCGTAACTTTCTCATTGTGTTTTCTCCTTATTTTTTAGAACAATAGCAACATCTGTCATCACATTACCATCACGGAACATATTATATTGATAGGTTATCATAGCAGGTAGCTTCTTCTTACTAATCCGAATTCCATTAGAAATCACTTTTCCTTTTGATAAACGCTTAATCTGATTCGTGTTTTTTAAGTTTAGAAGTTTAACCATATATCCTGATTTCTTACGTTTAACTCGAACATTCATTGTTTGACCTGCACCATCAAATTCTACCAGTTGGCTACCCACAGCATAACAATTTCCTGCAATCAACCGATTATTTCTACAAAATAGTGAATACAAAAAGCGTGCATTTCGCAAATCTAATGACCCTAACTTATTGTTATTACAATTCAAAAAACTAAGTGATTTACACGAAGTAACATTCAACTTATTAATCTCATTATTGCTACAATCCAACCGCTCCAGGCGATGATTATTCACAAGCGAAAGACTTGTCAAATGATTATCATTACAGTACAGCTTTTTTAATTTAGTATTATAGGACACGTTTACATCATAAATTGTGTTATTACTACAATCCAAATACTCTAGGTTTTTAAAAAATCGAATCCCCCTAAGTGATGATATTGCATACTGTTCATCTGTAATGCGAAAATCGGAAAATTCACCAATATCAATCTTCTTTACAGACATCACTTCGGAAAAATCTAATTCATCATCTTGATTTGTATCAATATAAAATCCAACGTATTTTCTGAATCCACTATCAGGAAAATTAACTTTATTAATTGCAATCCCCTGTACTAACACCTTTGCTGTTGATTCCATTCCCGTCCACTGACGAATTCTAGGAACAATCACTTCAACTTGTAGATTCCCAGTACAATATAGATTTTTCACATCAGTGTTTAGCATACTTAACTGCACCATAGAATTATCCGTACATCGTACACTGGCTGCATTAGAATTATTCAGTAATAACCTTGTCAACTTATTCTTTGAACAATTAACTTTATGCAATTCTTTTAAATCAGACAAGTCCAAAGTACCTGCTAAAGTAGATTTCGTACATATGAATTGCCTTAATTGACTGCATTTTTTAATCGAAGTCTGTTTCGTCACATTGCAATTAACAATGGTAAGATTTCTCAGATAATCCAGCCTCTCGATTCCAATAAGATTTAAGTCTTTTATATTTGAAAGTTTTAGTTTTGTAGCTTTCCTAATCTCTTTTGGGCTCAACTTCCCATTTTTGTCCTTATCAAACTTTTTACGAACACTATTTCGAAGTTTCTTATCAGGAAAATTCTTCTTCGTAATCGCAATTTCTTTTGATTTTGACTTAGCTTGTGTCGCCACAGGGGTGAACAGCATTGCTGCTCCTAATGTAATCATCATTGCAATGATGGTTCGTTTTTTTATGATTTTCATAATAATCCTTTCTACCATAAGTTACTCGCTACATCTTTTATCTCATGTAATACCGCACTTTCATCATAACTTGAGTAAACATCTGTCGGTTTTCGAACATAATAAACATTTATACCTGGATTTCCATCACATACAAATTCTCTCACCCAAGAACCTGTTATATTAACATTTTTTAATTTATTACACAAACAATTAAAAATTATCAATTGCCGACACTCATGCATATCTAACGATGTCAACTGATTGTGTTTACACTCAAAATAGTTTAACATTGGTGTTTGTGTAAAATTCAAGGTTCCTGTTAGCTTATTATCAGAACAAAATAAACTACGTAATTTCTTATTTTCTCCTAACACCAATTTCTTAATACCACACATTCCACAGTTAATATCCTCGATTTCAGATAAGCTACCTACATCAAGACAATCTATTCCACAATTTTTGTTCTTAATCATTATTTGAAGTTTCTTAATCTTAGAATCACTAGCAAAGTTTATTTCCTTCATCGATTTTGTGATAAGAAGAGAGAAATCTGTTACATTAGGACATTTTTTACTAAAATCATAAGGTGCACATATTTTAACGCTCAAGTTATCTGTCTTATATAAAACGTCTCCCTCCCACCGTGGAATCTTCTTAGCAAAAGAAAGTGCCAAATCGTTAATATTTGAAGCATTTGTTATATTCATCACATCTAAATTGTCACAATCAATGAAAAGATCTTTTAAATCTTTACAATCTCGAATAGTTATAGTCCTCATTCTTTTGCATGAAATAAGTTCTACTTTTTCTAAGCTATTGTTTGAAATTATCATTGTGTTCATGAGTAAACCACCAATAGATAATGTTCGGAGTTTTTTATAATTATTAACAGAAATCTTTACCATTCCGTTTTTATACAACTCTAGATTCTCTAGGTTCTTCATCTTTTTTAAACATGTTTCATTTTTGATTCTTACATTACGAATGCAAAGTGATTTCATTTTCAATGGTGACTTAATAGATTTCAAGTTTAACACTCTTTTTTTGTTTTTTTCCATTGTCCATGAAAAAGTATGTAGTTTTTTGAATGTGCTAACTTTCTCACTATGAGATATATCCACACAATATAACTGTAATGACTTAATATTCTTTGATTTACATAAATCTTGCAAATCAACTCTTGTATTTATACCCCCATGTTTATCTGACTCTAAATAGATTACTTCTATTTTTTTAAGGTTTCTTAATGAGGATACATCTTTGCATCCTAGAAGATTGATCTTTATCTCTTTTATATTGATTAAGTATTTCATTCCTTTAAGACTTGATACTGGTTCATCAATAATAGATAGCTTCCTTGCTCTTTTGATTTCTTTTTTACTCAAAACACCATCTTTATTTTTATCATAACAACGTCGTACATAACCACGAAAATTCTCATCTGGAAAAATATTCTTTACTATTTTCACAGATTTCGATGTCTTTGCGTAGACGTCTGACGAATTAATCATTGTATATATAAAAACCCAAAAAAGTAATGTCTTTAATACTAGTTTTCTCGTTTCATTCATAATAATCACCTATGTCCCTCTACCAAAGATCTCCGGTTATCCAATCCAAGTGATGAATCACTGCACTTTTATCCCAGCCATACCTTTCTGGAGTTCCAACACAATATATATTTACCATCGGATTACCCCCTGCATAGAAATAAAGAAGCCATGAACCAGTAATATTAATATTTTTTAATTGATTATTCTCACAATACACCGTTGTCAATCTCCAACAATTATGAAAATCCAAAAAAGTAAGCTGATTATTTGAACAATCAATATTATACAATGCAGGAGTCTGCGATAAATTCAACGTGCCAGTTATTTTGTTATTATTACAATTAAGTCTTTTTAAATTTGGATGAGAACCCAGTATAAGTTCAGAGATTCCACTATGAAAACAATCAACAGATACTAGGCAGGAGGCGCCACTTATATTCAGCTTATTAACAGATGCAAATGACCTAAAAGATAGCTTCTTAATTTTTGAATTGTTAATATCAACTGTGTCAACTACTGCTTTAAGACAATAGTCTAATTCTTCAACATTAGAAAACTTAGTCAAGTCAATAACATTCTCTTTTAGTGTAATATTTAGAGTCGTCACCTTGTTCATTGGTGACAAATCCAAAATAGGCGATGTTTCTGGCAAACAAATTGTTAAACGAACAATATTAGGTGTATTTATTACATGTAGCTCTTGAATAGAATTCCCTGATATCCCCAGTGATAATATGTTAGGACAATTAATAATTGAAATTGATTTCAGACATTCATTATCGTATAGTCCTATTGATGAAACACCTCTATCGGCAATTGAAATATTGCTAATTTTCGTTTTCCCAATGTAAACACCACTTAATTTTTTATTGTTATCAATATTTAATTGGGAGATGGAGTTTTCAATGGCAATATATAATAAATTAGTGTTTTTACTAACATCTATCTGATTAATTCCATTGTTTTTTAATATCAAGCTTTTAAGTGCCTTCATTCTCTTCAACTCGGATTCATTGTATACCTTTACATTGACTATCGATAGTTGCTCTAAATTTATTGAATGAAATAATTTTAAATCAATGGTGTGCTTTTTCTTTGTTTTTTCAAATGTCCATAGAAAAGTATCTAATTTTCTCATTTTCTTTATCACACTATGATAAGATATATCTACAGATTTAAGTTTCAAGCTTTTTAGCCTACTCAATTTACTAATCCACTTTAGATTCATCTTTCCTTTATTACGAGATGTGTTATCCCAACCAAATGAAGTTACACGTTTCAACTTATTTAACTCAAATCCATTTTTAATTGATAATACACCAATCAAATTAACCTTAGTCATATATGACAGTTTACTAAGTCCTTTTATATTTACATTGTTACAACCCATCTTTAATGTAATGCTTTTTGCTTTTTTTATCTCTGCATAACTTAACTCACCATTTTTATTTTTATCATAATGTTTGCAAACATACTCACGGAGTATTTTACCTGGAAAATTCTTCTTCGTAATCGCAATTTCTTTTGATTTTGACTTAGCTTGTGTCGCCACAGGGGTGAACAGCATTGCTGCTCCTAATGTAATCATCATTGCAATGATGGTTCGTTTTTTTATGATTTTCATAATAATCCTTTCTACCAAAGATCTATGTTATCGCCTTCCATGTAGTGAACCTTTGCACTCTTATCTTTATAAAAGTGATCCACAGTATGTGTCGCATATATGTTGACATCAGGATTATTCCTGCAGTAAAAACGATATAAAATTGTTTTTGCAATATTTATTTTGTCTAGCTTATTGTTATCACAAGTCATAGTAAATAGTTTTTTACAATCATGTACATCTAGTAATGACAATTGGTTATTATGACAATCCAAATCACTCAATAATGGCGATCCAGACAAGTCCATAGAACCTGTTAATTTATTGTTTTGACAATTCATTCTTTGTAGTTTGGGATATGTGCCAAGTACCAATTCCTTTATTTCACAATTACCACAAGACAAATTCTGCAATTCCGATAAAGCACTTATATCTAATTTATTCAATGAACCTTTTGCCCAAATAGAAAGGTCTTTAATTTTAATATTTGAACTAAGATTAATAGAATCTATTGGCAACTCAATATGATAAAACAATTTACTAATATTCGGAAACTTTGTAAAATCAAAAGTATTTCCTTTAACATCAATTGTCAAGTTATCTAACTTATATAACATAGGATATATAAGCTTTGGAACAGTTTTTGGTGCACCTAGCCAAATACTATAAATATTAGGCGTATTAACTATCTGAAATTCTTGAAGACGGTCTCCTGATACCCATAATGCTGTCATATCAGGACAATTTTCAACTTGTACTTTTTTTAACCGATTATTAGTTGTCAATGTTACGTCTTTAATATTATCTCTATTAACCATCCGAAAAAACACAATATTTGTATCTATTAATGTGAATTCCCTCAATTGATAATTTTTATCATTATTACATTCCAAAATTGGATTTTTTTCTATATTGATTACTTTCAACTGCGCATTCTTGCTAACATCTATTTTCTTAATCTTATTATTATATAATCGAAGTTCTT